>JBBDSB010000254.1:0-1333 GCA_040905205.1 Cyclobacteriaceae bacterium
TACAAAAGATGCTGATTTCAGAAATAGTTTTTTGATCAGGAATACTCCCAAAAAATTGGTAAGAATCGGACTTGGTAATTTATCTAACGCTATTTTAATAAAGGTAATTGCTGATTACCTGCCGACTATACAAAAATTAAATGAAGATGGGGGGTCTATGATGGAATTTGATCAGTTTACGGCAACGTTTATAAAACGATAAGTTTAATTCAATCACAACATAAAAAGTGGATAGGTCGATGGGTGGATAGGTCGATAGGGTTCGGCCAATAGCCAACAGCAATCTGGCCTTTAGCTTTTGGCCTTTGGTTTTTAGCCGTTATTCCTTAACATTACGGCCAATAGCCAACAGCCAACAGCCAAGAGCCATTTTGGCCTTTAGCCGTTTTTCGTTAATCTTACAGCCAACAGCCAATGAATAAGTCGATAGGTCTATGGGTGGATAGGTCGATAGAGTTCGTCCAACTTCCAACAGCAAATATTGCAAAAAAATTATTACCTTAATGTCGTAATTTACGTAAGCAATTTTGGAAGCTTGTAAATAAATTCAAGTATGGAAACATTAATTCTAAACAGCACTTCCAAGGAAGACCTGAAGCTTATTTTGGATATTGCAAAAAAACTAGGAATGGATTTAAGGGTTGCGGATAATAAGGAATTGATCATGGCCCAAGCCAAGTGGTTGAATAATTCCGTACAACCAAATACCATTTCATTATCAGAGATTGTAGAATCAAGCAGCTCTGTTAGGAAATCCATATATGAGGCCAGGAAGAAAAATAATCCTTGATACCAACATCTGGATAAGTTACATCATTGGAAGAAAATTGGATGAAATCGCCAAACTCATTTTAGCTCAAGATTTAATTGTTTATTCTTGCAAGGAGCTTGAAGAAGAATTGAAAGAAGTATTATCCAGAGATAAATTTAGAAAGCTGCTCCAATACGACCCTGGTATTTATTTGAATTATATTCAGAATTTAACGATTTCAATACCTGTTTACTCTCATTTTGAGGGATGTCCTGATAAAAAAGATAATTTTTTATTTGATTTGGCTATTCAATCTAAATCCGATTTTATTGTTACGGGAGATAAACTCCTATTGACCATTAAAGTTGACAAAGTAGATGTTGTATCGTTTACCCATTTCAGATCGCTCTTTTCCAGTTGACCATCAAGCTGTACGATCGCTTTCTAAAAGACACTACTTCCAGATCAAAAAGTCGATAGGTTTATAGGTCGATAGGGTTCGTCCAACAGCCAACGGCCAACAGCTAACAGCCATTTTGGTCTTTAGCTTTTGGCCTTTGGCTTTTAGCCGTTTTTCGTTAA
>JBBDSB010000255.1:0-35257 GCA_040905205.1 Cyclobacteriaceae bacterium
AACATCGAAAATATAAGGGAGAAGTTAAAAACTCCACCCAGCAGTGATATATCGGTTTTGGAAACGGATAAGTCCGGCCATTGCAAATGGCCTTTTGGCAGAATTTATCTGTTTTCAATATCGGAAATATAAGGGAGGAGTTTCAAACTTACCCAGCGGTGGGAAATTGTTTTTAGAAACGGTCACGTCTGGCCATTGCAAATAGCCTTTAGGCAAGCGTTAACTGTTCAAAACACCGAAAATAGTAGGGTGGAGTTTCAAACTACACCCAGCCCATATTTTTCCCAGCCTATTATTCCTCCATCCCAAACCATTTCACCGCATTGCTATAAAAGACCTTGTCCACCACCTCTTTGGGCAATTTTAAACCTCTAAATGGTTCCTTGATCAGGTCGCTGTTCATCTCGTTATCGGTTACAAAATATTCCCAATCCCGCTTCCAGGTGGTCTCCATGGACTGGTGCAATTCCTCCCTGGGACGCGTTCCATTGTCCCCAAAATCAGTGGCATAAAGGATCCTGTCCTGGTATTGGATAAAGAATTCCCGTACCTTGTCCCTATCTTCCGCCGTTTGGTAAAAGACCTGCCCCATGCGCGCTGCCAGGTCCACGGCCATATTGGGAAAGCGGTCCAACTGAGCTGCCAGGACATCCACGCTGTATTCCAGACTGCCCATGTGGGCACCTACAAAGCGCAGGTCAGGATGCTTTTCCAGCATGTTGTCACGTGCCGCCATTAATGATTCATGGGAAGGCATTTCCGGCTGGAGATACATGTGGTATTCCGGGTGATTTTCATAATACCGACGGTCATTGTTGGTGGTCATGGCATCCTGGGGCAGCCAGCAGTTTTTCGGTTCCCCCAAATGTCCCATTAACGTTTTGTCCTGCTCCTGAATAAATTGAAAAATAGGATCAAAACGGGCATCATCTATTGAAATAAGGTTGCCTGCCGTATCCCGGGAAACCATCCCTATGTTTTTCCAAACCTTCACCCCCAGGGCCCCTTGCCGGAAACAACTGTCCAGCCAAGAGATAACTTTCCCTTCCCAGTTTTCATCGTCCCAATCAGAGACGGCAAAGGCGGTTACCATTTCCACTGTTTCCGGAAACTGTTCCTGTTGTTTCAGACCGTACTCAAATTTACGGTAAACATCATTCCACCCATCATCGTATTCCAGGCTTACATTGATAAGCCTGAAGTTATCCTCAATGGCCTTTTCCAAAAAAAGGGTACGATCGGTGTTAATATGAATATGGACATCCATTTTTTTCACCTTTGGATAATCCTCCAGGCCATAACCCTGGTCATTTTGGTTGCAGGCACTCATAATTAAAAGCAGACAAGCCAATAAGCTATTCGTTTTCATATTTGTTTTTTGCTGGGTTTTATGTTTTCAGGGGCCAATATATAAAAGAAAAAAAAATTTAACACCACTGGATTCTTTTTAACGCATACTAAAAAATCCAGGTCATTGAAATATAATATTTCTAAACAGACCTAATTAACTGGTCAATATTGACAAAAATCCCCCTGCTTTTTTAGAATTTCAGGAGCCACCTCCAAACTCTATGGCATTTATCCCCCAGAAAATTGTCAATTATTATGTCTCCGGTTATCAATTTTAGAAAAAATTGATATACTTTGGTCTTTTGGTTTAGACTTGATAAAAGACAAATAAATTCCAGAGCCCAGAAATTTAACTCGATAATTGATGAATCCGTCAGTAAAACTAATTTTGATTACCTGTATCACGCTATTTATTTTTTCAAACTGCAGTGAAGAAAAGTCTCCATTTGATGTTTCTCCAGCCGAACGACTGGATCCCAAAAGGATGGAGGCCCCCTACCCTCAGATTGAGATTCCGGAAGGTACAGATATGGAATCCCCTCGATGGAAGGGTATCGACCTGACGCCGGTGCCCCCGGTGGTTCCGCTTTCTGCTTCCGAACAACAAAAAACTTTTATCCTAAAACCCGGTTACAAAATTGAGCCCATACTTTCAGAACCACATATCAAAGAACCTGCTGCCATCCAGTTTGATGGAAATGGGAGAATGTATGTGCTGGAACTTCGGACTTACATGCAGGATATTGATGCCACCGGTGAGCTGACTCCGGCTGGTCAGATATCAAGATGGGAAGACAAGGACAATGACGGAATTTATGAATCGGGGGTGGTATTTTTGGACAGCCTGGTATTTCCGCGTTTTGTGGTTCCCTTCGGGCCCAATACCATCCTGTCCATGGAATCCAATGAGGACCATGTCTATAAATACACGGATACCGACAATGACGGCAAGGCCGATACCAAGGAACTTTTTGCTACAGGTCTCGGTCGTTCTGGAAATGTGGAACATCAAACCAGTTTTTTAACCTGGACCATGGACAACTGGATGTACAGCACCTATAATGCCAAACGTATCCGTTGGACGCCAGAGGGAGTGATCCAGGAACCCATAGGCAATCCATATGGGCAATGGGGGGTAACCCAGGATAATTTCGGACAGGTCTGGTTTCAGGATGGTGCCGGTGGTGTACCACAAAATTTTAATTTTCCAATCGTATATGGCAATTTTCGGATAGAGGGACAGTTTCAGGAAGGATTCCGGGTACCCTATAGTCTGATAAAAATGGCAGATTTTGAACCGGGCATGCGGGAAACCAAATCCGATAATTCCCTGAACAATGTAACCGGTGCAGCCGGTAATGATGTTTTTAGAGGGGACCGCCTTCCTGCGGACTTGGTGAATCAGTACTTTTATGGTGAGCCGGTAGGTAGAATTGTCCGGCAGGTAAGCACTGAAAAGGCAGAGGGTCTTTCTTATATACAGAACCAATACTTGGATACCGAATCTGAATTTATCCAATCCACAGATCCTTTGTTCAGGCCGGTGGACATGGCCACGGCACCTGATGGTACGATGTACCTGGTGGACATGTACCGCGGCATCATACAGGAAGGCAATTGGACCCAGGAAGGCAGTTACCTGCGTACCAAGATTCTGCAATACCAAATGGATGATATTGTGGGAAATGGCCGTATTTGGCGGATTACCTATGAGGGCATGCCCCGAAGTGAGGAAAAACCAAGGATGTTTGAGGAATCCGTTGCAGAACTGGTAAAGCACCTGGAACACCCCAATGGCTGGTGGCGGGACAAAGCCCAACAGCTTTTGATACTGAGACAAGACCCATCCGTTGCAGGAGAATTGGAGCAGATGGTAAATCAATCCGCCAATGAATTGGCCCGCCTTCATGCTTTATGGACCCTGGAAGGCCTAGGCGCCTTAAAATTGGACTTGGTTAGAAAACTGATGGAAGATACCAGTCCAATGGTCCGCATTCATGCTCTTAGGGCGAGTGAAACCCTCTATAAATACGGAGAAAAAAGCCTCGAAAAAGATTACATCAGGCTGGCCGGGGATAAGGATTCCGGTGTGGTCATTCAGGCCCTACAAAGCGCCTATATTCTTAAGATAACCGATGTGGACCAACTACTTAAAACTACCCTAGGGGACAATCCGGCCAAAGGGGTTCAGACGGTAGCTTCCCAAATTGTGGAAAAAATGGAAGAAGCTGAAAAATTGGCAGCGACCCAGTATTCCCCTGTGGAAAGAGCGCTTTTCAACCAGGGGAAAACCATTTTTGACAGCTATTGTGCTACCTGCCATGGGGTCAAAGGTTTGGGTACGCCTACGGGAGGTGCCGGAGGAGAATTGATAGCCCCTGGATTTTCTGGATCTCCACGCATTCAGGGACATCCTGAGTATGCGGTGAAAACTTTGTTGCATGGCCTTACTGGAGCCATCGAGGACAAAGAGTATGAGGGAGTGATGATTGCGATGGATTCCAATGATGACCAATGGATGGCTGCGGTGGTTTCCTATATCCGCAATGAATTTGGCAATAAAGGAAGCTTTGTATCCCCCGAATATGTGGCGCAGATTAGAGAAGAAACCAAAGCCAGAAAGTCCAACTATACTTACGATGAACTGATCGGGGAAATTCCCAAGCACCTTTTACCACAGGATAACTGGAAGGTAACTGCCAGCAGCACCGCCTTGCAGGGGGTGGGTTCCACTCGGGATCCAAGTTATGCCTTTGGGTTTAAGGGATGGAAAACAGATATGGCTCAGGAACCCGGCATGTGGTACCAGGTAGAATTGCCCCAGCCTGTAAATCTGGCAGAAATACAATTTAATTCCGGAGAGGAGCAATATCCACGCAAATATATGGCTACGGTTTCAACAGATGGAAACAACTGGTCAGAGGTGGCCAGTGGTTCCGGCGTAAAAGGAGACAATGTGGTCCGGTTGGAAGATGGGGTGAAGGGTAAATTTATTCGAATGCAAGTAAAAGAAGGAAGTGAACATCCCTGGGCCATGCGGCGGTTAAGGCTTTTCGCCAGGTAAAAGCATCATACCAACCAACTTTGTAAATCACCTGACCTTTTATGTATCGAGCTTTATCAAATTTAAAGTTTATCCTCCTTTTAATAGCCATGATGGTGGGCTTCTGGCCACTTTATGGGCAGATATTAAAAAAGCCCATTCCTGATAAAACGGTGGTACTCACCTTTGATGATGCGCCGGCCAGCCATTATTCCCACGTGGCCCCACTATTCCTTAAAAGATCTGGAAGCATACATCGATTTTGAGCAGGCCGCCAGGCAACTGGTGCCGGATTTACAAAAGCCGTTGAAAAAATAAAATGCATTATTTTTTCCCTTTGCTCCCTCTTTTGGCTCAGAAATAATCCCTCATATTTTAATTTCTTAAGAATTTGATCAAATAATATGATGTCTGTCATTATTTTATTCCACCGATTAGCTAATCACCTAAAATAGCTCCTGATAAATTAGAATTCATTGTTGTTTTCATATAATAAAATGGTTACATTTTGTGGAAAGTAACTCATTTTCAATTTCTTAAATTTAAAAACAATGATGTACACACTCAAAGGTAACCTAATTGGGGTAAAATGTGATGATCATTTTATGCCCCTGTCAAATACCACTGTCAGACTTTACAGATCAAGAGCAAATGTTAATGAAGCTACCGTTATGGTGACGGCGCAAGCCAAAGAAACTTTTCAGATTATCGATGAAAAAGGAATAAAGGCAAAAGAAAAGTACTTGTTAGCCGAGACCAAAACAGACGAATCGGGTAATTATATTTTCCAAATTGACAGTGATAAAAAGAAGTATAAGGGAGAAACAGTCGAATTTGATATCCATTATGCCGAAATTCCGGATTATGGGCAAAAAGACACCGGAAAACCGCATAACTTCAAACCATTCCAGGCGACACTGAATATACTTCAGCCAAAATGGAGAGAAACCAACAATGGGTTGGAAGCCAAATGGAATTACCGTATATCCAATAGGATATGGTGCTACATCCTTTCTATCCTGGACATCTGGGTGATTTGTGGTACCGTAACAAATTGTGAATCACAGCAAGTGCTTGCAGGCATTGAGGTGATGGCAATGGATGATGATGTCATTTCAGATGACCTTTTAGGTACGGCCATTACCGATGTCAATGGGCATTTTTGTATTTATTATAGATCCAAAGATTTTAAAAAAACATTTCTCTCTCCTTTGATCAATGTGGAAACACCTCTATTTCCTTGGGGAAACGGACCTGATATTTATTTTAAATTTGCCTTTGGAGGGTCCATCTTTTTCGAAGAACCACCTAGCCGAGCCAGGCAGGCGGATCGCGAGAATGTGGGCAACTGCTTCTGTGTAAGAATTTGCCTTAGGGAACAACCTGACGGAGGAAATGGTACAGGACCAATAGGCTATTTCTTTGCCATCGGTGAATTACGGCGGTACAACTCCATATTTAATATCAACCCGGGCACGGGCAGGACTACTGGAAAACCAATTACAGCCTGGAATGATCTGGCATTTTATAACAACCTGGCCCTGGTAGGCGCGCTCACTGAAAAACTAAACGGACAGCCCATGGAATACAAATTCCAGTATACCGAATTGGCCAATCCGGGTGATCCCATTCCTGTAGCACCAGGAGCATGGACGGATGTCATTCCAACACAAATTGCGAATACAGTTATCGGATATGGGTGGAAATTAGCCCCATTATTCGAGTATGAAGACATCGCCATCAATTCCATAGGAAGTCAAATTCCGGTTAGCTTCAATGGGAATTGGATCGTTGTACCTCAAAATGGCACCCTGCCCATGGGATACAACCTTGTTTTGAACAATAATGGGCCTTTGGTAAAATTGATTTCCTCAACTATTGCCAGTACACCAGTGGATATGGGAGGATTGATTCCAGGAAATAGTACCACCACCATCAATCCGCTTCAGAATAACAGGTATTTCAGCCTGAGAATGATAAAAAGGGAAGCAGGAAATAGCGCCTCCGAAGTGGTGGCAGGTGTTTCCAGACCTTTGGCTATATTCAACTCCAAATACCTCAATGTGCCCCAGGGTGGATCCTGGCTGCCCACGACAAACAGCAACGAATTGGGCGTTGCCTCTATAGATCTGGAAGAGCTGGCTACCTCCGGTGGCTGCAGTACCATTTCCAATTCCTTAACCGCAAAATATACCGCAGCCAATCCCAACCTTGGTGCAGTCAGTTTGGGAATGACAGGTCCGGGTGGACCCCATAGTTTTGCTCCGGTTGTTCATCCTTCCCCCGGAGAAGAAGCCCATGGAACATCGGCCTACACCGGAGATGTTGCTGCCTTACCCAATTGCTCCTATGAAGTGAGACTATCTGCCGAACTCAAACTTACCAATGGTGAGGCCCAACATGATGGTATATGGGATCGGGTATTGTTCTGCAAGTAAAAGTTAAGCTTCCATACCCACATAAAAAAGCCCCGGAAATATTCCGGGGCATTTTTTATTGACCTAAGCTTTCCAATTTACAAAACCTAAACTTATACCTGAACCAAGGCATAAAAAATTATTCAGACAATCACCTGAATAATTTAAAGTAAGGCTTCTCCCTTAACTTTTCCCGGCTGGATAACCCTTGTCAAAAATTAAAATTTTTTATAAATGCGATATAGAAAGCATATAATATGTATTTTTGATCTGGCAAAACATTGAAATCCGCTTAAAGGTAATGTTATCATGGGGGAAAAAAGAAAAATCGCTTTGGTCGTGAATCGGGTGAGGAAAGAGGATGAAGGTTACCTAGACCTATTATTTTGGCAAAATAAGAGCCCTTCGGAAAGATTGGCCGAAGTGAGACGTTTAAGAAAAAACTACTTTACATGGCTGAACGGTTGCTTTCCTGAAAAAATTGAAAAAGTGGTACAGTTTAGGAAGTTATGATCTTTGAAGCCGACTTTATCGATTTTATTAAACTACTGAATCTGCATAAAGTGGAATACATGGTCATTGGCGCGCATGCACTTGCCTTCCATGGCCGTCCCCGGCATACCGGGGATTTAGACATTTGGATAAAACCTACCAATGATAATGCTTCAAAATTGATCATCGTATTAAACGATTTTGGTTTCGGATCCTTAAATATTACCGAACAAGATTTTTTAAAAAACAACCATGTTATCCAATTAGGTTATCCTCCGCTAAGAATAGACATTTTAAATACTATCTCTGGAGTTGAATTTGATGAAGCTTACCAAAATAAAGTTGAAGGTAAAATAGATGGTCTAAATGTAAATTTTATCAATGTAAATGAATTTATAAAAAATAAGGAAGCCACAGGCAGGCAGAAAGATTTGGGAGATATCGAATCTTTAAAGAAACGTAAATAACAGCCATTCAAAAATGGGGTTTTCGTCTTCATTGTTGCTTTTGAGGGCAACAAAGAAGACAAAACAATTCAGTTGGATCGAGTACCCCAGATTAGCAGGGGTGGTTTTTTTTGCTTAACTCCCGCTGTTCGAAATCTGTAATTTCGAACCCACATTAACAGGATTTGCAATCCCTTCCGCAATAAATTAATGATGGACTCACCTCATTTTTTTAACCATGACATCAATTAATGGTTGGCCGCCCGTATGACACACTTTACAATTAGTTAAAAAATCCCCCATTTTTTCCCACCAACTCCTTATTCTTGAATGGATGAAAAATCCAAAATAATTCCTTTCACCCTAAAAAATATAATTCTTATTTTTGTTTTATTCAAACGATAATAGTATGTTTAAAAAGAAATAACCAAATTTTTGCGAGTTGCATAAAAATTACTACAAAATACAAATTTTAATATTGCCAATAACAGGGTCATCATTTGTCAATTTAAAATCAAGACCATTTTCCTTTTTTTGATTTATTCAGAACAAAGTTGGGTCAAGAAAATTTTTAATAAATTATGAGTTGGGCATAAATGAATGGAAACGATGAAAAGTAGAAACGCTGTTGATGGATTTTCGGTTGTGGATAGCTTGCCTTTAATTTCTGAGGGAACACCGAAAAATGAAAAGGTAAAACCCGCTGTGCATATTATCGGATTGGGAGGGGCTGGTACCAATATCCTGGAACACTTCCACAAAAAGGGGATAAAGGGTAAATACACTTCCATTACGAATTGTGAAAGGCCCCATTTTCATGAAGAAATTAACTTTATTCGATTTTTGCCTCCTACTATGGAAAATAAATCGGGGGAAGAAAATGTATGGTCGGACTCTGATATGAGTCAACCCTTAGACACTCCTCAGGAAATAAAAGATCTTTTTGATCCAAATGACCAATATTTTTTATTGGCAGGTTTAGGCGGTTACACCGGAACCAATATGGTCGAAACACTTACCTCCTGGTTACTGAAAAAGGATATGAATTTTGTAGTAATATGTACCCTTCCATTTGCATTTGAAGGTGCAAGTAGAAATTCCTATGCCTCCGAAGTAGTTAGAAAATTCCGTCATTTGCCCAATTTTAAGTTTTTTGATCTGGAAGCGGTGATGGAAGTTCACGGAAATAATACCATCCCGGTAGCTAATGAACATTTTTATTCCATTTTTATGGAAAATTATGAAAATTTAAAATTGGAAAAACTGGAAAATTCTTTAAAGAAACGAGGGGGACGCTTTTAAATAGATTTTAGTAGTAGCAAAATGCATCTGTTGTCATCAAATCACTTAAATGTCAGGGGTTAAGAAATGCATGGATAAAGGTTAGTTGTATATTAAATTATTTTTAAATTTGAAAAGAACTTAAACGCCTGCGGTATGAAATGCTTCCCTATATTTTTCCTTTTCCTTATCTCCTGTTTTTATTCCAAGGCGCAGCAGTCAGGACCGGAGTCAGCTTCTGACAGTATAATGATTACCATCATGATGAAACACCACCAGGATAAAAATATCGAAGAATTAAGGGAAATCAGGGATAAAAACGGTTTTTTGGAAAATTTCCCACCTCCTTCTGCTAAAGTGGTGAATTGGTATGTGATGATGGGTATAGGGCAGGTAGTCACCCTTAAAATCCCGGCCAGCGAACTTCGGACGCTGAATATGGCTGTAGAGAAAAGTGTCTGGGGCGCTTTTTCCACAGAATTTTATGCTACTTATGACCTATATCCTCATATCCAGGAAGCCAAAAAGAATTTAGCACCTGCCCAAGAAAAGTAAAGATTTCTGCTATGCGGAATTTGTAATTCCGAATTCTGATAAGCAGGGATTTGTAATCCCGGTTCCAATAGATAATCCTTTCAAACTCCCTCAAAACCTCCTTAAATTGAAGCCATTGTAAACAATCAGTATTCACCCGCTGTTCGGAATTTGCAATTCCGAAACCAGATAGGTAGGGATTTGTAATCCCAGTACCAATTTTTCTCTCCTACTCCTTCATCACCTCTGTAAACGGGAATTGGTGGCTTAAATGGCTAAGTTCATCATACCCTAAAAAAAACAAAAGCGGAAAAAACCCTTGAAGTTTTTCCCGCTCCATCACCTGAAGACCGTAATCTTCAAATCATGACAAGCTACAGTTATTATGGCTTTTCACTCAGTTGCCCAAGATCATAACATTAGATTAGAAAATCCTGTTGTCGCAAACTTTCGATTGGATCACATGATGCCGGTATTTTGGCGGTTTCCCGTTTCAAACTATTGACTCAAAAGTCTCGGCTCATTAATACCTTTATCTTGGATTTTTAATCGTCGTCCAAAATTTTACATTTGGCCTTTTATCTCTCACTTGTTATTTTAAATGTAGCTTTTAAAATTTTTAATTACAAAAATTTACTTAATTATTTTTCAATTATTTTCCAGTTCGGCCAGAGCAAGCCCTTAATCAATATTATCAGATCCTGGACCTGATTTTGGGCAGGAAATTAATGAATTGAATTTTAAGGTACATCCCACCATACCCTGGTCAGGTAATTATCCGTCCCTTGCCTGGCCACCGCATCAAAATAATTTTCTTCATTTAGACTCCCTGGAGTATTTTGAACCTAATTTAATTTTATAACCAGTTACTTTTTCCGAAAAACGAAAAGGCACAAAATTAATTTGATAAATTGGGATCTTATTGATGAATTGAAAAGCGTTTTATATGAATAATAATGTGATACTCCGAAGCTTGCGCTATACCTTTGATTATGGTGACGACCGCATGATCAAAATATTTGAGCTTGCCGAATTGAAAGTCAGCAGAGCCGAGGTAAGTGACTGGTTAAAAAAGGAGGATGATCCGGATTTTAAATCCATAAATGACCTTTATCTTGCGAGTTTTCTCAATGGAATGATTATTTTCCACAGAGGCAAAAAAGAAGGTGCCCTAACTGTACCTGAAAAAAGGCTAAATAATAACCTTGTTTTAAGAAAACTAAAAATTGCCTTGAACTTAAAAAATGAAGATATCCTGGATATTCTGGAAAGTGTGGACCGGCACCTTAGCCCCCATGAACTGAGTGCTTTTTTCAGAAAACCCGATCAAACTCAATTCCGTTTGTGCAAGGATCAGATTATGAGGAATTTCTTGCATGGCCTACAGTTAAAATACAGAAGTTGAGGGGAGGCTTACTAAATGTTCTCTTATCCGATAATGGGGTAATTCATAATAAAACATATTATTCATGATAGATAAAATTTGTATGGTGACCGGTGCCAATACCGGTATTGGGTATGAAACGGCTAAAACCTTATGTAGTAAGGGTGCGAAAGTTATATTGGTTTGCAGGACTGAGGAAAAAGCCAAAATGGCTCAAAAAGAAATATTAAAATCTGTTCCGGATGCCCAAATTGATTGGGCCATTGCCGACCTTTCCTCTCAAACCCAGATAAGGGAAATGGTTGACGCACTTAAAACCCGGTATGAAAAAATGGATGTATTGGTAAACAATGCCGGGAGTTGGTTTTCTGAATTCGGACTTTCAGAAGATGGAATAGAGCGGCAGTGGGCCATTAACCATCTCTGTCCCTTTCTTTTGACCCATTTAATGGTTCCGTTAATCAACAAGTCAAAGGATGCCAGGATCATCAATATAAGTTCTGATTCCCATTTTCACGGTAATATTCATTTCCAGGATGTGAATTTGACCAAAAATTACCATGGACTTCGGGCCTATGCACAATCAAAACTTGCCAATGTATTGTTTACAAAAGAATTTAATCGACGAAACCCTTACCGGAACATTAGCATCCATGCCGTTCAGCCAGGGTTGGTAAAAACTGACATTGGCACCAAGCATACCATTTCTTTTCATGCCATCATGTGGAAATTACGTCGCCTGGCAGGCGTTTCTCCAGAAAAAGGTGCGACTACTTCCGTTTATTTGGCCAGTTCCAATGAAGTACAACATGTAAGCGGAAAATACTGGGACAATTGTAAACAAAAACCTGCTTCCAAAAATGCATGTTCAAAGGAAATTGCTGAAAGGCTGTGGGAATTAAGTAAGGAAATGACCCATATTCCGCATTATTTTAAATAAATGAATCCCTACTACCCATCGCTTTTGCGTTTTCTTTCTTCATAAAGACCTTCCAATAATTCCAACAGATTTTCAAAGCTTTCCGGGTTGAACCTGGAATTAACATGGTGCCATTTCCCACTATTAAGTTCCAGATTAATCGCAAAAACTTTTCCTATCCACAGGAACCTGGCTTCCTGTAAGCTCCAACTTTTAAGGTCATTGTTTAAATGGATTTCAACTTTACGGAAAGGGTACCGGATAATCAGCAATTCACCTTCCAGGCGAATGTCGGAACTCTGCCTCGTATAGTAAACAAGAGGGATCAGAATTAAAATCAAAATGAAACCGACAATAAAAAGACCAATTAAAATTTCCATAAGGGTTTAATTATAACACATCACTGATAAGTCAATGCAAAAACTTTTCCAAAAAATAAACTTTTAAAATAAATTTGCCTTAGGGACAAACCTCAGTGTTCACTGTAAACACGAAAAAGTCGTTCCAGTATTTTCATTTTTTGTTTGGTTGGAAATAATTTCATGAATTTTACAATCATCCAGTTTATTTTTCCGGGAACGATAACTCCCTTTCCTTTCAGGAGATTTTTAATTCCTATCGCGGCCACTTCCTCCGGCATCAATGTCACCATTTTGGCTCTTGAACCATGGGCATGCATCCTTTTCAATGCCTCCGGATTGGTCATTACGGGTCCTGGACAGACTACAGATACTTTAACTGAGCTATTGTGTAATTCTTCCCTTAAGGCCAACGAGAAGGCATATACAAAATTCTTGGTACCCGTATACACACTTTTATAGGGTAGTGGTAAAGTAGCTTCCATGCTGCTCATATTTAAAATGAAAGCGGAAGCTTGTTGTTTTAACATGGGTAAAAAATGGTAGGTCATCAATGTCAATGCCTGGTTGTTTAATTTCATAATGGTGAGATAAACCTCCAACTTTATATTTTCAAATTTCCCCCCTGCCCCCATTCCGGCATTATTGATAAGCATATTGACTTCTATATTTCTATCGATACAATAGGTATACAATGCTTCGATTGCTACAGGATCAGTCAAATCCATTCCATAAGTGAGTACTTCAACAGGGTTTTTTTCCAGAATCTGATCTTTGGTTTCTTCCAGAATTGGCTCTGGAAGTGCTACGAGTAAAAGGTTCATGCCTCTAGAAGCACACTCAAAGGCAAATGCCTTACCAATACCGCTGCTTGCTCCGGTAATCAGGGTGTATGTTTTATTTTTTATAGCTGATGGCAATTCCTGAACGGCTTGTTCGGTCCACGGTTGTTTCATAATCAGAATGATTGTTTACATAATCCAGGTACTCCCTGATGCCACTCATGTTTTGAAGGACATTATGGGCTGTAAAGGTACCTCCTGAATTCAACTTTGAATGGATATCTTTAAAATATTGCACATACCAGTTTTTATCGGCATCAGAAAAAACAAAATCAAAAGGGCCATCCAATTTTTTGACAATCTCATGAGCATCCCCCAGCCTGAAATCCACAAATTCTGACAATCCCACCATTTTCAGATTTTCCTTTGCTTCCTTTTGCCGATTTTCATCGATTTCAATAGTTATTAGCTTCCCACCCGTTTTACTTAGCGCCCATGCGATCCAGATGGTGGAATGCCCAGTAGAGGTGCCAATTTCCAAGGCTGACTGGTAATTTTTCTCCACAATGATATCATGTAAAATCTGCCCATCCTCGTAGGGGACATTAAGATCCTTCCACCGCTGTTTGTTTTCCTGAAGGTAGTTGATCACTTTTTCATTCAAAACCTTTTGATCAGCGCTTTGAGCCCAACCGGGAATTCCAAATCCGATAAGCATTCCTCCTAATAAAAGAGCCGCTATTGTGAATTTCGTTTCCATAATTAATCAATATTTTAAGTGTTAAGTCCATCCTATTGCCCAATGATAAAAATGATTAAAATTCAATCTGTTCAAGATATAACCATTTTTTCCAATATAATATAGGAAAGTTAATTCTTTCACTTCTCCACTATTTGTTTTCTCTTAAAATTAACATTTTTATTCAAATAGACATATATAATAAATGGTATGATTCATTTATTGTAATAAAATCCCCTTCAGGATGAAATGCTTTTTCATTATTGAGCTGTCAAAATCTTAACCAATCCGGACATGGAAAAATAGAAATCAGCGAGGGACCTGATCATATATCCTATGAAATGTATAGGAGAGATGAAAGCCAGCTTATTGTTTCCCCTTGGCCATTTGAGGCTTTTTTTTATGTATCTGACCCCTAATTAAATAATTACCGGAAGCCCGAAATGGGAGGTATAAAATTTGGTTTTAATAAAATAAAACAGTAGACTTGTTTTAAATTCTAAGGATCTGTTTGGAGTTCTGGTCAACCACTAACAATTTGTCTAATGTAAGTATTTCTACCAGGGTTTAGTTTACAGTCCCATTATTCCAGGCCTCTGAAAAAACCAAATCTCGCGGATTATCATTTTAAATCAATTTTTAATTAAACTCATATCATAAACATGTCAAAAAAAGTCGTCACCCTTGGGGAAGTAATGCTTCGTCTTTCCACCCCTGACTTTAAGAGGTTTGTACAATCAGATACTTTTGATGTTACCTATGGCGGTGGTGAAGCCAATGTGGCTGGAGCCCTGTGCAATTATGGCCTTAATGGCACATTTGTGTCCAAAATACCGGATAATCCCATCGGTCAATCAGCGATTAATCATTTGAGAAGGTTTGGTGTGGATACCCAGTTCGTCGCAAGAGGCGGCAATAGACTCGGGATTTATTTTCTCGAGACAGGAGCCTCCATGAGAGCATCTCAGGTGGTTTATGACAGGGCAGATGCCTCCATTGCAGAAGCCGAGATTTCAGATTTTGATTTTGACAAGATATTTGAAGGAGCAGTTTGGTTCCATACCACAGGAATAACCCCTGCGCTGAGCGATAAAGCTGCCGCCCTGACAGAAGCGGCACTAAAGGCAGCAAAAGCCAAAGGAGTTACCACAAGTATTGACCTCAATTACCGTAAAAAATTATGGAGTAAGGAAAAAGCCAAAGAAGTAATGACCAAACTCTGTCAGTACGTGGATGTGTGTATCGGTAATGAAGAAGACGCAGAAACTACCTTAGGTTTCAAAAGCAAGGAATCCGATGTAACCAAAGGGGAATTGAACCTGGAGGGGTATAAAGATGTATTCAAGCAAATGAAAGATCAATTCGGATTCAAATTCATTGCTTCTACCTTGAGGGAAAGTTATAGCGCCTCAGACAATGGCTGGAGCGCATTGGTTTATGACGGAAACGAATTTTATCATTCAAAAAAATATGATATCCGGATTGTGGATCGTGTAGGCGGTGGGGATTCATTTGCCAGTGGCTTTATTTATGGGCTTGTAGAGGGAATGCCATTAAAAGAGGCCTGTGAATTTGCGGTAGCGGCTTCAGCCTTAAAGCATACCTTCCCCGGAGATATGAACCAGGCTACCCTTAGCGAAGTAAAAGTCCTTATGGGGGGCGATGCCAGTGGAAGGGTGCAGCGGTAACCATTAAAGTCCAAAATCATGATTCTCGATACCCTTACCAATGTAGCAAAATACAGTTGTGTTCACCCGCTTTTTGAAAAAGCATTTGCATTCATCCAATCTCAAAATTTAGCCGAATTACAAAACGGTAAATATGAAATAGATGGGGAGGCCTTACAGGCGTTGGTCTTTGAAAAATCTTCCAAAACCACTGCCGAGGCCAATGAAAAATTCGAATGCCATGATCAACATATAGATATTCAGGTTTGTATAAATGGAAAAGAAACCATAGGCTGGAAACCCAGGGAGTCCTGTGGATCACTAAAAGGTCCTTATAACGCCGAGAAAGATGTTTCTTATTATTCCGATGAGCCTGATATGTATTTTCAAATGGAAGGCGGCCAATTTGTAATTCTGTTTCCCGAAGATGTCCATTCACCTATGATTGGAGAAGGAATGATCAAAAAAATGGTCATTAAAGTAAAAATTTGAATTAAATTTTTACTTTTCTTTAATATCAAATTTTAAAATGATTGCCACGCATCGGTTCCAGGGTAATTTACTTTAATAAAAACCTTATGAATAAGAAAGATAGTATTTTAATGAAAATACCGGAGCAGGGGATTTTACCCCTGTACTTCCATAAAGATGAAACGGTGAGTTTGGAAGTTTTAAGGGCCCTTTACCGTGCTGGAATACGTATGGTAGAATATACCAACAGAGGGGAAGCCGCTTTGAATAATTTCAAAAAAATGGTGGCACTGAGAAACAGTGAAATGAAGGAATTGCTGTTGGGAATCGGAACCATCAAAAACAAAAAGATGGCGACAACTTATATTGAAGCAGGGGCCGATTTTATTATTTGCCCTGGGTTGGTGGAAGAAGTCGCTGAGGTGTGTGACCAACATCATATGTTGTGGGTTCCCGGATGCATGACCCCTTCTGAGATCATCAAAGCCGAAAATATGGGTGCAAAACTGATCAAATTGTTTCCAGGTGACATGCTGGGGCCAGGGTTTTTAAGTTCCATTAAAGCCTTGTTTCCTGATCTGATGTTTATGCCCACCGGCGGTGTTTCTCTGGACAAGGAAAATATTGCGGCCTGGTTTAAGGCAGGTGTATGTGCTGTAGGCATGGGCAGCAAACTGGTAAGCAAGCCCCTACTTGAGGAAAAAAATTACGATAAAATCTATGATATGGCCAAAAAAGCGATTAGAATAGTGGGAGAAGTGAAAGGGTGATTTCTTAGTGAACGATTGTTAACTCACTAGTGTCATGTCACATCAATTTTGACGATAAACTAACATATCTATATCTTCTAAAAGGTCAGTCCCGTGGGCTGTCTTACCCTTTAGGGAACATAGAGGCTAGTGGGGGCAAAGGCCATTTAACGGATGACATGACACTTGCTTAGCATTCTCTGTGGACCATAAATATTGGATTTTTTTGATTAACAGCAAAATTAGTTGGAATTTTGACTTATTATTTCCAACCAGTTTTTAATATTTTAACATTACTAAAAAAATCCTTTTTGTATTTTTCTCCAATAGAAATTGCTTTATTTTTTATCCAAACATGATTGTAGTTAAATTTGTCGATTTTTAACAGGTTTATTATGGTGGATTTATTTATCCGAATTAAGGAAGGATAAGGAAACTGCTCTTGAAACTGTTTTAAACTTAAAGAGGCAGAAATTGGTGAAATTTCCGTTTTAATATGAATCCGTATAATATCACCATCTGAAACTATCTTTTCCACATCCATGGCCTTTACCTTCTGATAAAGACCATTGTTTTTAATAAAAAATATGCATTCACTGATGTGTAAATCATTATTTATTTCTTCTTTTATTATAGTCCTTTTTACGGAGAACAGCAATTAAAATTCTTTCAATTGTAATTAATAATTGGAATCCACCACATTGGTTTGGTTATTATTACTATTGTCGAATGGGGAACTTGCAGAGATATTGTAACTGATATTGCTGCTTACCTCTGGCATCACATAATCGGATGATTCCGTGCCCAAGAAAATATTGTTGTGGATCTGGAGATTGGAGTTTTCCCCAACTGAAAAATCGCTTCCCTTAAACACGTTATTTGTAATCGTACCTGAGTTTTCATTTTTTATAAAAAAATTTCCGATCACAATATTATTGGAAAAAATAAAATTTTGAGGAGGTTCAGTAAATTGGCCCACCGTAAACCCTGAATTGGAAGAAAAATAACATCTGTTTACCACAATATTTTCAACGTTTTCTTCATTCACTCTTATTGGCCTACGGAAATAGCAATTACCAATCTCAATATTATTTACGGAAATGCGGGCAGTGGAAAATTGACCTTGATCAAATTTTAAACCATGAATTTTTGATCCCGATGATCCATTTTCTAAATATATTCTTCCCACTATCGTTTCAAATTTATTGGAAGATATACCTGGATTTTCGTTGTTAAAGTATCCCTGACCTATTAATGTAAGTCTTTTTTCAAGGGTCAAATCTCCATACCCTATATTGCATCCCTCAATATAAATCGTATCTCCCGATACAGCGTTATTATAAGCATCATTCAAATTGGAAAAAAGATTCTCCTCGGGTATGGATTCTTCCAGGTTATTGACCCGGATGATCTTTGAAAAAGAAAAAGCCTGAAAACCAATCATTAAAACCAGAAGCAGTACAAGTCGTTTCATAGGAAATTATTTAAATTGTATCTGAAATACAAAATCATACCTATGAAATAAAATAAATCCTCTTGGATTAGCAATCGAATTCCGATGAAACCAGTGATTTTTCCGATGAACCTAAAATTTTTTTCCTTTTAGGTAAAATAACTGACATTAAAATTCCTAAAAAACCTATTTTAAAAATTGAATTTTAGAATTTTGAACCCTCCTCACTTAAGAAGGTCCCCCTTCCATTTATCCCAACTTCAGATCACACCCCTCAGAATTAGGCCCATGGTTTTCGACGGTAACCCCTTCAATGGTGACATTTTCACAAAGAACAGGATTCAATGGCCGTTTTAATGGATAAGGAAGCAGCCGTTTTGCCAATGCCAAAAATTATTCGTGAATCCAGTTTAAAAAAGCATAATCAAAATGGTGAAAAATTTTATATCAATATTTGGTCAGCAGCTTATTCCTGCGAAGCAGGTAGCATGTTTCGGATCCCGGCTATTTTCCATCTGTTTTCAGAATAGCTGATAATAAAGGTACTCCACATTTTCCGAACTGAGCCATCAATGTTTTTTATTTCGTACCTGCAATCCACGATGCCGGTTTTGGAATTAAAAACCCTTATTTTGTCAACAATGAGATGGCGATCTCCCGGACTGGCGGCGGAACTCTTCATCATCCCTTCGATGGCCTCCTCAACCCCATTTCTCCATTCCCCTGAAGAAACCAATTGGTCCACCTCAATTGTTAGGATTTTTTTAAGCAAAATCGAATCTTTGGAATCTCTGGCTTGCGAATATTGATCGATAAGGGTATAAATTTCCTTTTTTTGCTGTTCATACAGTTTATTATTCTGCCCAAATAGATTAAAACAAATGATCAAATTAAGGAATGTGGAGATACTTAGATATTTCATGATTTTATGATTAGGCCTTATTGGATGCCGTTTAAAAATAGTAAATCACCCTGAACTTATATAACTTTATGCCAACAATTTTATTATCTAATTTTCAAGTTTCCAAGTTTAAATTTTATTTTCATAAATTAGACTTTGTTCCTTGACCATTTAGGAAACCTTTTCATTTAACTTTTAACTTTACCTGTAGAAATCCTTAAGCGGTATGTCTTTTATTTCAAAAACAATGCTGGTAAAACTTAAAAATCATTGGTTAACTTACTTATTCCCTTTTTTGAAGGAGGTACTATTTTATTATGAATTTATAATTGATCTTAGATTTTAAATATGGGTGATAAAGAAAACCAACCCCTATCGGAACAGGCGGAAACCAATTACAGGGAAATATTTGAAAAAGCAGTCGATGGGATTTTAATCCATGAATTGGAAACCGGAAAAATCATAGATGCCAACCAAAAGTCCTGTAAAATTTTCGGATATGATAAGGAAACCCTTCTAAAATCAGGTCCGGAGTTATTTTCAACTAATATTGCAGGATATACACTTCATGAAGCCCGCGAAAAATTGCTTTTAGCTGGTGCGGGTAAACCGCAACATTTTGAATGGATCATTAAAAAAAAGGATGGCGGGTTAACCTGGTTGGAAGTAAGTCTTGAAAAAGCCAGGGTAGCAGGAAATGATAGGATTTTGGCCTTTTTCAGGGTCATTGATGACCGAAAGAAATCAGAAGAATTATTAAAGGAAAGCTTTCAACGCTATGAATATGTTACAAAAGCAACAAATGATGCCATTTGGGATTGGATGATTGCCGAAAACAAAGTTTTTTGGGGTGAAACTTACATGCGATTATTTGGGAATATGGATGATGAAAAATTATCCGATCAAGAAAAAGTGGTAAAGCGTCTTCATCCGGATGAGATGGAAGCCGTATTGTACAGTGCAGCCAAAACCATCAAAAGCAAAAAACACAAATGGAGTTACGAACACCGCTATCTAAAATCTGATGGGGAATATGCTTATGTATCCAATAAAGCCCTGATCATAAGGGATCATTCCGGAAGGGCCATTCGCGTAATCGGTGCCATGCAGGACATTACGGAAACAAAAAATGAAGAAATCCACAAAGCCTTTCATTCAGAAATAGGGTTATTATTTAATTTACCCATCAATTTAATCCAGACTCTTGATAAGGTATTGAAAAAAACACCTTCAAGCATTGATTTTTCTTTTGCAGAAGTATGGTTGATCAACAGGGATCGAAAAACAATTCAAAAGTCCAATCATTACCTTAAAGATCAAGATCTTGTTTTTTCTAACAGGACCGGCCTTGAGAAAGGAACAGGGTTGATAGGAATGGCATGGGAATCTAAAAAAATCCAGATTACCAATCATCCAGGCATCAATATTGGTCTGGATAAACATGATGATAATAGGGGCTTAAAATCCGGTGTGGTGGTACCCATGATAACCGGAAATGAGATGCAAGGGGTTCTTGTTTTTGGGTTTCCAAATGATGAAACCAAAAATAATCCCCTGTTAGGGCGGCTCAAGAATTTATGTACTTACCTGGGATCTGAAATAAAAAGAAAACAGCTGGAACAGGATTTAAATAAGATTTTTAATTTTGCTCCTGATATCATTGCCGTATCTGACCTGAATGGCTATTTTAAAAAAATAAACCATGCGGCAGCTGCTTTATTGGAATATTCTGAGAAAGAATTGATGGCCGTGCCATTTATTGACTTTGTTCACCCGGATGATCAAGAAAAAACCGCCAATCAGGTAAAAAACCTTCGGATCGGAAATCCTACCCTCTATTTTGAAAACAGGTACATCACCAAGTCAGGCAAGGTAAAGTGGATGGCATGGACTTCCGTTTCATCACCCGAAGAAGACTCAATTTATTCAGTGGCCAAAGATATAACAGAAAAAAAGCAACTTGAGGAATTACTTCGCAAGGCCACCTCACTTGCCCGTATAGGGAGTTGGGAATTGGATATTACAACAGATACCATTTATTGGTCTGATATTACCAGAGAGATCCACGAAACTGGACCTGACTACCAACCTGTACTTAAAACCGGCATCAATTTTTACAAAAAAGGTAACAACAGGGAAAAAATTAAAAATTTGGTGGCCGCTGCCATGGAAATTGGAAAACCCTGGGATGCGGAATTACAGATAATAACAGCCAAAGGAAATGAACGTTGGATAAGAACTATTGGTGAACCGGAGATGGTAAACGGGAAATGTGTCCGTATATATGGTAGCTTTCAGGATATTGATGAAAGAAAAAAAACGGGAGAAAGGATAAGGAGCAGTGAGGAGAGGCAAAAACTGATCATGAATTCAGCCCTGGATGCCATTATTTGGATAGATGCAAAAGGTAATGTTATTTTTTGGAATCCTCAGGCAGAAAAAATATTTGGCTGGAAAGAAAATGAAATAATGGGTAAATCCCTGGAAAAAACCATCATACCCAAACCTTACAGGCAAGGTCATAAAAATGGGATGAGGCACTATCTAAAAACAGGTAAAGGTTCTGTCCTCAATAGGCTATTACAATTTTCTGCCTTAAAGAAAGGGGGGAAAGAATTTCCCATAGAACTTTCTGTTTTACCCATTTACCAGGAGGGAGATAAATTCTTTTGTGCTTTTATAAGGGATATTACTGAACGGAAAAGATCAGAATCACTATTGGTAGAATTAAATCAAAATTTAAAAAAACAAACGGAAGATCTGGCCAGATCAAATGAAGAATTGGAACAGTTTGCCTATGTAGCCTCCCATGATTTACAAGAACCCTTGAGAATGGTAAGTAGTTTCCTTACCCAGCTGAACAGCAGATATGGTAATGTGATTGACGATAAAGGTAAAAAATATATCTACTATGCAGTAGATGGAGCGAACAGGATGCGGCAGATTATTCTTGACCTATTGGAATTTTCCAGGGTAGGAAAATTAAAAGAATTTCCAGAAACCATAGATTTAAATAAAATCGTGGAGGAGGTAAAGCTACTCTTTCACAAAGAAATGAAAGAAAAGAAAGCAACCTTGGAAATTGAATCACTTCCAGAAATAAAGGGATTCAAAACCCCCATTTCTCAGGTTTTTCAAAATTTAATTGCCAACTCCTTAAAATACGGAAAAGACAATGTTCCTGTGAAATTAAAAATAAAGGCGATGGCGTTGGAAAAATATTGGCAAGTTTCCGTTTCAGATAATGGCATAGGGATAGATTCATCTTCATTTGAGCGTATTTTTATTATTTTTCAAAGGCTACATACCAAAGAGGCTTATCCGGGAACCGGTATGGGCCTGGCCATTACCAAAAAAATCATAGAGAGACATGGAGGAAAAATCTGGGTTACCTCAGAATTTAATGAAGGGAGCACATTTCACTTTACGATTCCCAAGTAAGCCGGCCAATTCTACCAAAATGATCATGTCCCTTTCAAATCCCTTCCTTAATTTTCTTTAAGGATCTCATTTTTCGCAGTACAAGTTTTGTCACAATTTTTGCCTGAAACCGCCAAAACTATAATTTATTCTCTAATTAACCACGGGTTGAAACCTAATAATATGGCCTCTGGGGTCCTTCAACAAACTGATAAAAATTATAGAAAGGAAAATTAAATTAAGCCAACTCATTCCCTTCTTGCATGGTCCAGGTGGCACAGTTCAATAAACCACCTGAAAACCCCACTTGGTTAAAATTTATGGGCAATAATTCTTTGTGGGGAAAGGCCTGTGAAAAAACTTCCAAAGCCTCCTCGTCCCGGTTATCTTCGATTTCAAAAACAGGTATTAATAGCAAATGCTGCACCTCCAAAAAGTTGACATAACAACCAATCGCATTGTCCGGATAAATTTTATTCTTATGGTGGAAAAAGGGAACATCTATATAGTTTAACCCGTGCTGCCGCAGTACTTTATCCATTTTTGACTTCCAGGTTTTTCCCTTCATCTTCCGGTCGTTTCCTATAAGGGTTTTACTGTCTACAAACCTGACCATCGAGTCGGCATGTCCGATATAATCCAATTCGATTTGAGGAATGATAATCACTTCAGTTTCAAAATACTTCTCCAATTCCCCCAATAATTTAGATTTTGAGGGAAATTCAGGATTTTCATCCACTACCCGATCAGATAGGATGACCTTATCAGTCCAACTGACTACATTTCCCCCATCTAGTTTTATGGATGACGAAATGGTTTTGATGCCATTTACTTTGCATACTAAATCTGAATCGGTATAATATTCAGGATAAGGTCGTCGATAAGAAGGCTCATACCGAAATTGAACAAATTTTTCTTTGTTTACCTGTACAGGCATATAATCCCGACACCAGATTTGTTTGGTTGCTTCCAAAAAATGATAGGGAATATCGTGGTTTTCCAATTTTTCAATAAGCGTCTTACAATTCAAGGAATAAATTGGGTCGGTTTTTAATAATTTTGATAGGTATACGGTATTGTTCTTTTCTCCTGATAGCATAAATTATGATCATCAATTAACGATGGATTATTTTTGTAGTGGTTTTAGACATGTCCCTGAAATGATCTTTCCCACCTACTTTAAATTTACCAGATCTTGCAGCTGTTTACCGAGTAAAAATTAAAATAGGCCAGGATAGGCCATGTAAAACAATACGGATTCAGGTAAATTCCAAATTTACAAATATAACCCGCAATTTAGGCATTATTTAGGTTTAATCATGTTTCCACAATAAATAATAAGCAGCTACTTAAAATTAAGACTTTCCAATAAAAAAATTGTCTTTTATTCTCATGCCTTTAATGCTTACAATCAAAAATTTTCTTTACTAATAGGGTAAAATAATCCCATCACCCCCCTTTTTACATTGAATAAAAATTAAATAAAATTGTATAATTTTATTTAATTTTGTGGAAATTATAGTAATTAGTAAAATTATTAAAAATAATAGTTTTGATTTAAAGAATAATGGAAGAGGAATCATTAGATGGCATGGGTGTAAAATTCAATAGTGGCTTTACCGGTTATGATGGGGATTTCTCAGAAGTAAATTTAGTGGAGGTGAATACCGAAGGGGCGTATGATAATCAACCCTTTTCCATAAAGGCCAACCTTCCCAAATACGGCGGTATAATCCTTGCAAAATCCAATTAATATCAGCTGCTATTAAACAACCTGTTGGTTTTTCCGTTTTATTGGTATGATAAGATCCCTAAAACCACTCTTTGTACTCCTCATTTTTATTACCGGTCTTTGTGGCACCTTGGCCCAGAATCTTCCCTCTACTTCTGCTGGGAAATCAGATTATTCGTTTAAAACGCCTTCCCGTGATGGAACCGGAAAGTTTTACATGGGCAGAGAGATTTCTCAGGTCATGGGGTTTCATGGAATGGCATGGTTGGAGCGGGAAAGCCGACCCGAAGAGGAAAATACGGCTTTAGCCATCGATAATTTACCGGTCACCCAGGAAAGCATAGTAGCCGATATTGGTGCGGGTTCCGGCTATTATACATTCAGGATTGCACCCAAGGTCCCGAATGGAAAGGTATATGCCGTCGAAATCCAAGATGAAGCCATTCAATACATCCGTAAAAAAAGCAAAGATACCGGTCAAAAGAATGTGGAAGCCATCAAGGGAAATAAAAAATCCCCGAACTTACCTCAAAATAGCCTAGATCTGGTCATCATGGTAGATGTCTACCACGAACTCTCCTATCCAAAGGAAATGTTGACCGAGATTAAAAAAAGTTTAAAACAGGATGGTAAGCTACTATTGATTGAATACAGGGGTGAAGATCCCGAGGTTGCCATCAAACCGCTTCACAAAATGACCGTTAAACAGGTCAATAAAGAACTATCTGCCAATGGATTTAAACTGGTCAAAAACGGGCAGTTCATGAATATCCAGCATTTCCTGGTTTTCCAAAAGGACTGAGGTATAATGTTTGATCTTTGGATTGGCCTCCTATTTATCGGGCCTGTATAAAATCCATGTCTTTTTATCTACAATCTTTCAGGTCATCCATTTAAATTTCGAAGCAAAAAACACCTTTCCCCTTTCAGAATAGTGGAGACATCCTTATCATCTGAATTAT
Source organism: Cyclobacteriaceae bacterium (assembly GCA_040905205.1). Lineage (GTDB taxonomy): Bacteria > Bacteroidota > Bacteroidia > Cytophagales > Cyclobacteriaceae > Cyclobacterium. The sequence continues at coordinate 25,102 of JBBDSB010000255.1, forward strand.
TTTTTAATTCCCTTAAAATGACACTGTACTCCTGTTTGTTTTTTTTCCTTCTTATGGCTTCCACGAACCGTCTCACATCCGTTTTGTTTTCCAATATCAATTTTGGCACCTGGGTGGGTTTCTCATCCTTCCCTTTGGCCACCATGGTAAAATAGCAGGTATTGGTATGCTTTACGGTACCCAACATCACATTTTCCGAGATCACTTTGATGCCGATGATCATGGAGCTATTACCTACATAATTGACGGAAGCCTTTAAAGATACCAATTCCCCCACCTCCACTGGTTGCAGAAAGTCCACCGTATCTACCGAAACGGTGACACAATAGGCACCACTGTGCTTGCTTGCCGCTGCATAGGCCACCATATCCATGAGGGACAATAAAATCCCACCATGAATTTTACCCCAAAAATTGGCATAGGAAGGAATCATCAATTCGGTAATGGTAACCCTGGAAAAACCGGATGGCTTTGCACTGTCGGATGCACTCATGGATATATGAATTTGTTTATATAAAAATTAAACCTTTAAGAATTTCAAATATATGTAGGATTTTCTTATTTTAATGTTCTTAAAAATAAGCAAGCCCATGTCAAAAGCAGAAGAACCTGATATTTCTTATCAAAACCATACCTACGCAGATTACCTGAAATGGGACCTGGATGAAAGGGTGGAACTGATCAAAGGACGGATTTTTAAAATGTCACCCGGACCTAACAGGCTCCATCAAAAAGTATCGGGATACCTTTTTAATTCTTTTTTCAATTACCTAAAAAACAATTCCTGTGATATTTATGCGGCACCATTTGATGTTCGTTTGCCCGCACACTCAAAAAAAAATGAGGATATATATACCGTGGTACAACCAGATATTTGTGTGATCTGCGACCCACATAAATTGGACGAGGCCGGGTGCATTGGTGCCCCTGACCTGATTGTAGAAATCCTGTCACCAGGAAACAATAAAAAAGAACTGCAAAACAAATACGATGTGTACGAGGAATCCGGCGTTAAGGAATATTGGATCATTCACCCCAGTGAACAAACGGTATTGATTTATTCCCTGATCAATGGAAAATTTTTTCCCTCCCGGTTATTTTCCTCGGGGGATGTGGTGGAATCTGCTGTGATCCATGGATATCAATTGGATCTTGAATTATTTTTTAAGGACCTGGACTGATGCCTTGGCCCTATTTTTTATCTCGTAACATGACACTTGTAGGCTCCTTTTGATTTTTATAAACCCTTTTGAAGAATATACTGAAAAAAAGAATAACATTACCATTGGAAGCATGTCTTTGGCCAGTGATATAAATCCATGATTTTTCGGATCCATTTTAATCTCTCCTGCCTATATTGCAAGTCAATGCAGCAGGGTCTAATAAATCTTACCCCTACCCTATTATAGTTTATTTATTGTCTAATCCCAAAAACACCAAGGTCCAATGGACAAAAAAAACCTTTCCTTTTCATGCCTTTTCTTACTTTTTATATTTCTGACCACCTCTAGTCCTGCTCAGGACGAAAGCCTGAAATTTGAACTCCAAGATGGTGAACGGGTAGTCTTTCTGGGCAATTCACTTTTTGAAAATGAGCAACAGTTCAACTTCCTGGAATTGGCTTTAACCAGCAGGTGGCCCGAAAGAAAAATCTCCTTTCGCAACCTGGGTTGGTCAGGAGACACGGTTTTTGGGGAGGCCAGAAGTTATTATACGAGTCCCCCCTCCGCTTATGAACTATTGATCGATCAATTATCAAAGACCCAACCTGACATTGTGTTTTTGGCTTATGGAGGTATAGAAGCCCTGGACAATAGCATCAGCCCAACAAATTTTAGGGATGGATTGGAAAGATTATTGGATACCATACAAAATTTGGGTGCCCAACCTCTATTATTGTCACCTATCCCCAGATTTAAAGGAGTCCGGCCTGAATTATTGAAATTCCAAAACGAAAAGCTCGTCCAATATGGAAAAATCATTTCCAATACCGGTTCAGAAAGGAATATACCATTTCTTGACATTTACACTTCTTTACTGGAAACAGGGGAGAAAATCCAACTATCGGACAATGGATTTCATCTGAATGAAGCCGGTTATGATCACCTCACCCGCAGGGTAGAAAATCTCCTGGGATTGTCCAGAACACCCTGGACGGTAAGTATCAATGCTAAAACCATGCAGACAGATAGCAACCAGAAGGTTACAATTTTTGGGAACGATTTAAAAGACATCACCTTGGAATTTGAGGTGGAAGATGACATATTACCTTTAGTGCCGTCAGGGGAAGCCTTCTCGACTGCTACCAATACCATGAATCTTATTATTTCCGGTTTAAAAAAAGGCACCTATCAACTCACCATAGATGGCAGGTTGGCCGCTGTAGGCACGGCAAAAGCCTGGGCAAAGGGCATCAATCTACAGGAAGAGGGATCCATCCAACAATCGATAAAACTTCGGAAATTGATCCACCAAAAAGATGAAGTTTATTTTCATCAATACCGGCCACAAAACCGGACATATATTATTGGTTTCAGGTCTTATGAACAAGGTAGACACAAAAAGGGGTTGGAAGATTTAGATGTACTCCTCAATTGGCTGGAAGGCCAGATCCACCATTACAAAAATCCTTCTTCCTATACCTATCGGTTAAGTCCAATTGAATAAATTTGGCAAAACCCATTTTTATCCCGACCAAAATATTCAAGGTAAAACTATTTAAATCCAATGAAAACCAACCTCATTTCCTTAGTCATCCTCTACATCAGAACCTTTATAATTCTGTCAAAAATTTTTATCCTAAAACCTTTCAAAACGGTTATTTTAGGTGCCTTCATTTTTATCTTTTATACTTACATTTCTCCGGTATTTTTTATTATGGATGCCAGTGCCCAAAATGCATTGCGGGATATTCCCTCACCGGATCCCCAAATACAGATGGATATGTTTCAGGCGGCAGATGGTCTAGAGGTGTCTTTATTCGCATCCGAACCCATGGTGTCAAAGCCAATTCAGATGAACTGGGATGCAGAAGGAAGACTTTGGGTAGTCAGCAGTACGGTATACCCTCATATAAGACCTGGAGAAACGGCCAATGATAAAATTTATATATTGGAAGATACCACTGGAGATGGAAAGGCGGACAATTCCACGGTTTTTGCCGAAGGCCTCAATACGCCAACTGGTATTTTGCCTGGAGATGGGGGCGTTTATGTAGCCAATTCCACCGAAATCCTGCACCTTATGGATACAGACGGTGATGGTAAAGCGGATCAAAAACGTCAGGTATTGACGGGCTTTGGTACAGGAGATACACATCACCTTATCCATACCTTTAGATGGGGGCCTGATGGCTTGATGTACTTTAATCAATCCATTTACATTTACAGTCATGTTGAAACCCCCTTTGGGATTCGCAGGCTGGAAGGGGGCGGCGTCTGGCAATTGAATCCAAAGACGCTGGAATTGAAGGTTTTTGCCAAAGGTTTGATTAATCCATGGGGTCTACAATTTGATCATTGGGGCGGCACCTTCCTCACCGATGGAGCAGGTACAGAAGGCATCAATTATGCCTTTCCAGGAGCCACTTTTGTGACAGCCCCGGGAGCCGAGCGTATCATTCGGGGACTAAATCCAGGCCAGCCCAAGCACAGCGGGTTGGATATCATTTCAGGAAGCCACTTTCCTGAAGCCTGGGATGGGAGTCTTATCACCAATGATTTTAGGGCCAACAGGGTAAATCGCTTTAAACTGGAGGAGCAGGGAAGCGGATTTGTATCCAAACAGCAAGATGATCTGCTATGGACGGATCACATTGCTTTCAGGCCGGTAGACATCCTTCAAGGTCCCGATGGCGCCATATATGTGGCGGATTGGTACAACCCAATTATTCAACATGGAGAAGTGGACTTTCATGATCCCCGCAGGGACCGGGAAAACGGCCGTATCTGGAGAATTGCAGCCGAGAACAGCCGGCTAAATGAAAAGAAGGATCTCAAGGGAGCAACGATAGAGGAATTATTAACTTCCCTTCAAGAACCGGAGGCCTGGATTCGCATCCAGGCCAAACAATTGCTTAAATCGTTTGAAACTGAAAAAGTCATCACCGCAACCCAAAAATGGATCAATGAACTGGCCGATAATGGGGAAGATTATGAACATCACCTTATGGAAGGATTGTGGGTGTTCCAGATGATGGGTGTTAAAAATGAAGCTTTGCTGAAAACCGTTTTAAATACCGACAATTCGAATGCCAGGGCCGCGGCATTGAGGGTGATGCAGCATTGGATCAGAGAACTGGAGGAGCCCCGGATATTATTGGAAAAATATATTGTTGATCCCCATCCCAGGGTAAGATTGGAAACTTTAATAGCATTGGGGAAATTAGCTTCGGCTGAATCTGCCAAAATATCCTTGAAGGTCCTGGATAAACCCATGGATGAATACCTGGATTATGCCCTTTGGCAAAGTCTCAAAAACCTGGAGCCCTATTGGTTAAAAAAAGTCATGGTAGATCCCGGCTATTTTCAGGGAACAAAAAAAACTACCTTTGCCCTGAAATCCACAGATAACCCTACAGCTATGGCCATATTGGCGGATCTGTACCAAAAAGGACATACCCCGGATGAATATCAAAATGATGTCCTGGGTACATTGGCAAAATTTGGCACCAATCAGGAACTGAATTTACTTTTCAGCATGGCCATAAATGGTCAATCAATAGACAATGCAAGCAGAAAAGCTCAATTAAATGCACTGATAGAAGCCAAACAGCAAAGGAATTTGACGCCAGACGGTGATTTGGGCCAAATTGGGCCACTTATCCATCATGATGATGAACAGTTGGCCATTGCTGCCATTCGGTTATCCGGCTTATGGAACAGATCGGAACTGAATCTACCTTTGGCCAAATTGGTGGAAGAAGGGAACGTAAATATCAAAAAAGAGGCTTTGCTTGCCTTAGCCACTATGGAAGATCAAAGCAGTCATCAATTATTGGCATCCATGACCGGTAAAGGATATCCTACCCCGATTCGAATTCTAGCCACTTCTCAATGGGTAACCTTGGACCCTGTTGCTGCATCAGAAACTGCCCTGAACTTATTTAAAAGCAACATATCCTCAGAGGAGGCAATTGGTTTATTTGCCGCCTTTCTTACAAATAAAAATAGAATGGCCGCATTATTTAATCAATTATCAGACAATGAAATTTCTGAAACCATGGCCAAGGCTGGTCGGCAGGCCATTCAACAACACCTCCCCTGGTACAGGCAAGATGATAAGGATACCCAGGCTTTGAAAAAAACCCTGGCGGCTTATGGTGGGGTCCTACCTCCAGAAAGGATGCCCCAACAACTTAACGACAATCAGGTTGTTGCCCTTGCACAGGAAGTGAAAATCAAAGCCAACCCTGAATTGGGTGAAGCCATCTACAGGAGAAAAAACCTGGCCTGTCAGACCTGCCATGCCATTGGAGGAGCAGGAGGACTGATCGGCCCGGACTTAAGCAGTTTGGGGACAAGCTCCCCCATTGACAACATCATACGCTCCCTGGTGGACCCTGCGGAAACGATTAAAGAAGGGTACGAACTTCAAAAAATCACCAGGACCAATGGCAGTATTTTGATGGGGTACCTTGCCAATGAAGGTAAAGACGACCTCACTATAAGGAATGTGGCTGGAACAGAAATATCCGTTCCCAAATCCCAGATTGCTGAACATGGGAATGTTCCTGGCTCTTTAATGCCACCCGGCCTAACCGCAAGTCTGGAAAGAGAGGAATTCATCAACCTGGTGGCTTATTTAAGTAAATTGGGAACAACAGGCGACTATCGGGTACCCAACGAAAGGATGGTCCGAAGATGGAGATTGTTTCCGGCCAATGAAAAAATTCAAAAAATAATCCAGGAAAATGGACTTGAAAAAGCCATTCTTTCCCAGGAATTTTCCGACCTGGTTCCCAATTACAGCAAGGCAAGTGGAGCATTGCCTTTGGATGAAATTGATATCCTCGAAGGTGAAAATGGTCAAAAGTTAAGTATTTTAAAATTTGAACTTGAAGTTCTGCGTGAAGGTAGTATCGAGCTTGTTTTCAATGCCACTCAAGGACTGATGGGATGGGTTGGAAAAGAACCCCTTGAATTTTCAAATGAGGGCACCATGGCTACCTTACCTTATGGTCTCAACACCATCACCCTGGCCATTGACCGGGATAATTTTCCTGGGTCAACCATTAGTATTCAATTGGCCGATCGGGAAAATGCCACCGCACAAACCAGATTGGTATTGGGCAGGTAATTACCTTGGGTGGTTAATAGGCCAAACTTGGCTCCAATTCAATCAAAATATCTATTCCTGGAAATAAAATTTATGCGCTTCTAACCTGCACATTGACAGGTCCATGTTGATGATAAAATCCAATAGCCTCGCTTTCTCAGAGCTTGATCTATTCGCCCTAAATCCCCAACGATTACCATTTGAACCCGAATTTTAATTTAATCCAACTATTTGTTAAGTAATTAAAAGGGTTAAAAATTGTATAATTTTCCATATCTTGGCTTACATTTAAAACACATGAGGATCAGAATTTTAATTTTAACAGCGATTTTGGTGATCCTAATAAGTCCTTAAAAGCCTTTAATACAGTGATTAAGTAAGGGTTGCTACTTGAGGTTAAATTCTAATTTCCAATTGGCAGACCATTAAAATTCAATATTTTGAACCAAGGAAAAAACTTTAAGGAATTAATTGATAAGGCTAAAATTGAGACCATAGGAAGGCCTATTTTCAGCAGGCCCTCCAAAGATATCCCAGCAGGTATTGTGGTATTTTTGGTGGCACTACCCCTTTGCCTTGGCATTGCGCTGGCAAGTGGTGCCCCTTTAATTTCAGGCTTGATATCAGGGATTATAGGTGGAGTGATCATTGGATCCATCAGTAAATCCGAAGTAAGTGTGAGTGGTCCCGCTGCCAGTCTCTCAGCGGTGGTGTTGGTAGCCATCAATAGACTGGAAAGCTTTGAAATTTTTTTAATGGCCCTATTTATTGGAGGCTTATTGCAACTGGTCTTTGGCCTTTTGCGTGCAGGATTAATTGCCGATTATATGCCCACGAGCATCATTAAAGGTCTGTTGGCAGCCATCGGTTTGATCCTTATTTTTTCTCAATTACCCTATGCGCTGGGCATTGGAAATGGTGAGGAGGAGGTGAATTATGGGGAATATATATCTTTGGATTCCTTCGATTTAACTGGCCTCATGCAATTATTCTCTCCAGGAGCCATTTTACTTTCCCTATTTTCCCTGATGATTTTGATATTTTGGGATAAAACATTCCTAAAGAGAATCAAACTTTTTCCTCCTTTTCTAGTGGTGGTCATATTAGGGGTGATCATCAATTTGATTTATAAATACTTCATTCCAACCCTTTATCTGGATGGCGTCCACCTGGTGAACATTCCTGAAGTAGAAGGATGGTTATCTGTCATTACTTTCCCTGATTTTAGTTCTATTCTGAATTTTCAGGTCTGGACTTATGCCTTTACCATCGCCTTAATCGCATCTATCGCTTCTTTGCTGGCCATTGAGGCGGCGGATAATCTTGATCCTCACAAAAGAAGGAGCCCTCCCAACCGGGAATTGGTGGCTCAGGGTATAGGCAATTCCTTAGCGGGTTTATTTGGTGGAATCCCCATTACTTCGGTAATCGTTAGGAGTTCAGTCAATATAGCTGCGGGGGCCGAGACCAAACTTTCCACCATTTTACATGGCATATTACTAACCGCCAGTGTCCTTTTCCTGAGTGGTATCATCAACCAAATACCTCTTGCTTCTCTGGCAGCCATCCTGTTGCTGGTAGGATATAAATTGGCTTCTGTGAACATTTTCAAAAACATGTACCGCATGGGCTTGTCTCAATTTATTCCATTTACCATCACTACTGTGGCCATATTAGTGACAGATGTGTTACTAGGAGTCCTGATTGGAACGGCCTCCAGCGTTTTCTTTCTCCTTCGCGGCAATTATTACAATCCTTTCTATTTTGAAGAAACCAGTAAATCCAGTAAGAAAAAAAACATCCGGCTGGAATTATCAAATGAAGTCTCTTTTTTAAACAAACCGGCCATTAAACGGACTTTATGGAACTTGCCCAAAAATACAAAGGTAGTGATTGATGCTTCCTTTGCCTCTTATATTGACCGGGATGTATTGGGCATTCTCGATGATTATAAAAATACATTTGCCAAAGAAAACGGCATCGAAGTCACTATTATGGGTTTAAAAGAGAGCTATAAACCCAATAGCAATATCAAAAAAGTGAATGCTGTTCCCCTCATTGATAAAAAAGACCTATCTACACCCCAGCAGATCCTGGAATACCTGAAGAACGGAAACCAACAATATGTGGATGGAAACCTGGTATCCCGGCGATTTCGAAATAAAGAGTTGATGGATTTTATCAAAGATGAACCATTGGCGGTAGTGATCAACTGTATCGACATGCGGGAACCTTTGAATATGCTATTGAATACAGGGATTGGTGACCTTATCCCCGTAAAAGCCGCAGGAAACCTTGTGGACAGCCATTTGATCAATACAGTAGAAATGGCTTGCAGTATACAGGGATCCCGGTTGATTTTGATGTTGGGCAATAATAAAAACAGACTCATCAAAAATTCACTGATCCAACAAATCAAAAATCCGGAAGAACCCATCAATTATTTGTTGATGCCTGCATATTCAGCCAGCATGTATACCTTGGAAGACCTAAAAGACAATAATTTAAACGAATGGTCAGATAAAATCACCTTGTTTAACCTGGAATATTCAAAAAATAGAGTTCTAAAAGAAAACGCTTGGCTGAATAATGCTGTCCATTCAGGAAAAATAGGGGTCACAACCGCCTTTTTGGACCGGAAAACCGGTGCTATACAGTTTTCAATCCCGGAAGCCAGCATTTTATCTTAATACTTATTCAGGTACTCATTTGATAATTTTACATTTGGTTTAATTAACTTAACCCTAACCTGGCTTATATCATGATTTTAATTTCTTCTTTCAATATGAATTTTATTGCCTTAAAGACATATGCTATGCTACTATTTTTACCTGGCTTCCTGCTGTTTTATTCCTGTAAATCAAGCATCAACAACGTTTCGGATAACCAGGAATGGCAAACATTATTTAATGGAAAAGATTTGGAAGGATGGATACCTAAATTTCACCACCACGAAACAGGTGAAAACTATGCCAATACCTTTCGGGTAGAGAATGGTGTCATTCAGGTTAATTATGATGCCTATGACTCATTTGATGAACGCTACGGGCATCTGTTTTAGGTCTTCAGGCTGAAGGCCAGGGGGTGGAATTTAAAAATATAGCCATCAAGGAATTTAATTAACCTCCTCTCAATCGGCTTAATTAAATATTTCTATTTGCTGCGGTTTTCCAAAACTGGTCGGATAATTGTAAACCATAAATGAGCAGACCATGTCCTAAAGTATTTTCTGTGGATTTCCCTGATGAAAATCTATCCGTTAAAATAATTCCCGAATCTTATTTTCCATGAAATCGAGCATGCCTGAGGCAGACAGGCCTGCCTACCGCCAGGCAGGCATGACGCAAGCGACCTATAAAGGTATGATTATCGTGGCGAGATTCACCCGAGGGACAGGCACCCCGACATTCGGTACGGGGCAAGTTGTGACAATTGAAGAACAAATTATAAACAGATGAAATATTTCATTTATATTCCAGGCTTAGTTGCTATAGTAATCACTGCCTTGCCCATCATTGACACGGGCACCTGGTGGATACGAATTTTCGATTTTCCCAGAGTTCAAATTTCAGTTTTCGGTTTATTTGTCCTGCTTCTGGCTATTCTATTTTTAAAAGACAAACGACACATAAAATTTCCTTTTATTTTTCTATTGTTGGCGGCAATTTCCTTTCAGTTCGTAATGATTTCCCCATTTACCCCCCTTTTGCAGGTAAGTGCTAAGGCAGCCACTACAGAAGTAGAAGAAAATCAATTTACCCTGCTTATGAGCAATGTACGCATGGAAAACAAGGATAGAAAAAAACTTATGAACCTGATCAAACGAAAAGATCCGGATTTGATATTATTGACAGAACCAGACCTTCTTTGGACCAAATCC
>JBBDSB010000255.1:35357-42997 GCA_040905205.1 Cyclobacteriaceae bacterium
AAAAGATCCGGATTTGATATTATTGACAGAACCAGACCTTCTTTGGACCAAATCCTTAATTGAACTGGATGACAAATATCCCTATTCGATTAAAGAACCGCTTTCAAACACCTATGGCATGATATTGCTCTCCAAATTGCCCTTATCGGAAAGTAAGGTCAATTACCTTGTGGAAAAGGACATCCCTTCGATCTTTACCAAAATTCACCTTCCCTCAGGAGAACAATTTGTCCTATATGGTGTTCATCCTGAGCCACCCAAACCCGGTACTGATACCTATGAAAGGGATACCGAATTGTTGTTGATTGGAAAAGAAATCAAAGAAAATCCCCAACCTGTTATTGTTGCAGGGGATTTAAATGATGTGGGCTGGTCCCAAACATCCAAGCTTTTCAGGGAATATAGTCAACTGGTTGATCCAAGAGAAGGCCGCGGATTTTACAATACCTACAATGTGTTCTTACCCCTTTTTCGTTACCCTTTGGACCATGTTTTTTACTCCAATGATTTTGGCCTCGTGTCTATTGAAAAATTGGAGGAAGTGGGTTCTGATCACTATCCCATTTTGATCGAATTAACTTTTGAACCGGATGCATCTGATCCTGAAGAAGTGGACAATACAGATGCGGAGGAAAATGCCGAGGTGCAAGAAACTATCGAAAAAGGCAAATAGAAAATCGGTGAGCATACCACCTGACTTTTAATTAAAGAAATAATTCAAAAAAAATTATAGGAATTAAACAAAATAATAAAATAAGTTTTATCTGTATATTAAAACCGCCCAATTGGATATTATTTATTGATATCTTTATATTTTGCAGGTTAAATATCTTAAGATGGAAAAGCTTTGGGACCATATTGTTCATGAATTTGACTTACCGCTGGCCAATCCGGTATTGGTATTTTCTTTAATCCTATTCATTATCCTATTGGCTCCTATTATATTGAAAAGATTCAATGTTCCGGGCATCATAGGTCTGATTTTGGCAGGAGTATTAGTGGGCCCCTATGGGTTGAATTTTTTGGAAAAAAATACGGCCATTGAATTGTTTTCTACCATTGGCCTGCTTTATATCATGTTTATCGCCGGGTTGGAATTGGACCTGAATGAATTCAAAACCAACCGCAACAAAAGTCTACTCTTTGGCCTTTTTACCTTTGCTTTTCCTTTGGGCATAGGTTTTCCAGTTTGTTATTATTTACTTGGTTATGGCTTTGATGCCAGTTTCCTCACTGCCAGCATGTTTGCAACACATACCATGGTGGCCTATCCCATAGTAAGTGCATTGGGAGTAGCCAAAAACAGGGCTGTGGCCATTACAGTGGGTGGAACTATTCTTACCGATACAGCCGTTTTGATCATATTGGCAGTGATTATAGGTAAAAGCGAAGGTACTTTGAATTCCAGTTTCTGGATTACATTGGGAATTTCGCTGACTGTTTTTTCAGCCATTGTCCTGGTATTGATTCCCAAAGTGGCCAAATGGTTTTTCAGGAAACTGGAAGGCGAAAAACATTCCCATTATATCTTTGTATTGTCCATGGTGTTCCTGGCCGCATTTCTGGCCGAAATGGCTGGCGTGGAACCGATAATCGGCGCATTTTTGGCTGGTTTGGGGCTAAATAAACTGATTCCACATTCTTCAGCCTTAATGAACCGGATTGAGTTTATTGGAAATTCCCTGTTTATCCCCTTCTTTCTCATCAGTGTGGGCATGTTGGTTGATATAGCGGTGATTTTTAGTGGTCCGATGGCTTTGATAATTGCAGCCACGCTATCTGTCGTAGCACTTGTGGGCAAATGGGTGGCGGCCTGGTTTACCCAATTGATCTTAAAATACTCCCCTAGCCAACGGCGGCTGATCTTTGGGTTGAGCTCAGGACATGCTGCAGCCACCCTTGCGGTAATTTTGGTGGGGTACAGGGCAGAAATTTTGGACGAAAATATATTAAATGGAACGATCATTCTGATCCTAATTACCTGTATGGTTTCCTCTTTGGTCACTGAACGGGCCGCCAAGAAACTGATTACAGAATCTGAGAATGATAATTCCGAATTACTTAAATTTCAATCAGAAAACCAGGAAAACATATTATTGCCCTTTGCCAATCTTGAAAATATTGAAAAGCTATTGGAATTCACCATATTCATAAAAGATAAAAAATCCACCCATCCCATTTCCATCCTTTCGGTGGTATCCAACAATGAAGAAGCGGAGATCAATTTGTTGAAAGCAAGAAAAAAGCTGGAAGGATTTGTCAACCAGGCAGCTGCCTTCGATACCGAAGTAAATATCATCACCACCCTGGACCATAATCCAGCCAGTGGCATCTCCAGGGTTTCCAGAGAAATCATGGCGGATACCATCGTATTGGGCTGGCCAAGGAAATCGGGGTTGATACAAAAGATTTTTGGTCAGAAAATGGATGCTATTGTGGAAAACACGAACAAAACCATCTTCATTTGCCACCTGGAAAAACCGCTGGCCATGCACCATAGCATCTCTGTTTTTGTCCCCGAGTTGGCTGAACATGAATTCGGGTTTACCCTGTGGTTTATGAAATTAGCCCAACTTTCCGGGGAGCTAAGTGCAAAAATCCAGTATTTCTCCACGGGATCTACCCTTGATGCCTTACGATTTTTAACTGATTCCAATCAGTTGAGTGCAGCTATAAGGAACCATGATGATGGGATTTGGGATTTTTTCAAAACCCATTCCCATTCATTGGGGGTGGATGAATTGGTGGTACTGATTGGTGCCAGAAAAGGGACGCCATCCTATCATCCCATGATGGAAAACATTCCCGAAAAAATGGAAAGTCTGGTTCCGGAAAACAACATCTTGATTGTTTACCCTAAAAGGTCTGATACCATAGTGGATATGGAGAAATTTGATGGATTAAGCATAAGTCAGACAGACGATTCCTTCCTCAAAAATGCTCCAGAACACAATTGAAATTGATACTTAATTTCTCTAAGTCCTCCATGCCTTCGGTAAATATTCATTTTCTAAGATTTAAACCTTGCCATCCCCTGGGGATAAAAATAAGGTGCCTTTTAGGTTGCCTTTTACAAATATACCTTTATTTCTTAGTATAAAAGACAAGAAACAGGCCATTATAATACTTGAAACCGAAGCTTAATTTAAAAAACGCCTCGTAAATCCCTCTTTATATTCCCTCCTAATAAATCATTTTCAAATTATCGGTAGAATACGAAAAACCATTATAAATAATTTGCTCAAAATTAAAATTTGTTTTTTTAAAGATAGCGCATTGTCCTAATAATAAAAATACGACTTACTTTTATTTATTGGACGTTGAAAAAAGAAATCAAAGACCATCTTGAATAGCTACGCCAAATAAAAAGAGATTATTATTGTTTAAAACTTTATTTTTAGGCCATATCTGATATTTGCCAAATTAATAATTTCAAAACCAAAAATCATGATTCCGGATATCGCCATTAGAGCAGAAGCCATGTTTGATGAATCCAATGCCTACTGCGTAAATACGGCCTATATTATCCCATCCAATGATTTGGGACTTTTGGGTATTTTAAATTCCCGGCTGATCCAATTTTTTTACATGAATTTAACAACTTCTATCAGGGGAGGATATTTAAGGTTTATCCGCCAATATTTGGCTCAGATCCCAATTCCTATCCATTCTGATAAATTAATGCCAGTGAGAGTGAAAGTGGAAGAGATTATCCAAGAGAAAAATGGTAATCCTAATTTTGATACCAAAGATCTGGAAAATCAAATTGACAGGTTGGTTTACCAGCTCTTCGAGTTGTCTGAAAACGAAATCGGGCTTATAAAGGAGAACCTTAAAGGAAATAAGTCCTCAAGTTAATATTTGCCTTCCAGGGTTAGACTTGTTTCTCCGAAAAATCCCCCACCGCAAGGTATTAAAAGAAAAAATTTAGGTAATTAATAGCTCCTTTAGTTGTTTTTTATAGGCAAAAAAAGTGTTTTCATAAGCTAATTTTTATGTGGTGATTTGGTGATCGAGTGATCCAAGGTATGACCCACCTTCAATCCATTTCAATCTTACTCAATCTCCTTCAATCTTTATTTCGCCGAATTTGCCGATGGATGTAGTGATTTGGTGATGCGGTGATCGAGTGAGCCAAGTTATGAACCCTTTCAATCTCCTTCAATCCCCCTTCAAGTAAACCCTAAAATCCGAGCCTTTCCCCCATTCGCTTTCCGCCTCAATTTTCCCACCCATTTCATCAACTAATGTCTTTGTCAAAAAAAGTCCAATGCCCAGGCTTTCTCCCCGATAGGATTCTTCATGGAGGGTACTGAATTTTGTGAAAAGCATTTCCATTTTAGGAGAGACAATACCGATACCATTGTCCAATACAGAAAATACCACGAAATTTCCCTCTCGAAAGGTGCTGATATGAACAGTAGAGATCCTATCCGGTGATTTATACTTTATGGCGTTGGAGATCAGGTTAAAAAATATACTTCTTAGTTTCTTTTTAGGAAAGCTGATATGCGTAACCTGTAATGACTGGGTCAAAACTGTTCCGGCATCCACAAATTGACCATTGATACTTTCTATCACTTCATTAATTACAGTTTTAATACTGACAAGCCCAATCTTTTCAGTCCCATTTTCCTTTACTTTAAACGATAAAAGTTCATTCATCGAGGTTTTGAATTTACTTACGGACTTTAGTACAGGTTTGGACAACAAAATAACCTCTTCCGGGTCTTGAGCCTCGATCATTAAATTGATCAATGATACGATATTATTCAACGAACCTTTTAAATCATGGGAAGCTTGGTAAATAATTGATTTATATTCCCTGTTTGTTTGTTGCAGATCCCTTAATTCAAGTAATAGCCGTTGGTTTTCAAGGAAATTTTTTTCTAGTTCTGAATTTTTGGATTCAACGCCATTGGTTCTTTTTTCCACTGTTTTAAATGTTTCAATTTTCATAACCAAGCCTATAAAATAATAAACCTACGTTTTCTTTATAAATACATTGATAAAGATAATTTACCTATTCTGAAATATATTACATAAATTAAATGCAGATTTATATAAAATACAGTTGGGTATTGGAAGGACTAGATGCTATTATTTCGGATTATGGTACTGAGATTTTCCATAGTTAAGGGCTTTGTAATATAGTCCTCAACTTCAATAATACCTTTTGCACGTTGCACATCCTGGGGAGAAATGGAAGAAGAAAGTATAAATAAAGATATCCGGTCTTTTGATTTGGAGGGAAATTGAACATATTCATCCAAAAACCCCCAACCATTCAGTACCGGCATCATTATATCCAAAAATATAAAATCGGGTAAAGTCAGTTTTTTAATAATTAAATCTCTTAAATGGGAAATGGCTAATTGCCCATTTTCAAATACTTCCACGTTTTCATTGATTTCCAAACTTTTAAATAGTTTTCCGGTAAGGTAAATAAATATCTCATCATCAATCAACCATATTTTACCGATAAAATTCATAATTCAAAATTTATATTTGACATTATTAATGTGCCCAAATCCTAAAAACCTCATTGGCACAGCGCAGGGCCCTAAACCTGCCCATAAAATTAACCTTAGCAATTCAACAAAAGAAATTTGAATTATGGACAGGCAAAGAAAGTGGGATATCCAATGTTATTTTAGCAATTCCTTTATTGTCAGGAAAAATTTCGGCTATATAAATATCAAACCAGCATCTATTTCCCAACCTGTGACATTTGTAATAACAAAATATAATGGTGTAATCTATTTGTTGATGGATATTGAAATCTTTGATTTCAATTGGATCCAGGCCAATGAACCTGTTTATGTCAAAAAATTATCCAAATTGAAATTAGAAACTGCCTTAAATATTGAGTATATTGAAGATGTGATGCATCTTCCCAAAATTCATATTAAGTTCATGGTCAGCCTTCGTTGTAAAATGATGGTAAAAGAAGAGCTGAAAAAACTGCATATCCGGTTTGCCAACGTTCAATTGGGAGAAATAGAGCTTTTTGAACCCTTAACTGCTGATCAGCACGATCAATTGCAGCAAAACCTGAAAAGATCAGGTTTGGAATTGTTGGATGATAAAAAAAGCATTCTGATCAACAAAATCAAAAGTGTAATCGTAGAAATGGTCCACTATTTGGATGAAATGCCTAAAGTCAATTACTCCGACTATATCAGTGAGAAAGTTGACTTTGATTATACTTACCTTTCCAATATTTTTTCAGATGTCACTGGCATCACCGTGCAGCAATACATTATTCTTCACAAAATAGAAAGGGTAAAAGAATTGTTGCTCTATGATGAGCTCAACCTTTCCCAAATTGCCGATCTTCTAAATTACAGCAGCGTGGCCCACCTTTCCAACCAGTTTAAAAAAATAACCGGCCTTACCCCATCCTACTTTAAGTCCCTGAAAAAAAGACGAAAGACCAATCTGGAAGACCTATAATTTATATAAATCTATATTGGTAAAATATAATACATTATCTTCATAAACAACGTACCTTTAACTAATTCCTAAATAAAATAAAAATGATAAATAATGCAGAAGGTGGTGCAGAAAGAGAAGATAAGGAATTGGAAAAATCAAAAGCACATGTGATTGTGCAGATCATTGAATACCTACCCAAGTCAATTGTAAGCAAAACCATTCTTAAAAAAATCACCGGAAATGTAACTGTTTCCTCCCTGGATGCCGGGGAAGAGATGGAAGAAAAATCCTCTCCTTTCGATACCTATGTACAGATTATAGATGGTGCCGCAGAGATCCTGATTAATAAAAAAAGTTATCAACTATCACTGGGTGAAGGTATCATCATTCCTGCCCATGCCTACCATCATTTCAATGCCAACGAACAGTTTAAAATGCTGTCTACGGTGATCAAATCGGGTTATGAGGATGGCATCTAAGCCACATCAATATCTTTCTCCGCTCAAAACCTTCTCTAAGCCTACCGATGGCGTAAATAGACTGTTGTTTAAAAAATAAAACCCAAGAAAAAATTTGATAAAAAACGAAGAATGACATTTAAATACGCAAAGTGGGCTGGCCCGACAAAAAACCGAGCCTGTCCCGATTTTTCTCGGGAGTGTGCGGCAGGTATGTGGGGGGAAGGATTTTTGTGTCTTGATCTCTTGCCTGCCGCAGGCGGGTTTGGTACTTTTGGTTCAAGTGAACTACATTTTAAAAAATGACACAAATAAAGGAAACATAGGGTAGAGGCATGGAATGTCGAAGCCTTTCATAATTTTAATTCGATAAGGCTGAGAAAAGGATATGATAAATGCCCAGGTGTTACTGTCTAAACATAGTGATTGCACCAAATTTCAGGCCTGGAGGGCCGTAACAACAATAACCGTGGGTGCCAACCCACGGATTAGGACCTGACTCATGAAATCCCCAACCCCGCTAGGGGTTGAACTGTACGAGTTTGGTTAGTTATCACCTTCCGCCTGGTCCATCGCATCATGTTCTATCTATCCGAACAGGTGGCCGACTTTGATACCCATTTATTAAGCTTTCGGACAGTTATGTTCAACCCACTCCCGGGGTTGTTAAAACAATTAAAGTTTTTAGGCCCCGGGTTGGACCCCATAGCCGTCAGGCTAAGTGTATAAACGTATGATATTGAG
>JBBDSB010000256.1:0-7911 GCA_040905205.1 Cyclobacteriaceae bacterium
CAATAAGCAGGATGGTTTCATCCAGTCTGCCAACAAAAAGGATTATGATGTGCTTTTGATGGATTCTCCAATCGACAGCCATTTTATTCAAAACCTGGAGGGTAAATTGGAAAACTCCAGTTTGAAACGGGTAGATGCAGATGTAGTGGATAAACTTATTGAGAAAGAGGGCGGATTCGAAAATCTGCTTACCGAGGACCAATCCAAAAAGGTAAAGGAGGTATTTGAAAAAGCCATTTCCAACCAGTCGTATAATGTGGAGGTAGAAGGTTCAAGTCCGGAGGAATTGCCCGTGACCGTTACCATGGATGAATTCATGCGAAGAATGAAGGATATGGCAAAGAACGGCGGGGGCATGGGTTTCTATGGTGCGATGCCCGATAATTATAAGGTGGGTGTCAATGGTAACCATCCCATCATAGATAAAATTCTGAAAACCGAAGAGGAGGGAGAACAGCAGAAACTGGCCAAACAAGCTTTTGATCTGGCTTTGCTTTCACAAGGCCTGCTGACAGGTAAGGAGCTCACTGCCTTTGTGAAAAGAAGTGTGGACTTGATTTAAAATTAACTATGAAATATAATAAAAGGGGCTGGAATATAGGATTTCAGCCCCTTCTTTATTGATTGGGGTAATTTTTGAATATAATCTCAGTATGGACAATAATTTTAAAAAAAACGTCCTTCCGCATGAGAAGGGTTTTGTGGGGGGAAGCAATGGGGTTTTTATTACTATAGGTGACTGCCTCACCATTTTGCTATCCCACATCCCCTGCTAAATGGGCTACCGTTAACGGTTTTTTCCTGAAATTAGGTCGAATTCAGTTAGGATAAAATAGAGTTAAACTCCCTAAAACCTTTAATAGAGTCATTCCTGCATTGGTGGCAAAAATAATCGCCACGAATGCACGAATGATAGGCTTTTTAAATAACCTGAGATTCGGGGTAAGATCGTCTTAAAAAACCGGCTAAATTGTCAAGCGACCCTTTTATTGGGTTTATGGGGTGGGAAAAGGTGTGGCAGTCCAGTCTGGCTGAGGATTCTCACGGCTTTTTCGGCTCAAAGCCCTCTCTAAGCCAATCGATGTCGTATTTATTTAAATAAATGGAATTCAATGAGTTGAAAAAACCCATCGTTATCCCAATTTCTGCGTTTTTAAAATGTTAATTCTCGAAGTGACTTTAAAAAGGTTTTTACTTCCTTACTTAAGTTTAGCACATTGATTTAAACAAGCTGGGAGTATTATATGCCCCTGTAGCTTGAATAAAAGCTATATTAAATTTTTCATTCTATATTTCTTATCCGTTTAAAGACGGACCCCAGGGGGGCAAATATTATTAGCCAAGGGTTTCAACCCGTGGTTAATAAGGGAATAAAATATAGTTTTGTCACTATTTTGCTTTTTCGTGCAAAAATTGTGACAAAACGGGTACTGCGAAACATAATTTCCTAACTAAATCCGAACTTGAGTATGGAGGGTACCGTTGCTTGGGGATTAAGACATGGAGATCATATCCTGTACCCTGTGCAAGCCGAAGGGGAAATACCAAGTCCACCTGGAAAATCCGGTTTAGGTATGAGAGGTTAATTTCCTTTCCTGTCACCAATTAGACTTTAAGGATTCTTTTTTTTATAATGAAAAAGTATATCTTTATTGAAAATTGAAATTTTTGAAATCCAATGCTATCAAAAAAAACAAAATATGCTTTTCATGCCTTGACCTATTTGGGAAAATATAAAGATAAAGGAGCCATTTTGATCCAGGAGATTTCAGAGAAACACGGCATTTCTCATAAATTTTTAGAAAACATACTTTTGGAGCTAAAAAAAGCGGGGTTTTTAGGCAGTAAAAAAGGGAAAGGAGGGGGATATTATCTGATCAAAGAACCAAATGAAATCCCGCTATCCAGAATCATCCGGCTATTGGATGGCCCCATCGCCTTATTGCCATGTGTGAGCCTCAACTATTATGAACCTTGTGAAGAATGTGAAAACCAAGCTCAATGTGGCCTTAATAGGGTCATGATAAGAGTAAGGGATGAGACCCTTAAGATATTGGAAATGAAAACATTACAGGATATTTTGGAAAACGAATAAATTTTTTTCCATTAAGCCTATATATTTTGTAGGTTTTGTGTACTTTTGTAATTGTAATCCTTAGGGCTATCGCTATAGATGGCTTTGGAGTTCATGGTAGCCCTTCGCTATTTCACAACCTGAACAAACCCTAATTATAATGATTGAAACAAATGAAATAAAAGATTTAACCCAAAGAATAGAGCACTTGGATATTGCCGAAGCGATGGGTTTGCTTTGTGATATATTTCCTGAGAAAGTGGTTTTTTCCACCTCTTTGGGACAGGAGGACCAAGTCATCACCCAAATCATTGCGGCCAACCAAATTCCAATTGAGATCTTCACCCTGGATACAGGTCGACTGTTTTACGAGACCTATGATTTATTGGCCAAGACCATCATGAAATACAGTTTGGATATCAAAACTTATTACCCCAGGACTTCCTCTGTAGAGAACTTTGTTAGGGAAAAAGGAATTAATGGGTTTTATGAATCAGTTGAAAACAGAAAATCTTGTTGTTATATCAGAAAAGTGGAGCCATTAAAAAGAGCCTTAAGCGGTAAGCGTGTCTGGTTGACGGGACTAAGGGCCGAGCAGAGTCCCAATAGGAAGAGCATGAAAATCCTTGAGTGGGATGAGGGAAATCAGATCCTTAAATTCAATCCTTTGCTGGATTGGGACACCGCAAAAATGTTAAATTATATAGGGGAACATAAAATTCCCTATAATCCTTTACATGATGAAAGTTTTGTCAGCATAGGATGTGCTCCATGTACCCGCGCCATTGAGCCGGGTGAAGATCCGCGTGCTGGAAGGTGGTGGTGGGAAGCTTCCCACAAAGAATGTGGATTGCATGAAAATGCTTCTGTCATCAGTAAGTCCTAACAAAGGCATTTAAAAGATTTATTTCCGCAAAATTCAGAAAAACAATGCAAAGTTTCAGAACAGAAATAGAAAACCCGGTAGTAGAAAAAGATATATTGGAATTGGAGAAAAAAATCTCTTTGTTCCGTAACGGTAAAATTGATGAGGAAAAGTTCAGGAGCCTCCGCTTAGCAAGGGGTATCTATGGGCAAAGGCAGGAAGGTGTGCAGATGATTCGAATAAAATTGCCATTTGGAAGGGTTTCTTCGGAGCAATTGAAAAGGATCTGCGAAGTGTCCGATAAATATTCCACAGGGAGGTTACACATAACCACCCGGCAGGATATACAAATACACTATGTGAGTTTGGACCGCACCCCGGAATTATGGACGGAGTTGGATAAGGACGATGTCACCATCCGGGAGGCTTGTGGCAATACGGTGAGAAATGTTACGGCTTCCGAAACAGCAGGAATTGACCCCAGGGAGCCCTTTGATGTAACGCCCTATGCTGATGCCACCTTCCGTTACCTGCTTAGAAACCCGATTTGCCAGGAAATGGGAAGGAAGTTCAAAATCAGCTTTTCTTCCAGCGAAGAAGACACGGCACTTGCTTACCTGCACGACTTGGGATTTATCGCAAAGGGCAAATCTGAAAATGGGCAAGAAATCCGGGGGTTCAAAGTATTGCTTGGCGGAGGGCTGGGTTCCCAGCCAAGGCATGGTGACACAGTTTATGAATTTTTACCCACAGATCAGCTGATCCCTTTCATCGAAGGGGTGCTAAGGGTTTTTGACCGGCATGGAGAACGGGCCAAAAGAATGAAGGCCCGAATGAAGTTCCTGGTGAATAATTTGGGAGTAGAGGAATTTCTCCGTTTGGCGGAAGAGGAAAAGGAGGCTTTGCCCCAAAGCAGCTATCCGATAGATCCTACCCCCTACGAAGCGGATAAGACCCTTCCCCATCCTGAAATCCCCGTCGTGGATATGGATGAAGAAAATGTTGATTTTAAAAGGTGGAAACTAACCAATGTCCTGCCCCAGAAGCAAAAGGGTTTCAAAGCCATTGGGGTAAAAATACACTTAGGTGATTTCAGGACCGAAGTGGCCAGAAAACTGGCCGATCTGATAAAGGAATTTGCCAATAATGAGCTTAGGTTTACGTTGAGACAGAATTTTCTGATCCGTGATGTGAAGGAGGAATTGATCCCCTATTTTTACCAGGAATTGAAAAAATTGGGTCTTGCCCAATATGGGTATAACTCTGTGGGTGATATTACCGCCTGCCCTGGTACAGATACCTGTAACCTGGGTATAGCGAGCAGTACCGGAGCGGCGGTGGTCATGGAGAAATTAATTTTGGATGAGTACCCCCAATATTTAATGGATCAGGATCTTACCATTAAAATTTCAGGTTGTATGAACGCCTGTGGGCAACATAATATGGCATCGATAGGATTTCAGGGAATGTCTATCAAGGCAGGGAAATCCGTTTTACCGGCTTTGCAGGTATTGCTGGGAGGTGCCACCCTTGGAGATGGGCAGGGAAGGTTTGCCGATAAAGTGATCAAAATACCCAGTAAAAGAGGCCCTCAGGCATTGAAGGTCTTATTGGATGATTTTGGAAAAAATGCCCAAGAGGGAGAAACCTATCCTTTTTATTATGAAAGGTTGGGGCAAAAATATTTCTATGAAATGTTGAAACCCCTTGCCAATACAGAGGATATCGTGGAGGAAGATTTTATCGACTGGGGTAATGATGATCCTTATGTTAAAGCCATTGGAGTGGGAGAATGTGCCGGCGTGGTGATTGATTTGGTATCTACCCTGCTTTTGGAAGCCAGGGAAAAACTGGCCGATGGAGAAGATCGTATTAAAGAAAGAAAATGGGCAGATGGTATTTACCATGCTTACTCCAGTATGGTAAATGCTGCAAAGGCCATTTTGACGGCTGAGGGGATCAATACCAACAGCTATGCCAATATTGTAAGTGAATTTGAAAAGCACTTTATAGATACCGGTAAAATGGATATGGGGGCCAACTTTTCTGATTTGGTTTACCAAATGAAAAACAATGCCCCTACAGAAAGTTTTGCCAGGGATTATTATAAAACAGCTGAGAGGGTATTTGCTACCATCAATGATTTCAGGTCAAAAGAAGTACATGCATGATGAATGAAGCCAGGCCAAAGGTGAGTTTAGTTGGGGCAGGGCCAGGAGATCCTGATTTGATAACCTTAAAGGGGGTATTGACCCTGAACAAAGCAGATGTAGTATTATATGATGCTTTGATCAATCCCATTCTTCTTAATCATGCCCCTGCCAAAGCATTGAGAATTTTTGTGGGGAAAAGAAGCGGAAGTAAAAATAATCCCCAGGACGAAACCAATCAATTATGTGTTCACTATGCTCAAAAATATGGGCATGTGGTACGTTTAAAAGGAGGAGATCCTTTTGTCTTTGGCCGGGGAGCCGAAGAATTGGATTATATCCATCAATTTGGAATCCCCACAGAGGTAGTTCCCGGGATTTCATCGGCACTTGCGGTACCTGCTTCCGCAGGAGTTCCAGTCACCAAAAGAGGGGTATCCGAAAGTTTCTGGGTCATCACCGGAACCACCTCTTCCGGGGAATTATCGAGGGACCTATTGCTGGCATCCCGATCTACGGCCACCGTAGTGTTGTTGATGGCTACCAGGAAGCTTCCGGATATCGTCAAGGTATATAAAGACCAAAACCAGGATGAAAAACCCATCGCTGTCATTCAAAGTGGGACTACCTGTGATGAAAAAGTGATTGCTGGTACGATGATGGATATTGAAATGAAGGCGTATGAAAGTGGTATAGGTTCTCCGGCCATTATCATTGTGGGAGACGTGGTAAAAGAAAGTCCCCAATTATTGGAGGTTTACAGAGAAGTGGCTTATGCCTCAAAATTGGCATAATAATAATAATTACCAAAAATGAATGAACTCTATCCGGTTTTCCTTAAAGTACATCAATTAAACACTTTATTGGTAGGTGCTGGTTTTGTAGGCTTGGAGAAATTAACCTTTCTCCTAAAATCCAGTCCGCAGGCCAAAGTTACCGTGGTGGCCCTTGAAATTTCAGAGGAGATAAAAAAATTGGCCGCCAATAATCCAAACATCCAACTGATTCTAGATGGCTATAGCGACAAATTCCTTGATCACAAACATTTGGTCATCGCCGCTACGGATGACAAGGAGGTCAACAAGCAGATTTACAGAGATGCCAAAGAAAGGTATTTGTTGGTGAATGTAGCCGATACCCCCGAATATTGCGATTTTTATTTGGGTGGTATAGTGACAAAAGGCAATGTGAAAATCGCCATCAGTACCAATGGCAAAAGCCCTACCACCGCCAAAAGGCTGAGGCAGTTGTTGGAAGAAATCATTCCCGAAGATATCAATGAGATGGTCGAAAACATTCACCTCTATCGCGATACCCTGAAAGGGGATTTTGAATACAAGGTCGAGGCTTTGAATAAACTGACCGAAGGTTTGATTAAAAAGGGAGATTGATAACGGTTAAAGGATAAGTAAAACCACTCACAATCCGTTGGTGCTGCAGCCTGCAGGTCAAATATATGCAATGTTGGCGGTTGGGTATATTATTTTTCTTACGATGTATTGGCAGAATTTTATTCAAATTCTACCCTGATGCTTGTCCGGGATGGACATTCACAAAGTAAACTGATGGCTTCTTTACTTCATCATAAACTCATTGGCTCATTTATACATGAGGATAACCAGAAAAAAATCACCGTTTACCTATCCCTGCGGGCCCTGCGGGAAGAAAATATTCTTTATGTCCGAAAGGATGGAGAATTATATTGAAAATGGAGGTTGTTTGGTGCAAGCTTGATGAAAGGTGCCGCCCTTCCCTTAGATCTAAAACCTTTGTGGTCTTTGGGATCCTGGGTATGGCTAGGCGCCTCAACCGAAAAAGAATTTTTAGGCTCAGACTATAAAATTGCCCTGCGATTGAATTTTTAACACACAAATTTGCATTATATTTGATAATGGTAACCTTGTAGAGCCAAAAAACGATTGAAGTCTGCTGTCAAAATAGGAGGAAAATTAAATGGGGATGGGTTCAATTGAGCTTAATTGTGAAAATTTGATTTTCAGTGATCATGCCATCAAACAAATGCTCAAGCGTGATATTTCAGTTGAAAAAATACATTCGATAATAAAATTTGGAATAATAATCCATGACTTACCGAACGATAAACCTTTTCCAAGTTGTTTAATATTGGGTTTTATATCGATAAGACCCACCCATTAGTAATTGGGGTTAATTATGTGATTGTTACAGCGTATGAACCTGACCCTGATCTCTGGCATAAAAATATTAGGTTTAAAACCAAATAGTTATGGAGTGCACATTATGTAAAACCGGTACCACGGAAAAGGGACATGTTACCGTGACCCTTGAAAAAGGAGAGACTATCGTATTGATAAAGAAAGTACCTGCAGAAGTTTGTACCAATTGTGGGCATTATTATCTTTCTGCTGAAATGACCCAACTGGTTTTGGAAAAAGGCAAATTAGCAAACGAGAAAGGGGCCGAATTAGAAGTGGTGAAGCTGCAAGTCGCCTGATCAGTAATTTTATAGATTCAATTAAATAATTATATATCCCATTTAGGATTTCTCCTTCAGGAATCCCTCCCCCGCTTATTTTTTCAAAAATCGGATAAATGGCTGAGCGCCTATGGGAACCGTTTGGAAAACAAGGTTCAGTCCGATTTTTTAAAGACCAGAATCGATAATTTAAGAGAAGAATGGCCAGATATTGAATTGATGGGACTCTGAAACCACTTGATGTCTTTTGAAGAACTGCTGGATCAGAAAAAGGGCAACTACCTGTATACCTGAGTTCAGGTTAAGATCGTCTTAAAAAACCGACTAAATCGTCAAGCGAATCCTTATTGGTCTCAGTTTAGTTAGA
>JBBDSB010000257.1:0-7909 GCA_040905205.1 Cyclobacteriaceae bacterium
TGGGAACCATTTCTTCTTTAAAGGTATAAGCACCTGTTTTTTCAGATTTTACCGCCCTGATTACTTTGGCGTAACTTATTCCTCCTTCTTTTTTCAGTGTTGCTACTACTTTCTTAGCCATGATATTTTAAATTAAATGGTGAACCCTAGGTATTAAATTAGGGGCATAAAGCATTATTTGATTTCTTTATGTACCGTTACTTTCTTAAGGATAGGATTAAATTTCTTTAACTCCAACCTTTCCGTTGTGTTTTTTCTGTTTTTGGTGGTGATATACCTTGAGGTACCGGGCATTCCACTTTGCTTATGTTCTGTACATTCCAGAATTACCTGTACTCTATTACCTTTCTTAGCCATTGCTTATCGTATTTTTAATATTGGTTGAGGTAAATCCTATTTTATGATGAGGTCCCCTCTTTTCTGAGCTTCCTTCAAAACTGCACTGATTCCTTTTTTATTGATGGTCCTCAATGCCGAAGATGACACTTTCAGGGTGATCCACGCACCTTCTTCAGGAATAAAGAAGCTTTTTTTGTGCAGGTTGGGATAAAATTTACGTTTAGTTTTGTTATTAGCGTGTGAAACGTTATTTCCTACCTGCACCCTTTTTCCGGTGATGTCACAAATTTTTGCCATGATATATATCTTAATGATTTATGTCTTTTTCAATTGGGTTGGCAAATATCGGAAGAAATCATTAAATAACAAAAGTACGGTGTCAAATTATTAAATAAATCCTAGATAACCAACTATTTGGTTTTGGTTCATGATTACAAATCCCTTTTCTTATATTTGCCATCTGAAACTGAAATGGAAGAATTCAGTAAAATTACCTTTAATATAATGCGACAATCCATGATACAGGAGATCAGTTCCAGCCAGGAAGGAATAAACCTGGAAAAACAATACGGTGCCCATAATTATCATCCCCTTCCTGTGGTGCTTAGCCGGGGAGAAGGTGTTTATCTTTGGGATATAGAAGGGAAGAAATATTTTGATTTTCTCTCCGCTTATTCCGCGGTTAACCAGGGGCATTGTCATCCAAGGATCAAAAACGCCCTGATAGAACAGGCGGGAACCCTAACCCTGTCCTCGCGTGCCTTTCACAATGATGTCCTGGGTCCTTACGAAAAATACATCACGGAATACTTTGGCTTTGATAAGGTATTGCCTATGAATACCGGTGTTGAAGCCGTGGAGACGGCCATCAAAATAGTTCGGAAATGGGGATACGATAAAAAAGGAATCGCTGAAAACCAAGCCCGGATCATTGTGGCCAACAATAATTTTCACGGCAGGACCACTACCGTCATCTCATTCTCAAATGATGACAATGCCCGGGAGAAATTCGGGCCATTTACCCCCGGATTCATTAATATCCCTTATAATGATCTCCCGGCTCTGGAAGAAGTATTGGAAAGTCAACCCAACATCGTAGGTTTCCTTATTGAACCGGTACAGGGGGAGGCCGGAGTGGTCACTCCTGATGAGGATTATATTCGGGATGCTGCTCAGCTATGCCGGAAACACAACGTTTTGTTATTGGCAGATGAAATCCAGACCGGCATTGGACGGACCGGGTCTTTGCTGGCAGTTTGTGGCAACTGCAATTGTGAGGGGCATTGTGAGAAGCAGGCCAGCTATACAGCGCCTGATATTTTAATATTGGGCAAAGCCTTATCCGGCGGATTTTATCCTGTTTCTGCCGTATTGGCCAATGATGATATCATGAATGTGATACATCCAGGCCAGCATGGCTCCACTTTTGGGGGCAATCCATTGGGCGCCAAAATAGCTATGACGGCCCTGGAGGTGGTGAGAGATGAAAAACTGGCTCAAAATGCAAGGAAACTGGGCAAAATATTCCGGGAACGCATGCGCTTATTGATTGAAAAATCCGAATGGATCGCCTTGGTAAGGGGCAGGGGCCTTTTAAATGCCATTGTTATTAATGACAGTCCGGAAAGTAGCACGGCATGGGAAATTTGTCTGGCCATGAAAGAAAACGGGCTGCTGGCTAAACCTACCCATGGAAACATCATCCGTTTTGCTCCGCCACTGGTAATGACCGAGGAAGAATTACACTGCTGCTGTGACATCATCGAAAAGACCATCCTTCAATTTAAAAAATCTTAATCCTATATTTTTTCTTCACAATAAATGGAAAGTTGCGCTGTAATATTTGATATGGATGGTGTCATTTGCCACACTAACCCCTTTCATTCCGATGCTTTTAGGGTGTTTTTTGGTAAAAGGGGACTGAATCCCACAGAAGATGAATTTGAAAGACACATGTATGGCAAAAGCAACAAATATATTTTCAGCCATTTTCTTGGCAGGGAAATAACAGGGGAAGAATTTAATGACCTTGAAAACGAAAAAGAGGGCCTTTTCAGAGAAATATATGCTGACAAGGTGGAGACCCTCCCAGGCTTCCTTCCTTTTTTGTACCAGTTAAAGCAACATGATTTTAAAACCGGGGTGGCCACCTCGGCTCCAAGGGCCAATTTGGATTTGATCATGAATACCTTGGGGTTTGGGCCAAATATGGAGTCGATCATGGCAAGCGAAAATGTCAAAAACCATAAACCTGATCCTGAAATCTACCTTACTACTGCAAAGACCCTGGAAGTGATCCCACTCAACTGCCTGGTATTTGAAGACTCCTATTCCGGCGTATCGGCAGCCATCAATGCAGGGATGAAAGTAGTGGGCGTGCTTTCCAGCCATTCCAAAAGTGATTTGCCTCCATGCCATTTATACATTCATGATTTTCGTGAATTAAGTGCTGGAAAAGTCAGGGAATTAATTTTTGAGGCCTGAACCACCCTACCTACTTTTATAAAACAGGAAAAAATAAAAATGGAAATGTCAGACATGGGCAAACAGTATTATTCCCGGTTTAATTCTAAAAACAAATCTTTGCCACATTTTAGGTATATTTTGGTAATTTAAAGCACAGGTTATCACTTATAAAAACGCAAAGCATGCTTAGAAGACCCAGAAGGAATAGAAAATCGCCAGTAATACGCTCATTGGTAGAGGAAACCAGGCTGTCTTTAAAGGATTTCATTTTTCCCCTTTTTCTGATTGATGGGATCAACCAGAAAGTTGAAGTGGCTTCCATGCCAGGCATTTACCGGTATTCCATGGACCTGATGTTGGAGGAAATTGATGCCTGCATGGCATTGGGCATTATGGCATTTGACATTTTTCCCGCTTACCCCGATCATAAAAAGGATCGGTTGGCCACAGAAAGCCATCAACCTGAAACTTTTTACCTTAAAGCGCTTTACAAGATTAAGCAGACCTTTCCGGAAGCCTGCATTATGACAGATGTAGCCATGGACCCTTATAGCTCGGATGGACACGATGGTTTGGTAGAAAACGGAAAAATCCTCAATGATGAAACCCTGGATATACTTGGCAAGATGACATTGGCTCAGGCCAGAGCCGGGGCAGATATCATAGGCCCATCTGATATGATGGATGGCAGGGTGGGTTATCTCAGAAAATTACTGGATGAAAATGATTTCAAAGATGTTTCCATCATGTCCTATACGGCTAAGTATGCGAGTGCTTTTTACAATCCTTTCCGGGATGCCCTGGATTCTGCCCCTAAGGCAGGAGATAAAAAAACCTACCAAATGGATCCCGCCAACCGCCGGGAAGCTTTAATAGAAGGGCAATTGGATATGGAAGAAGGGGCCGATTTTTTAATGGTAAAACCCGCATTGGCTTATTTGGATGTGATTAAATTGCTCAGCGAAAATTTCCCCTTACCCATAGCTGCCTATAATGTAAGCGGAGAATATGCGATGATCAAAGCTTCGGCGGCCAATGGATGGCTGGATGGGGAAAGGGCCATGTTGGAATCTTTACTGGGTATTAAAAGGGCCGGTGCAAAAATTATCCTCACTTATTTCGCCAAAGAAGTGGCCACACTACTAAAATGATTTT
This sequence comes from Cyclobacteriaceae bacterium, assembly GCA_040905205.1. Classification (GTDB taxonomy): domain Bacteria; phylum Bacteroidota; class Bacteroidia; order Cytophagales; family Cyclobacteriaceae; genus Cyclobacterium. Next base: position 3,961 of record JBBDSB010000257.1, read on the forward strand.
ATTTAAAATTTGATTAAATCATTATTTTTTTAACATTTTTATCGTCATAACATTCCATTATCTAAAAAAATACAGTGAATTAATTTTTTTTTTTGCTAAAAAATCAAAAAATATTTTTTCTTTAAAAATTACCATTTACAAAATCAATCCCAATCAATTAACAGTTCCTCCTGCAAAATATTAAAATTCGTGTTAATATATTTTTAATAAATTAATATTTGGTATTTATACTTTTTTTCAATCTAATTTTTTATAAAATGATTTATAATTAAATTTTTTATACTAAATATAGGACAGCAAATTTTTTTGCTTTATTTCAATTAATTTACATATTTTTTCAGATTAGGACCTAATTTTATACCCATATAATATTTTAAAAATGTTTTTATAAATAATAGAGGTTGTTTTTTTAACCAATTAATGTTTAGATTTGAAAATTATATCCGGAATATTAGAACAAGTTTATTATTAACCCTAAAAAGTAAATGTCTATGAAAGGAATTTTCACAATTTTGACTCAGATAAGCACAGAAGGTGTTTCTGAGGCAATTGATTATGGAGCTGCTATCACCCAAAATCTATTGACAACCAACAATGTGTGGATGATGATGGCGACTGCCCTCGTATTTATTATGCATCTAGGCTTTGCTGGTGTAGAGTCTGGATTTGGTCAGGCAAAGAATACCGTAAATATCCTATTCAAGAATACAGTGACGCCGATCCTTGGCATCGTATCGTATTCATTGATAGGCTTTTTTTTGATGTATCCCGGGTTTGATGTGCCGGGATGGTTTGGTTTCGACGGTGCAGGCTGGAGCATGTTCTGGTTCAATCCTGCTGATGCCGACATCTCAGCGGAATATGCAGGTGCGGGTTATACCTACTGGACAGACTTCCTATTTCAGGCCATGTTTGCCGCTACTGCTGCCACTATTGTTTCAGGGGCAATTGCTGAGCGGGTAAAACTTTGGGCTTACCTGGTTTTCACTGTAGTGTTCGTTGGCCTGGTCTATCCCTTGATCGGAAGCTGGAAATGGGGTGGAGGAGCCTTGGATGCCATGGGATTTTATGATTTTGCCGGTTCTACCCTGGTACATTCTGTAGGAGGATGGGGCGCATTGGCAGGGGTCATTATGGTGGGCCCACGTATCGGAAAATACGTCAATGGAAAAACCATAGAAAAACCGGGATCCAGCGTTCCCTTAGCCGTAATAGGCGTCTTTTTATTATGGTTAGGTTGGTTTGGATTTAACGGAGGCTCCGTACTTTCTGCTGATCCGGGCCTTGTTTCCTATGTATTGGTCATCACTTCTTTGGGTGCCTGTGCAGGAGGAATCGGAGGTTTTTTTACCGCCTACTTCGTTTTCAAAAGACTGGACTTGGGTATGGTATTAAACGGCATATTGGCCGGATTGGTAGGAATAACAGCAGGGGCGGATGTATTTAGTCCCATCTTCGCTTTATTAATTGGTTTTGTTGCGGGTGTTCTTGTTGTTCTTTCCGCTGTATTCCTGGATAAAATGAAACTGGATGATGTGGTGGGTGCCGTTTCAGTGCACCTTACCTGTGGTATCTGGGGAACTTTGGCTGTTGGTATTTTTTCCAATAATTCGGAACACTCCTTTCTGAGCCAGTTGCTGGGTGTGGTCATTTGCGGTGCCACAGCTTTTTTCTCCGCACTGCTAATATTCTATATTTTAAAAATCACCATTGGTATACGAGTATCCGAAGAGCATGAAAAATCCGGTTTGGATAGTCATGAGCATGGTATAAGAGGATACACCATAGTGTACGATGAATAAAATTTGCCCCCTAGTAATACTCAATAAAAAACAGAACCCTGCCCATCGAAAAAAATACCACTCTCTTTCAGCATGGGCAAGGGTTCTCATTAGTCAAATTATCATTAACTAATATTCAAATTTAAAATGAAAAAATTCCAACTACTAATTCTCTTATTTCTTTTATCTTCCGTAACCCTAGTATTGGGACAGGAAGAAGCCGAAGAATCAAACGTAACTTTGTCGGGCTCTGTTGATGCCTATTTCAGGTCCAATCTGAATGCCCCCAATAAAGGGGATAATTTCCAGGCCCCTGCCACTTCATTTGCCAATCTCCCAGGTTTCTCATTGGGCATGGCCAATATCATCGCCACTTATGAGGGAGAAAAGGTGGGTTTTGTAGCCGACCTGGTTTTTGGACCAAGGGGTGAGGATGCCGTTTTTGGCTCACCACTTTATGCAGGGTTTGAAGCAGGAAGTTCACAGATAGTAAACCAGCTGTATATGTACTGGAATGTCAGTGACGCCGTAACTTTTACCATTGGAAATTTCAATACTTACCTTGGTTATGAAGTGATTTCCCCAACTGGAAATTTCAATTATTCCACCTCCTATATGTTTTCATATGGCCCATTTTCCCATACCGGTATTAAGGCGGATTTTCAATTATCCGAAAATTTGTCCTTTATGGCTTCGGTCATGAATCCAACTGATGTCACTGAATTCAATTCCATTGGATCCTATACCCTTGGGGGGCAGTTGGCTTACACCACTGATGCCGGTGGCACATATCTAAATTTGCTTTACGGTGATCAGGACGGAAAATTGGATATGAACACCCTCTCTTCATTTGGGAACTCTTCTATGGGAAACACCTTTCAAATTGACCTCACCACCGGGTACGATCTAACCGAATCTTTGTATTTTGGATTGAATACTACTTACAATACAACTTCAGCAGGACAATTTTTCAATGGCACCAGTATAATGGATGCATCAGCGGATGGCGCTGGCTTTTACGGTGTAGCCGGATATTTACAGGTGGCTGCATCCGAAAAATTTTCGTTGGGTGTCCGAGGTGAATATTTCAGCGTTTTCAACGAAGGCCTGGAGGACGTAGTGGGATTAAGCAATGGAGACGGCAATGTTTTTGCCGTCACTTTATCCGGTAATGCAAAAATTTTGGATAATTTAACCCTTATTCCCGAAGTCAGAATGGACACCATGTCCGAAAACTTCTTTTTGAACAATGACTACGAAAACTCGAATAATTTAGCATCTTTCCTGCTCGCAGCCGTGTTTTCCTTCTAAATTTTCATTTTTTTTCTTAAAAATCGCCAAAAAACCGCAGTCTTTTAAAAAGACTGCGGTTTTTTGCGTTTTTTCACCAACATTTCAAAAACAGGCTCAAAAATCACCCCAATCACCTCTTTTTTGCAGATTTTTTCATTTTTTAAGTTGAAAAAAACACTATATTTTTACTGGTTTATTTATTATTACGGTATTTAATTTTATAAATTTAATTTTTACTTTAACTTTTATCTGTTTTACAACAACTTTTCCCCTGAGATCCGTATAGGTAAGTAAGGAACAATTAAAAACTTATTAAACACAATTCTAATGATCAGGTTCACATTTATATTAGCCGCATGTTTTCTTGCCTTTAATGTATCGAATGCGCAATCTCATCAAGATCTCAAAGGCCCAGCAGCCAAGAACTACAAACCTTGGAAGCAGCAAGCCAGAACAGGCTCCTTGTTGGTAAAAGTCGATGAAAAGAAAGAAAAAGGACCCGCCTATAAAAACAAAAAACACCGAAAGGTGGATTATGAGGTGGTCGAAATTAATTCTGACTTGTTAAAACGAGAAAGAATTACCGGACCCAAAGCAAAAAACAGCAAGCCTTGGGAAAAAGATTAATCGTTTCAGGTAATTAAAAAAACACCTTAAATTGTAAAGCTTAAAGGAGAATAATAAATTTTTCTCCTTTAAGCTTTTTTTCAGAATTCCGGAATTTATTGCTTTTTCAGATTGGGAAATAGTATTTTTTTTCCCCGCTTTTTCCAAGATTATGGGATCAATCAATCCAATCTGAATTTTCCGGTGGATTTTTGATTTTTAATTTTCCCTATACCCTTTTTAACCATCATTTTCATGTTGTCCTTACT
>JBBDSB010000258.1:0-25612 GCA_040905205.1 Cyclobacteriaceae bacterium
AATCATAGAGTAAATGAAGTCCAACTCAGTTCATCAATGAGCGGTGCTCCTATTATCTATTTTGATAACAAATGTCAGATTTCCATGAAGATAGGCGTTTAGTTAGATGATAGTCATTTGAGCAATTTAATCATAGAAAATTTCAATTTTGCCTACTTTGGTTTAATTATTGTATTTAACTGTTAAAACCATACAATTAATTTTCACCAAACCCTATTGATTATGATAACATGGATAGTTGTTTTTTTGGTTGTGGCCTTGATTGCTGCCGTTTTAGGCTTTACCACCCTGGCATCCGGTCTGGCTTCCATTGCCAAAATTATATTTTATTTATTTGTGATTTTATTGGTCATTTCCCTGATCATCGGGGGGGTCAATGGATTTTAAAATAGGGCCAAATTGAAATTTGGCCCTTTTCAACCCTGCTTCTGTAGTGCCGCTTAGCTCTCCTTTCTATCAAATCTCTACGTGCATTGCCATAAGTTGAAAAAGTCTTTGGGCTACCATCGGCATTCAATGGCCTTGGCCCTCTTTCTATGGGACGCATATATTATTGATTTTCTTGGTTTTTACTTTCACTGTCATACTTTCCAACAACAGCCAAACGATTCATTTTTAAAAATGCAGCTACTGCAGGATCGTTGATTTCAGCAGCTTTTTCTATATCATTAAGTTTTAGTTTTATTTCATTTTTATTGCCCTCCTTGTCCTTTTGAAGGAGTGATAGCAGGTTTAAATACTCTGTTGTGATGTCAAAATCTTGTTGGTATTCCAAGCTTCTTGGTTCCACTTTCATGATATGCGAAGTTACCTCCTGAATACTCATTCTGTCGGGGTCCTCTTCAACCACAGCATCAAGGTTAATCAATTCTTCTGCTTTCAATGATTGGACTATAAAGGGAGAGTGTGTAGTAGCGATAAACTGAACATTCGGAAAAGCTGTTTTTAACTCATTTACCACACTTTGTTGCCATTTGGGATGCAAGTGCATATCAATTTCATCAATTTATACAATGCCTTTTGATTCCCTTACAGCCTTGATTCCTAAATGAGGGTTTAAAACTACACAACGATAGGCAATTTCGGCTACCATAGCTGCCATTGTTCTCAATCCATCGCTCAAATAAAAAAGAGGCACAAAAGTTTTACTTCCATTCGGATGGGTTAACACTCCACCTAAGTCATCAGAATCTTCGTCCCATTCTATTGGAGTCCAATTAGGAATACATTTATCAATCGCCTGCAAAACGGCATCTAGCAAAACACTTTCAGGTTTTTCCTTTAATTTTTTCCAATACGCAGACTTAATCCATTCCATAGGAGATATTTTGTCACTTCTGTCGTTTATGCATCGAGCATAACCATCTCTTAACCTGGAACCTTTCTTCTTCAGTTTTATGGTTTGTTTTACTTCTCCCCAAAGACGGGCTGTACTGAAATAGTTAATCACCGGTAAGTCAACTCTTTCAAGCAAATCTTCATTCAACGCATCGTTGAGCAGCTTTGCACTTTCAATCAAAGCAGATGCCTCTTTGTAATCAGTCCTTCCCGTATGTTTTGCCATTGTTCGCTTCCAAACAATAGCAGTATTATTCACTTCTCCGGTTGCAGTAATAGCACAGTTTTTTTGTGGAACGAAACGATTGTTTAAATCAATTCTTCTAACATCCTCTTTTTGAATGTGATACCTTTCTGCTTCATCAATACCCATAAAGAAAGTAGCTGCTGCTACCCTTAAAGCTTGTAGTACTGATGATTTCCCTTTTCCATTTAGACCAATCACAACGGTAAAATTGGTTGGAAAATAGAAAGCAACATTATCGAAATTTCGAAAATTGTTTAGCTCTATCTTGTTGATTTTCATTTTAATGAATTATAATCAAAAATAGCGATTTCCTGCCTAATCATCTATATTTATAAAGCCTATCTGATTTAAAGTCGGCAAAGTTGAATTGGCTCCTGTTGTGAAAGTTGAAACCAGCTATTTTATTGAGGCAATGTCTTTTCCACTTTCTTTCAGAGAATCCACTTTGGGAAGGTATGCCAGTACTTTTTGTTTGGAGGGTTGAAGTACGCAGTCCAGTCTTCTCAGAACTGTCATAGGCAAAATCACTTTTCCATAATCCGACTGTTTGTAATCGCCTCTCAGAAGGTCGGCCACTCTCCAAATCAGGTCGGGCTACGATTGGGCTTCTTTATTTTTTAGAACGTTATACCCAATTCTCTAAACATTTCGATTGTGTTCATATATGTTACACCGAAATGATTACAAGACTCCGGCATTTTGATTTTATTTTTTCGATTAAGGTCACTCACTTCATGGGTTACTAAAATCCTATTCTGAGCATCTTCAAGAACGAAAGCTACTAAAAATGCATCTGCTTCATCGACATTAAGAAATTCGTTAATTGCATTTGCAAGGTAATGGTCACTTTTTGATGTCGCCCACGAAGATATTTGACTATATTGACTTAACGCAGTTGAAGAATCATTAAAAAAATCCTCGGGTAAATTACTTTTACACCAATCTTCTAAGTCATCGTTCTTGTTGAAAAGTTCTTTTTTTACTTTGTCAATACTAATAATCGTTCCAGATTGAGCTAATTCATGAACTTTCACCCAGAAACTTTTTGCAACATCAAGGGGATAAGTAGCTCTATGAGCTTGGATGAAAAAATTGCTATCTACCACATATACTTTCATTCCAATTATATGGTTTTAGCAAAAAATTTATCGAATGTATCCCCTTTCATACTTGTTAATTTGTAAGCGTCTCGATAAAGTAGTTGACCAGTTTTTACTGCATTATTTACATGGGAAGCAAATGTCAAGCTTAGTCGCTTCGTAGCAGTGGCATAAAAATCACCTCCAGATCCTTGATTTTGTTTTTTGATAAATTCTCTATTTTTATATTCCTCATAAAAGGAAAAAAACTGTTTCTTAGTTATCTTTCCCGTATCGAGTGCTCTTCTTGCAATAACAATTTCGCTCACTTTAAAAAAACGAGAACAATACTTTATACTAGGGTTATTCGTCCATTGTTCTTCAAAGGATTTTTCGGGAACTAAAAATTCAGCAGCAACTTTGTCGCAGAGAACTTCTATTGGATCATCTGCAGGTTGAAGCTTACGAAAGTCGAAACCAGCACTATGCCCTGTCCAAATATGTACAAGTTCGTGAGCAATTGTAAATAGCTGGGCTGCTTTTGCATCGGAGTTGTTAACAAACATGAAAGGTGCTAAATCATCAACAAGAACAAATCCTCTACACTCATCTACTTCAATCGGTCTAGATGTGTTATTTTCAACTACTCCATTAAAGACAGTGATTATTCCTTTTTCTTCTATTGTTTCAACCAGGTGATTAAGGGTTTCTTGCCAAGTCCTAAAATGTCTAGCCCAGTCTTCAGTTAGTCCTAAAGTAGTTCGAATACTATCAACTATTGCAAAAATGTCATTACTCCCTTTGAATTGACCCACAAAATCTAAAGGATTAAAACCATTATCATTAAAATATTCTTTTAACCAGTTTTGTCGTTGTTGAAGTAGCAAAATGGTGTCATATACATTTACACTAACCTTTTCTGTTTGCTTTCCATTTGTTCTGAAGAAGGGGATAGGAAGTTTTTCTTTTGGGGGTTCAGGTAAAAATAGATAGCCAAAAGGAATGTAAACCATTTTAGAAAAACGCTCAAGTTGTTTCACGGTAGGTTTTTTTTCACCACTCAGCCAGGCAGTAACTTTTGGCATCTTCTCGGTGAACTCATGCAAATCATATCCAGCTCGGTCAATCGCCCAAGTAAGCATGCTAACATTAATATCCACCGTATTTCTCATGTCACAAAAGTATAAATTTTATTATTACATTAGTAGAAATCAAGTTTTTATAGGTACTTTAACCTTACGGATCCCCGCACCATTCGGGGGTCAATTTGGTCCGGTATATCCAAACGGATTGCAATTCCTCGAAAGTATCGATATCAAAGTACTTTTCTGTCAGCCAGACACAAACTTTGAAAGATTCGAAATAGAGTAGTCCGTTGAAAGTTTCAGGAGAAAAACAATAAAGATTAAACTCTCGTATGGAAGGAAGTAATTAAAAAAAGATTTTAATAATCGGTTCAACATTTTAAATAAATTTCCGATAATTAATCATCCCTATGGGTCTTCATACATCCGCTACTCGCACATCTGCAATGGTCACTGCCAGATATATTAATTTTCCGAGGATTTGGAACCTTTTGACTTTAGTTTTGAATCCATATATTTTTTGAATTCTTTAAAATCCATGTTTTCCGTATCCTTAGAAATCTTATCCCTGATTTCCCTCATCATCTTTACAGAATCAAATCTTTTTTCAGTTTTAGTCTTCATAATTTATCAGTTCCAGAGGACTCCTAATTTCAATCATCGGGTATCCTAGTCTCAAATTTATGGAATTGTAACCCTTTATTCTATCAAGGTTCACAATATGTTTAAAGTTCCAGCTTGCCAGAACATCAACCCTGTAATTTATTGGCACTTTGGGATATATTTTCGTGGTTTTGGTGGAGTTATGTTACAGTTACACTTGAATGTACCACAAATCTGTTCCGGCTTCAGGTACAGGGGTGGCAAATCTATTTCCAAATATAGGTGGCGATATCCCTTTCTTTACTCCTTGGATTTTCACTACCTGGTTGATTGTCCTAAACGGCACAAAAAAAGAGCTACAGAACTTAATCCGTAGCCCTTTTTAATTGTGGAATAATATGAGGTTACTAATTGTAAAAATTTAACAACCCGTAATAATATTTTGGTCAATATTTTACATAAAATATTGAATTTAAGGCGTTTATGCCCCGCCTCTTGGGTTCATTGAGTTTCTTTTTGCAACCTTGTTTCTGATACATTACGGGCTGGGATGATGCCTACAATATTTTCAAGAAATGCTATGCTCTCTTCCAAAACTTCCGGCCAGCTTTCGGTTTTAATGCTGCAGCTGATCACATGGTCACCGGCATCAGGAAAAGCCACTTTTCTTTTCACATTTTCCGGACTGCCCACATTTTCAAACATATGCAGCATGGCCGGCACTGAGACCACCTTATCCTGGTTTTCCTCATCTTTAAAATAATACCCCATAAAGAGAGGCTGTTTGATTTTTGAGAAAGTCGCCTTGTTCATCTTACTCTTAATTAATATCCCCAAACTACTATAGGCATTGATATGGGCTTCCTCGGCCCAATATTTAGCTTCTTCTTTTTCTCTGGGGATTTCCAGCATTCCCCTTTCATTGGTCATGGTCATTTTCATCAAGTATTTCATCCAGGGTTGAAATAGGGGATCCAAACGGTCTTCATAGATAGCAATACAGGGGGAATACAGTAAAACCGCCTTAATTTCCGGTCTCTCTTCTGCCAAAATCAAAGAAAGTGCTCCTCCCATAGAAGTTCCCACCACAATAACCGAATCGCCCAATTGCCGGCTGATCATATAAGCTTCTCTGGCCCCCGCTACCAAATCCGTGGGATTTAAATTTTCAAAGGCATTGGGTCTTCTGATCCCATGTTCCGGCAACCGGCATAGATAAAGGTTGGCATCAAAATGTGCTGCCAATTTCCTATGTACCGGATCCCCTTCCATTTGGCTGGCCCCAAAGCCATGGACATACAGGATACTGTAGGGTGTTTTTTCCTTTTTGGAAGGATCTGCCCACACTATTCTGGCCTGGTTATTGGATTTCAAACCGATGACGGTATCCTCTTTGGATTGGATATATTGTTCCAAGGCATTGAGATCAGATGGTACGTTGGGGTAGGTACCGCTTAGATCCTGAATCCTGTCTTTAGGACCTGCCATGTACAGCAATGCCAAAATAATGGCCAGGCCAAGTACCCATGGTAATATGCGCTTCATATTCGGTTATTTTTTAATGTCCTCATAGGATGCTACCACGCCCCTCACCATGGCCGAACTGAATCCATGATGCTCCATTTCATTAAGTCCCTTGATAGTGGATCCCTTAGGCGTGGTGACTTTATCAATGGCGGCCTCGGGATGGATTCCTTTTTGAATAATCAATTCCGCGGCACCTTTTACCGTTTGGGTCACAATTTTATTCGCTGTTTTAGCATCAAAGCCTATTTGAATCCCTCCTTGGGTCATGGCCCTCATAAACCGCAATACAAAGGCAGTCCCACAGGCACCAAGTACCGTGGCTGCCTCCATCAGGTGTTCCTCAATGGTAATGGAAATTCCCACACTGTTAAATATGTCTTTGATTTCAGCCTCAGTATCCTGGTCAAAACCTTCTCCACAAATACAGGTGATCGATTCCTTGATGTCCGCCGCAATATTGGGCATGACCCTGAAAAGGGTGGTACCAGGTTCAAGTTCTTTCCGAATCATATCCAAAGAAATGCCTGCTGCCAGGGAGGCAATCACCTGTTGGTCTTTTTTTAAAACGGGTTGGATTTCCTTTAACACCTGGGAGATGTTATAGGGCTTCACCCCCAAAATCACCACATCAGCATCTTTTACCGCCTCTTTATTGTCCGATAAAACTTTTACCCCTTGGGACTGCAAATAAAATAGGCTCTCGGGGTGCCTTTTGGTTACCCTAAGTCTTTCCCCATTAAAGCCTTCTGTTCCCAAAAGTCCATTGACAATGGAAAGTCCCAGATTACCGCATCCGATGATTGCAATTTTGGTGTCTTTTTTCATACAGTGATGATGTTATTTAATTTAAGTTAAAATTATCCAACATTTCCGGGATATCATGTTGTTGAAGTCCTAAAATGATGGTTTGGGATTTTAATTTTAAGGTTGGTTTTCCTCAACTTCAATATAAAAATTCAAGTCTGTTTCGAATGGTGAATTCGGCAAAATCTTTTCGGTACTTTGCCAATTTTCATTTGGGTTAAGCCAGATGCTAGCTTTATTCTGATGAATTTTAATTGGCATGTTAAAACCAGGCACCACCTTAGACCACCTATATTTTAATTCCTTACCTACCCACTGGAATTGAAACAATGGGATTTGGGTGGTTCTTAAGTACTGGTCAAAGAAAGAAGCTAGATTCAGTCCGCTTTCCTTACTGATGAAGTCCTCTATTTGTTGGGTACTAACGGTTTGATGATAAAATTCCCGGTTCATCCCACGCAGGATGGAGCGCCATTTTTCGTCATCGTTGATCCATTGTCTGAGGGTATGAAGGATATTCGCACCTTTAAAGTACATATCTCCGGATCCTTTTTGATTGACCCCATAATCTCCGATAATGGGTATGTCATTTTTGATTACCTTTCTTGCTCCCTGGAGGTACTCATTTCCGGCAAGGACGCCATAATGGTAATCCAGAAAAATACTTTCTGAATAAGTGGTAAAGCTTTCGTGAATCCACATATCTGCAATGTCTTTGTAAGTGATGTTATTGGCAAACCATTCGTGACCCGATTCATGAATGATGATATAGTCAAATAAAAGGCCCCAACCGGTTTCACTAAAGTCTTTTCCTTTGTAACCGGGAAGGTATTGGTTGCCATAAGTAACGGCACTCTGGTGTTCCATGCCCAGATAGGGCACTTCAATCAACTTGAACCCATCTTCATAAAAAGGATAAGGCCCAAACCAGTATTCAAATGCACGCATTAATCTGGGAGCATCTTTGAATTGTGTTCTGGCTTTTTTTAGATTTTCTTTTAAAACAAAATAATCCATCGTCAACAGGCCATTTTCTCCCAAATAAAGCTCAGAAAAATGGGCATAATCGGCGATGCTGATATTGACCACATAGTTACTGATGGGATTGCTTACAAACCAATGGTAAGTCGTTTTTCCCTCAGGGTGCTTTTCTGTTTCCCTTAACCTGCCATTGGAGACATTCATAAGGGGATCAGGAACTTTTACGCTGATCAACATGCTGTCGGGTTCATCATACATATGATCTTTACAGGGCCACCACAAACTTGCCCCATCTCCCTGGTTGGAATTGGCAATAAAAGGTTTTCCTTTCCTGTCCTTTTTCCAGGTAATACCACCGTTCCAGGGTGGATTAATACTTACCCGTGGTTCTCCGCCAAATTCAATTTCCAGGGAATGGGTTTCTCCTGGCTTTTGGCGGGCAGGCAAATGGATAATATAAGCATTACCCTCCTGAGTGTAATCCAGCGTTTGTCCATTCTGGTTTACCTCTTTTATTAGCATGGGTGGTTGGAGGTCAATTTGGAGATTGTTTCCGGCTGCCAGCACTTTGTAGAAAACGGTATTTTTACCTTCAATGGTCTTTTCTTTGGGGTCCACTTCGATATCCAGGTGATAATATAACAGGTCCCACCATGACCTTTCGGGCGTGATGCTACCCCTAAGACTGTCTTGTCTCGAATAGGGTACGCCTTGCCCGAATCCCGAAAAGGAAAATATCAGGTTTGTAATAATTAAAATTAAAATCCTAAAAAAAGGACGCATTTTATTTCTGTTGATTTTCAATGATTTTCCCCTTTATTCGCAGAAAGGGCTGTTATTCATACCTATCTGTTAGGTCCAATTGTTCCAGTTCAACGATAAATTGAGCCATTTTTTGGCTCAGGTCCTCCAAAAATTTCTTCCCCTTTTCTGCTGTAGATGCTTTTGGATTTCCAATGCCGGTGTCCTCGGTAACCAGGGACCACCTTCTTTCCGCCCAAGCCCATCCTTCTCTGAAACCTTTAACTTTGGAAAGTTTTTCTTCCCCTTTTCCGGCCTCCTCCAAAGGCAATACCAAATTTGGATGCAGGTGCATAATCAGGCTGGTTTCCATTTCATCTGCATGATCTCCTTCAAATTCAAAATACCTGGTTTTATCCATTGCCTGAAACCAATTGCAGGTGCTGAAAAACATATCCGGAAATTCCAGTCCCAATTCTCTCAGGATGGCTTTGAAATCATTTCCTCCGTGACTGTTAAGAACCAACAATTTGGGAATGCCCTGCCGTTGAAGAACAGCAGCAATGTCCTTTAAAATGGTTAATTGGGTGGACGGATTGAGGTTGATGTCCAGCAAAATATCGGATTGCCCCGTATTTACACCAAAGGGAATCGTTGGTAGCACCATGATTTTGGCACCTTTTTCCCAAGCTAATTTCCCCGCTTCGGCAGCGATGGCATCTGCTTCAAATACATCTGTACCATAGGGTAAATGATAGTTATGGGCCTCAGTAGCTCCCCAAGGGAGTATGGCCAATTCAATTTTTTTTTCTTTAAGTGCTTTCCAGTTGGTTTCTGCCAGGATGTAAGGTCTCATTTAAAAGATGTTTTGGGTAATGAAATAAACTTCTGAGCATGTAAATAAACTATATTTTTTTATAATTTTCCGCTATGGCTTCCAGTTTTTCCTCGATTTGGCTTTTATTCAACCACTGGCCTCTGGCCATTACTCCGGCCGGGTTTTTTAAATTTTCGATATTGTCCAATGGATTTTCTTCTACCAATATCAAATCCGCATCCAACCCCGCTTTAACCTGGCCAAAATTTTCGTCAAAAAAAGTGGCGGGATTGAGCGTACCGATCTGAATGGCCTCTAGTGGGCTTAATCCGGCATCCAACATGCCTTTCAATTCGTGGTGAATCGAAAATCCGGGCACATTATATACCTGTGGGGCATCTGATCCCAAAAGGAGCCCTTGGCCCTTTTCATGATGGGCCTTGATCAGTTGGTACCTCAATTGATTGTAGCGTTTCCATTTTTCAGCATCAAAGTTTTCTCCTCCGGTAAGATTTATTTTGCTCTTCAACCAATTTTCTCTGGTGTCAGGAGACATGTATTGCATTTCGGGTTGTTCATCTAGTGTTTCGGCTGAAATAGGAGAAAACCAACGGTCAAAAAGCGCTTGGGTGGGAACTATCCAAACCTTATTTTCTTTACTCAGATTGACCAATTCATCGATTTTGGAGGCATCTGCCAGGTCCGTAAAATTATATCCGAAAAACCCATTGTCTCTACAATCACATGACCCGTCTGGATATTTCCGTCCTTGACATCGATGATGTTTGCATTTTCAAAAACAAAATGATTTGAAGTGAGGGTAACGGTTTTTTCACCAGGTCCGCAGGCCAGGGCCAAAAGAAGCAAGAGGATATTTTGAAGGGGCATTTTCATGGCGTTTCAATGCTAAGGGTTGACTATTCGATATGGAAAAGGATAATAAGGGACTTTCACCATCTCCGGTATTTTTTAGGGACCTTCCATTTTTTGATCAATTTAAGTTATATTAAACACAGCAATAATATTATATCAAGAGTAGGATTTTTCCGGTATGAGCAGAACTTTCCATCAATTGGTGGGCTTTATTGGCCTGGTGCAAGGGGAAGGTCGTATGGATAATGGGTTTTATTTTTTCCGGAAAAAAGGGCCAGATTTCGGTCATAAGGTTTTTGGCGATATTACCTTTGTATGCTGGGCTTTGAGGCCTTAGGGTAGACCCTGTAATTACCAATTGATGGGTCATCACCCGCAATAAGTCCACAACGCCCATTTTACCTTTCATGGCATTGATCATCACCAACCGTCCTTTTTTTGCCATCAACCTGATATTTTTTTCAGAATAATCTCCCCCGACCATGTCCAGAACAATATTTACCCCATCTCCGCCCAATTTGTTTTTTATCTCCACTTCAAAATCCCGGGTTTTATAATTGACGGCAAAGTCAGCTCCCAGCGATTTGCAAAAATCGCATTTTTCATCTGTCCCGGCCGTGACCAACACCATTCCTCCCAGGGCTTTCACCATTTGAATGGTGGCCACACCGATACCACTACTCCCTCCATGAACCAGTACCTTATCTCCTTCTTTGAATTTCCCGATATCAAATACATTGTTCCATACCGTAAAAAAAGTTTCGGGTAAGGCGGCAGCTTCTTCGATCCCCACATCCTCTGGTAAGGTAAGACATTGTTCTTCCGGTGCTGTCACATATTCCGCATATCCCCCACCCGCCACCAGGGCACAGATCTCATCCCCGATTTCATGGGTTTTAACCCCTTCACCCATTGCATGGATTATACCGGACACTTCCAGTCCGGGAATGTCTGCCGGTACCCCGGCGGGTGCAGGATAAATCCCTAGCCTCTGGGCAATATCAGGGCGGTTTACCCCAGCAGCTTTCACCTGAATTAATACTTCATTTATTCCGGGTAGGGGGATTTCCCGTTCTTCAATTTGTAATTTTTCCGGTCCACCGGGTTCCGTGATGACGACAGCTTTCATAATTTATTTAATGACCAATAAAGGTATATGGGTATGGTAAACCATTTTCACACTATGGCTTTTATTGAATAAAAACTCAAAAAAGGTTTTGTTTTTGGAAAACATGACCAGTAAACTATCTGTTTTTTCTTTTAGATAATCATCCAAACCTTCATCCGGATCTTCGGAGGATATTAATTCAAAATCAAAGTCACTGTCGGGGAAGGATTCTTCCAGGTACTTTTCCATTCCTTTGAACAACAGGTTTTTGTTAAAATCCGACTTGGTTTCTACATGCAATACCCGATACGGAAGGTTCCATGTTTCAGTAAGTTCAATCAGTTTTTTAAACATCCCCTCATTTTCATTTTCCAATTCCAAGGCTACCTTGATTTCCTTTATATTTTCAAATGTTGCACCGGCAGGTACGGCAATGATTGGTACTTCGCTCTCTCTAACCGCCGTTGCCGTATTCGACCCAATTAATGTTTTTTTAATACCGCTGGCACCTTGTGTTCCCATGATGATCAAGTCATAATCCCCGTTTAATACCGTAGCTAAAATTGATGTGGATACCGTTCCCTGCACTATTTTGTAATTGATGGATATTTCACCACCACTCTTTTTGATTTCCTTTTTAAGGGCAGTTTTAGCATCACTTTCTATGGTTTGTATAATTTCAGCAGCCTGAGCTGCAAAGTCATATACCGCATAATAGGAATACAGCAAGGTAATCGAGGCATTTTGTAATTTGGCATATGATTTGGCAAAATTTAAAGCGTTACTGGCATTCTCAGACAGATCAGTGGGAACTAGGATTTTCATAACATAAAGGGGTTTTTATTTTTCCTTAAGATAAGGAATTATTCAGAAACCATGCAATGATATAAATCATATATTTGTAGAGGTAAAATCTTGTTCCCTTAATATTAAATCCATAAATATGTTTGAATTTGATCCGGAAAAGCATTATCCGAAGGAGACAGAAAGCAGGGTAGTGATCCGCTTTCAGGACTGTGACCCCTTACAACACCTTAATAATGCCAAGTATTTTGATTATTTTTTCAATGCCAGAGAGGACCAGGTTCCCAAACTGTATGGGGTGGAGATGATCGATTTTATCAGGAAATACAATGCGGCATGGGTCGTTTACAACCATAACATTTCTTATATCAGGCCAGCAAAAGTAGGGGAGTGGGTACGCATCATGAGCAGGGTCATTTGGCATGACCACCATTCTTTGGTCGTGGAATACTATATGACCGATGATAACAAAGAAGAGTTGAAAACCCTGATGTGGACGACTATGCGGTATGTCGATGTAAAAGAAGGTCGGTCTACTGACCACAAAGGTGCTGTAAAGGCCTTTTTAAAAGCGGTTTCTGAGGAAGTAAATGTGGCAGAGGTCACCGTCAGGGAAAGAATAAAAGAAATTAAATCCAAATTAATCCAACCGTAAAGCATAGGAATAATTCCTGACTTAGAACCATGAAACCTATAAAAGATGAAATCGAGCCTGCCTGAGGCAGACAGGCATGACGCAAGCGACACACGGAGGGATGATTATCAAACATGCGAGATTCCACCCCGACCTTCGGTACGGGGCAAGTTATGACCATTAAAAGACAATTATAAATAGATGAAACATTTATTTTCAAAAAAAAATGCTTATTTGCCGGCAATCCTAATTCTGGCGGGCATGCTTTATTCAAGTTGTAGCACCCCACTAAAAAACACTTCTGATACTGTTGCCAACCAGGTCGTTGATGCCATTGAAATTTTTCCTAAAAATCCTTTTTATTGGCAATATAATGGTGAGCCGATTTTACTCAGGGGTGGATCAAAGGAGGACAACCTATTTAATCATCCGGATGGTATGAAAGCCCACCTGGAGGAATTAAAATCGGTAGGGGGCAATTACATCCGCAATACCATGAGCAGCAGGAATCCCGGTAACCCCTGGCCATTTCAAAAAGGCAGCAATGGTTTATATGACCTTGACCAATGGGATGAAACCTATTGGGAACGGTTTGAAAACCTTTTGAAATGGACATCTGAAATGGATATTATCGTTCAAATTGAGATTTGGGATCCCTGGGATTATTTTAAATCAGAGGCTTCCTTGGGTTATGGACCTGAAAATGTCGGCTGGGAAAGCTGTCCTTATAATCCCGTTATGAATGTCAATTATACGGCAGAGGAAAGTCAATTGAAAGAAGAAATTGATTATTTCTCCAAGGCAATTGCTTCTAACCATCTATTTTTTTCCACTGTCCCGGCTTTGGAAGATATTCCTGTGGTAAGAAAATACCAGGAGGCTTTTGTGGATAAAATTTTGTCCTACACCCTGGAATATCCAAATGTATTGTATTGTATGAACAACGAAATCGGAGAAGCCCAGGAATGGGGAGAATACTGGGCCCAATACATTAGGGATAAGTCCGAAATGGCCGGTAAAAAGGTTTTTATGACGGATATGAGAAGGAATATAGATTTTTCATCTGAAGAACAGGTCAGCCTTTTACATAACGATGAATTGTATGATTTTTTTGAAATTTCACAAAACAGTGCCAATAATGATCAAAACCACTATGATCAGATCCTTTCCATCAGGAAGCAGGTACTGGATCATCCCAAACCACTAAACAGTGTGAAAATTTATGGTGGAGAAATCGGTAAGTGGACCACCAGTGTGGAGGAAGGTACCCGTAGGTTTTGGAGAAGTGTTTTTGGGGGAATTGCGGCTGTTAGGTTTCACAGACCTGGGCCCTCCCATCAATATTTCGGTTTGGGGTTAAGTGAGTTGGCTAAAACCCATATAAAAAGTATTGATCAGTTTGTGGGAGAATTCGATATTTTCAAAAGTCAACCCTCCAACCAGCTTCTGAATGACAGGGAAGCCAATGAGGCTTACTGCCTCGCTGATCATGGTACCGCCTATGCCGTATATTTCCCGGATGGGGGTAATGTTTCCATAGATCTATCAGAAATGGGAGGTGAGTTGAACATTAAATGGCTGAACATTCTGGAAAATTCGTGGTCTGAAGTATCCCAAAATAAAACGGACCAGCAGATCAACTTGCAAACTCCTGGAAAAGGACATTGGTTGGTGATAATAAATGGAGAATAAATATTAAGGACCGGGTTTAGTTTTTCTTATCATCCTTTCCTATAAACTGCATCTATTAGGTAAACTGTATGCATTAGAAAAAATCATCAATTTAGGCTATCCAATAAATTAAACAGGCATTTCTTTAAAGGACTTTCTACTGATTTAACTTTAATATGAAGGGTAAGAAAAAATTAATTTTGAAATTAAAATTTGCGTATTGTGGATAGTAAACCTTTAAAAACCCAACAGCTATATGGACTTTTACCTTCTGAAAAAAAAGGGGTAGGGAAATTGGCCACCTTGGCCTTAGACATGCGTTGGTCATGGAATCATTCTTCAGATAAATTATGGAGACAATTGGATCCTGAGCTTTGGGACCTGACCCAAAACCCATGGCTAGTACTGCAGACGGTCTCAAGAAATAAGGTGGAGCAATTACTAAAGGATCCATCATTTAAGGAAAAGTTGGATACACTACTGGAACTTAGAGAAAAAGCAATTAACGGTCCCTCTTGGTTTCAGGAAAAGCATAAGCTATCTGTTTTGACCAATGTGGCTTATTTCAGCATGGAATTCATGTTGAATGAAGCCCTTCCCATCTATGTTGGTGGTCTTGGAAATGTTGCGGGTGACCAGCTAAAATCAGCCAGTGATTTGGGTGTACCGGTTACTGGAATTGGGTTGTTCTATCAACAGGGATATTTTCGTCAGGTAATTGATCAACATGGAAATCAACAGGCCATTCATACCTTTAATGATCCGGGACAAGTACCCATCACTCCTCTAAGGAAACCGAATGGGGAATGGTTAAGGATAACCGTTCAATTGGGGAGTTTTAATATTTGGCTTCGTACCTGGGAAGTCCAGGCGGGTAGGGTAAAACTTTACCTGCTGGATAGCAATGACCCGGCCAATTTGCCGGTTCACAGGGGCATCACCAATGAACTGTATGGAGGAGGGCCTGACCTGAGGATAAAACAGGAAATTATTCTGGGGATAGGAGGTTGGAAATTACTTGCTGCTATGGATTTAAAGCCGGAGGTCTGCCATTTAAATGAAGGGCATGCTGGGTTTGTGGTATTGGCGAGGGCCGGGGATATCAGGAAGGAAAAAGGATGTTCATTTAAAGAGGCCCTGGCCATATCCCGAACTGGAAATTTGTTTACCACGCATACGGCGGTGCCAGCTGGTTTTGATCATTTTCACCCTCAGCTTATGGAAAATATGTTGGGGCAATATGCCAGGGAAGAACTGGGAATCAGCTTGGAAGAATTGATGGCATTGGGCAGGGAAACACCTGCCAATCAGGAGGAATATTTTAACATGGCTTTCTTAGCATTACGGGGAAGCGGCGCTGTAAACGGGGTAAGCCAATTGCACGGTAAAGTTAGTCGGCAATTGTTCAGCAATCTGTTTCCTCGTTGGCCCATCAATGAAATACCTATTGGGCATGTCACCAATGGAGTTCATATGCCCACCTGGGACAATGAATATTCTGATAAAGTTTGGACAAGGGCTTGCGGTAAAGACAGGTGGAGAGGTGATCTGGGTAACATGGAAGCAACCATCTGTCAATTGGCAGATGAAGAAATATGGGGGCTCAGAAGTGTTTGTAGGGAAAGCCTGGTCCATTTTATCCGAAACCGTTTCGAAAGCCAATCTCAACTGGGGGGAAGGGCAGATCACCTCAACCTTAATGTCAATGACATTTTTGACCAAGAAACCTTAACGTTGGGTTTTGCCCGCCGATTTGTGCCCTATAAACGACCAAATTTACTTCTGAAGGATAAAAAAAGGTTGGTAAACTTGCTCAACCAAAAATCCTTTCCTCTACAGTTGGTGCTTGCCGGAAAAGCTGGTCCCGGTGATGAATCCGGAAAAGCCTTGATCCGGGAATGGATACACTTTATTGAAGATAACAACTTGCATCATAAGGTGGTATTTCTTAGTGATTATGATATGGGCATTGCCGACCAGATGGTGAGTGGGGTTGATGTTTGGTTAAATACGCCAAAACGGCCCTGGGAAGCCTGTGGTACAAGCGGCATGAAAGTGCTGGTCAACGGTGGTCTTAATCTTTCCACCCTGGATGGATGGTGGGCGGAAGCCTATTCCCCTGAAGTGGGATGGGCAATGGGAAATGACAACAATACCGGGGATGACGGGGATTCTGAAGAGAAAGAGGCAGAAGCGCTTTATGATTTGTTGGAATATCAGGTGATCCCCGAATTTTATGAGCGGAATGCAAAAGGCATCCCGCTCAGATGGATAGAAAGGATAAGAAAAAGTATGTCTAAGCTGGCCCCGGTTTTTTCAGCCAACAGAACGGTGAGGGAATATACCGAGGATTATTATTTACCCGCTGCAGAAATGTACCTGGAGCGAAGTGCCGCTAAGGCGGAATTGGGAATGAAAATTTTTGAAATTCAACAACACCTCAGAGAACATTGGGCTGAAATTAGTTTTGGTGAAATTGTGACAGAAACAAAGGGGGAAAATCATTTATTTCAGGTTTCCCTGATGCTAGGGGAGATTCATCCAGAATGGGTTTCGGTGGAGATCTTTTCCGAAGACACGAATGGGGGAATGCCAGAAAAGAAAAAAATGGAAAGAGGGGAGATGGTGGAAGACCATGGACATAATGTTTACAGGGGAAATGTACCTGCCACCCGACCGATTGCTCATTTTACAATTAGGGTAATTCCCTTTTTTAATGGTATGGCTTTGCCTTTGGAGGCTTCTCAGATTCTTTGGCAGCACTGAGATCCTCAAAAAATCTTACCTTTGATCAAAAAACAAAAGCAATGAACTTTTCTGATCTAGGACTTTCATCACAAATTTTGGAGGCCGTAAACAAAGCCAAATACCAAGAAGCCTATCCCATTCAGGTCAAAGCCATACCTGCGATTCTAAAAAAGAAAGACGTAATGGGTCTGGCACCTACGGGTTCGGGCAAAACGGCGGCTTATGTCCTTCCCATATTGGAAATGTTCCAGGATAAGCCCTTCGTAAAAAGCAGATCCATGCCGGTACTGGTGCTTGTCCCTACCCGGGAACTGGCCAGCCAGGTGGAGGAAACGGTGAGGGTTTTCAGTGAATTTTTACCCAGAAAAGTAAAGACCCTTGCTGTGTATGGAGGCGTTTCCATCAATCCTCAGATGGTGAATATTTACGGTACTGAAATTTTGATTGGGACTCCGGGAAGGTTACTGGACCTCATTTCCAAAAATTCCGTTGAACTCTCGGAGTTAGAAATTTTGGTATTGGATGAGGCCGATAAGATGCTCAACCTTGGATTTAAGGAGGAGGTGAATGAAATCCTTTCCAGATTACCCAGGAAGAGGCAAAATATACTCTTTTCCGCTACCATGGAAGAGCCCGTAGAAATTTTGGTGACCAGGATGTTAAACCAGCCGGTTAGAATTGAAATAGAGCAGGACAAAATTACCCCAGAACTGATCGCTCAGTCTGCCTATAGGGTGGACCAGGAAAATAAGGGGCCTTTATTAAGGTTTTTGATCCAGGAAGGGAATTGGCAGCAAGTATTGGTATTTACAGCCTCTAAACGGGCGTCCGATAACCTGGCTGCCAAATTAAAAAAGCACGGTATTCAGGCACAGTCTTTTCATGGAGACAAAAGCCAGGGAGCCAGGACTGAGGCATTGCGCCAATTCAAGGAAGGCCAACTCAGGGTTTTGGTGGCCACGGATTTGGCGGCACGCGGAATTGACATCCAGTTTTTGCCTTATGTGGTGAATTATGAACTGCCAAGGTCTCCAAAGGACTACATCCATCGGATCGGCCGCACAGGCAGGGCCGGTTCTGAGGGTGAGGCCATTTCCCTGATTTCTGAGGAGGATATACACCATTTCAAGGTCATCCAGAAAAAAATGAAAAGAAGGGTAGAGCTGATTGATCCGGCAAATTTGGGTTTTTAAAAGCCATAATCCGTGCTGAGAGAGGTTATAGGCTGGGAGAGGTTTGCAACCTCTCCCTCGTATTTTCAATGTTATAAACAGATAAAACCTGCTAAAAGGCCATTTGAAATGGCTATTCGTGATCGTTTCCAAAATCGAACTTTTTTTTACGAATATTCAAAATGGGCCGGCATTGCAAATGCCTGGTTAGCGTGGATCGAAAGATACCAGGGATGTAGATGCAATCTACACCCAGTCCGCACTGGGTGAAGTATGTCACTTCACCTTCATATTTCCAATGATATAAACAGGTAAGACTCGTCAAAAAGCCATTTGCAATGGCTAATCGTGTCCGTAATACAAAACAGCAATTCCCTAAACATACTTCCAAAAAATGCCGACATTGCAAATGCCTGGTTATCGTAGATCGAAGGATACCAGGGATGTAGATGCAATCTACACCCAGTCTGCTAAGCCTTCTGGAGGCGAAATATAACTTTAGAGGTGCTTCGATAAAGCCACCCTTCCCGACTTTTTCAACACCTCATCTGACCAGGTATAGGCCTCAGGGATATCCCCTTCAAAAACCGTCCGGGTAGGAGAAACCAGGGCAGGAAGCTGATACAAATCAGTAATCCGCAACACATTCAACAATTCAAGGGGAAAATCCCGGCCATTCACGGGACTTTCCCGATCATGGGAGCCGGGTGGATTTTGAAGGATAACCTGCTCACATTGCTCATCCAAAAATGCGGAATAAAGCGCCACGACACCCATTTCTTCCCTTGCCGCCAGGCGGACTTTTTGGGGATCCACACCAGGGAGGGTTCTGACAAATTCCAGGCTGCGCAGGGCATCATAAACCTGCATGGAGGCAATGGTTCTTCCGGTCCAGGCCGTCGCCCTTCTTACATGCCAGTTCAATTCAGGTGCCCATCCAAATTCGCCTACTCCTCTTACTTCCACATAAGCCACATTTTGCCCCCTTGCTATTCGGTTGGCAAAACTTTCAGAACCCCACCTTTCTTCACCCGGACTGCGCAGGATCACCACCAATGGTTCTTTGTTTTCGGGATCCCTGCGGTAATATAATTCCAGTTTAATCCTCCATCCTTTTTCAGTGATATAGCTATAGGTAGACCTGCCAAATTTGGCCAGATCGGCGGTTTGGTATTCCAGTTTTCCTTTGAAATCCACTGGGGTTTCCGGAAAAGCCCCAAACGTTCTAGTTTTTAAATAAGTGCGGACGGTATCCTGAAAGGCCATTAATGCTTCCTCAGTTTCAATTTCTGGCGGTGTTTGAAGTAAAATAAATTCATTCTGGATGTTTGAGGTTTTATCATCGGAAGGAGGACCATCTTTATACACCCTGAGCGTATCGGCTGAAAGCAATTTTGAAGGATCAGTTTCTATGTCCCCTATTTCATTGGGAGGCACATCCTTATCCATCAAATGTTTCATAAAAAAGGAAAATATGGCTTTTCTTGAAGTAGGGTGGTAAGAATGACCTCCTGGTGTTACCACCAAATCGATTTTTTCTTCAGCCCCATGCAGGCCATAAAAATCTTTCAGCTGCTGGTGTATTTCCCGGACTGCCGTGATGGAATTGAGTTCATCTCTGTCTGATTGGGCAATCAATAGAGGTCTGGGAGCGATCAGGGCCCCTATATTTTTGAAATCCACCTGGTAACCATTATTGGGCATCATGCAGTCACAGTGCCCGTCAAGGACCCTTTGTTCAATTTGTGATGAAAGCAGATTGGCACCACAAACCGGAGCAGAGGCTTTGATTCTGGGATCTGCAGCTGCCAGGTACCAGCTTTGTGAACCGCCACCTGAGATACCCGTTACCCCGATATTATTCATATCCACCTCCGGAAGCGTGGCCAGGTAATCCAATCCCCTGATGCCATTCCATAATTCCACTGCGGCCGGATTATATCCTCTTGAATACCAATGAAACCATCCCTTGGAATACGGACCCCAATGATGGCCCAATACTTCGCCAAACTGAATGGTTTCAAAAATGAGGGTGACAAATCCCAGTTGTGCCAATTTTCTCGGATGGGCTTGATAATTGGTTTTTTGCCCTCTGGAATGCCCACAAACGTAAATAATTGCAGGTCTGGGTTCCTTAATACCATCAGGAATATAGAGGTTGGCAGGGACATAAAGTCCGGGCATGGACTCAAAGTAGAATTTTTTGATCTGGTAACCCTCTTCCTGGAGGGTTCCTGTATATGTGACTTTTGGGGGAGTCCTGTTTTCCTCTAAGGAAATACCCATCATTTCCGTAAACTCGGCATACCGCTTATCCCTAATTTGCTCCCAGTTGGAAAGGTCTTTATAATCAGCCTTAAATCCATCTGAAATATCTTCAGCCACCCCACTAATGTAGTGGCGGATATTATTGGGCTCAGGTAATTCTGATTCCTTTTTTTGTTTTTCATTATACTGACTTTGGCAGCAGGCCATGACCAGCAAAAGCCATAGTAAAGTAACTGGTTTAAATCCGGTGCGGATCATCCTCATAAATATTGGTTTTTAGAATTATTAAATTTTCTACCTTTCGATTAACCGTATAATGGCAGTCTTGATTCCCATTTTCCCTTGGTGAAATCCGGAAAATCCACGGGACGGCTTTTATCTGCCACCGAAGCTTCTGTAAGCGGAATGATGGCAGCACTAGTAACAGAGTCATAAACATCCCAGTCCGGTTGCCTGTTTTCCTGTAATGCAAGGATCAGCCTGTGCCAATTGATGGGCGTTTGGGTCATTCCCCCACTTCCATGTCCACGGATGGCCCCGCCTTTCCTTTGCGGAGGATCATAATTTTTCATGATCTCATGCTCATATTCCTTTAAATATTCCGCTGCAGGCTCCCACTGGTGATCCCGGGGACTTCGGCCATCAATGTATATCCGCTGGGCATCTCTTTCTTTTAGGTAGATCCCTTTCGTGCCCTGGATCCGGAAACTCTCCCTGGGATGTGGGGTGTGGGTGTCATGGTTTAGGGTAACCATTTTTCCTTTAACCGTACGGATAAGAGAGGCGTTGTAATCTCCCAAGGCCATTTTTTGATGGGCATAAGGGTGTTTTTCCCCATATTGGGCTTTGGCGTATTCATTAAGCATGCCCGATTTGGTACTCATGGATACCAAATAATCAAACCGGTCCCCATGGTTGATATCCAATGCAGGCATCATGTTCCTCATGGGATGGTCAGGATAGAGGTTTCCGTTTCGGTCTATGGCAGGTTGTAATCTCCAGGGTTCCTCCTCCGGATTAAACTTGACCATCCTCAGGTCATGAATATATCCGCTTTCCACATGAAGGATATCTCCCAAAAGCCCTTTTCTTACCATATTTAAAAGTGTCAGGTCTCCGAACCCCCCTAATACAATGCTGGCCCACTTACCTGTACTTTCAAAAGTTTCTACCAGTTCCCAGGCTTCTTCGAGGGTCTGGGCCAAAGGTACTTCACAGGCTGCATGCTTTCCGTTTTTCATGGCCGCCAGGCAAACAGGAGCATGGGTATCCCAGGGAGTGGCACATATTACCGCATCCAATTCTTCCTCTTCGCATAACCTCTTAAAATCAGTAGGCCCCCGGTCATAAAGTGTAGGGCTGGGCTGCCCGGATTCTTCAATCCATCTTTTGGCCTGATAAAGGTTCTTGGTATCAATGTCACATATAGCAGGAATTTCTACTCCGGAAATGCCCAGTGCAGTATCGAGATGGTAGGACCCCCTTCCCCCGATTCCAATAAAGCCCAGCCTTAGGTTTTGTTTTTTAGGGAGATTAAAAGCCCCTGCTGGCTTGGAAAAATATCCAGAGGAAAAGGCCATGCCTCCCAGGGCAAGGGAGGAAAGCTTCAGGAAATTTCTGCGGTTTTGCTTATTCATAATCGTTTGCTTTAATGTAACTAATTTTCTAAAGTCTGTTGAAGAAGACCCGGGTACCATTTTTCAGCATTGCTCCGGTATATTTTATCGACAACACCCCTTGGTAACTTCATCCCTTTAAATTTTCCATTTACTTTGGGAACTTCCATTTCTTCATCAGTGGTAAAAAATTTCCAGTGTCGTAACCATACTTCATGGCTATGCTGCATGATATCTTCGGGATGGGTCAATCCTTTGGATACGATATCTGAAGCCCCAGCCCGAAGATCGGTACCATACAGGAGCCTGTCCTGGTATTTTATTAAAAAATCGTGTACGCCCTGCCAGTTGTTAATGGCTTGATATTGCAGATGGGAAATTCTTTCTGCCATGTCTACGGCCATGTTGGGGTATTGATCAAGCCTCTTGGCCAATTCATCGATATCATATTCCAAACTGCCCAAATGAGCCCCTACAAATCTCAATTGGGGATGCTTTTTCAGCATGCTGTCCCTGGCATCGATCTGATCTTCGTATGTTGGGAAATCGGGAAAATTGTACATATGGTACTTTGGGTTTTCCCTAAAATAATCACGATCTCCCTTCACCGTCATTTCCTCCAGTGGCAACCAGGTGTTTCTGGGCTCACCAAGGTGTCCCAAGAGGGTGATGTCTTCATCTTCCAACAATTCAAAAATGGGGTCAAAGCGAGGATCGTAAATCATGACCAAATCACCGTTTTCATCTTTTAATTCCATTCCAACGTTTTTCCATACCTTCACCCCAATGGCACCTTTTGAAATTGAGCTTTTTAGGTAGTCCAGGGTTTTTGATTCCCAATCTTCATCATTGAAATTTTCAAGGGAGAAGGTGGTGACATAAGCCATTTTTTCAGGAAAATTGCTCTTCAACTTCAGGGAAAATTCCTCTTGTCCCTCAGGGGTTCTATTGGGGGAAGTATAAACACTTACATTGAGTAAATTAAAATGATCTTTTTTGGCCTGATGGATAAATAGGGTATCAAAATCTGTTCTGAGGTGGACATGTACATCGTATTTTTCCACCTTCTTGAAATCATCCAACGTATAATATTCCGGTGTAGTGCCGAGGGCTATTTCTTTCTGGTTTTGTGGTGCACTGCAATATTGAAGCATTAACAAAAAAGGCAAAAGTGAAAAAATTTGGCCATATTTCTGCATGGGGTTTCTGATCATGGTGGAGGTGGAATTTAAGGTGAACCATTGAAAATTTTCTTCAAGCGATAAAAATTTCAAAGCTCAGCCAGCAAATTAAAGTTTTGATTTCAAATGGCAGAGTCATGTATATCAGTTTTATAGCTTATTGACCTTTTAAATTTAGTCAATGCATTTTTTAATTCTGATTTTTTATTGATATTTTTAACTAAATAGGATGAAGAAGATAAAAAAACAAATAAAATATTACCTCGAAGTAAATTGATTTCTTTTGAAATTATTATAATGGTTGTACCTTCAAATCTTGCTATTCATCCTTTAAGTTAAATCCCTATGAAATCCCAAGGATATTTTCTGCTGATTCTATCATTGTTTTCCTTAGAATCTTTTGCCCAACAATACCCTTTACCCTCCTCAGTTTACAACGCTTCTGGAAGGGGAAAAAAGTCACGACCCCCATGTCCATCCTGATGAAGAAATCATCCTGGTTTTGCAGGGAGAGGTGGAAGAAATGATCAATGGAACCCCCTATAGGTTAAGTCCGGGTTCATTGATTTTCCTGAGCTCCATGGACCCCCATGGCATACGGAACGTTGGTAAAGGGACTTGTGAATATTATGCCATCCGATGGACCACCGTCAGAAATTGATCAATATTTCAATACCTTCTTATTTCCTGTTTCAACACAGTGAGTAAAGTAAAAATTAATCTCATGATCAAAATCAACAAGGTCTACCATATTGCGATTATTTGTAGCAACTATGAGCAATCCCTGCAATTTTATAAGGGTGTTCTAGGCTTTAAATTGGAAAGAGAGGTATTTCGGCAGCCGAGGCAATCCTACAAAGCGGATTTAGCACTTAATGGCCAATATACACTAGAGCTTTTTTCCTTTCCTGACCCCCCCGCCGGATTTCCCAACCTGAGGCCGCTGGATTGAGACATTTGGCTTTTGAGGTGGATGACCTGGAAGTAGCCATTCATTGGCTGACATCCTGTGGGATAAAGGTAGATGAGGTCCGCAGGGATGAAATGACCCAAAAGCCTTTTACCTTTATTGCTGATCCCGATGCCCTGCCAATAGAATTTTATGAAAAATAACCCTACTAAAAAACATCCACTATTTTATATTTTTCCCCATTAAAGGAAAAACCATCCCCCTTTTTCTTGGTTTTCATTTCCTTGTATAGCGGTGCATTTCTGGAGATACCAAAAAGTTGCTTACCTTCCACTTCAAAGTATTCTATACTTACACTTGGGAAAAAGGTCATTTGGTCTGTTTTGACAATGGCTCCCAATGTTACCTCTTCAAATAGGTTTTGATCAGTTTTCATTTGGTTTAAGAAATCCAATTCCTCAACCACAAAGTTCAGTTCATCGGCCATTCGATTGATGATAATGGCATTTTCATCTTCCTGTCCTTGTTGGTCATATTCGAAATTCTCATTATTACTGCTCTTTTCGCCTTCCCTCATCTCATCAATACGGGTCCGAAAATCATCGACAATTTCTTTCTGCCGTTTTCTGGCGGCTTCCATGACTTGTTTTTTGTAGGCAATCTTATCCATTGTTTTATGCTTTAATAATAATCAACCTTCCATGAGGGAAAGGGTCGTTTTCACTATTTAAAATAAAAGGAACTTAAATCATGCTATTCAATCAGAGATATACCTTAACAAATAACAGGCCAAAGGATAAACCTGCCTGGATATTCATGGATAATACCTTCTTTCATTTAAAATTGGCAGGTCATAAAGTAAGGAACCTGATCCTGATTGGATGGATTCAGTTTATTTGGTAAACATGATAACCTTTATTATATTCGGGATATTTCAATTAGATAGGTATAGACCCATACCCATAGACCATGCCATAAAACAGGTGGTGATGCTTGGTTTTTTTAAACCTGTTTGGCTATTTGAATTTGTATCAGCTTCTAAAAACATTGTCAACAATAATACAAGTATAAATCCATGAACAAAACCCTCAGGTTAATCATCTCCATCATTGGTCTTTTGGCCGTAATTGCCTATATGCTTTATTTTTTCAGGGTGATTGAAAATCCTGCAGTACCCTGGATGGCCGGGGGGATCGTTATTGCTGTCTATATTTTTGGAATATATGCCAGGAAGATGGACAGTAAAGAGGATTGAATTTGTATAAAAAAATAAGTTTAAAAAATTGACCAGGATTACATTAAATTCTGAAAAATTCCAATGAATTTAACAAAAACCGATTTAAACCTATGCTTTGACAGGAATGGTTTGTTGCGCTCATTTTGTTTTTTGGCGGTAATTTTAAGA
>JBBDSB010000258.1:25712-42806 GCA_040905205.1 Cyclobacteriaceae bacterium
CTTTGACAGGAATGGTTTGTTGCGCTCATTTTGTTTTTTGGCGGTAATTTTAAGATAGTATTAGAAAAGGTTATCTTCAGTTAGGAATTATTCAAAAATTTTTTATTAAATTTCCGTGTACGTACCAAAAATTATATTGGTAAGGTATTGGGAGATTATTTGCGAGGCAAGGAAGTACTGAATTGGGAAGTAAACAGGATTTTAGTGTGTAAAAATTGAATTTAAACAGGTAGTAATAACTATTTATTTATTATTTAAACCCGTAATGAACCAGTTAGGGAAGAGACCCCCCTTTACTAATAGTCCAGGCGAAAAATGGCCAGAATAAAAAGGGGAATCGGTAATTTCATTTCAGTGCTAATGAAATTTAATGTAAGGGCAAACCTTAATTTCTTGAAATTTAAAATTTAAAGCATTATTGTATATTTTGATACTGGATAGAGACTTTAAGGAGAATACCCAACACAAAAATACCCTTAGCCTTTAATTAGAAAACGGGATTAGGGAAATGTAATACTCACCAAAACCATTTATGATTATGAAAGAAAATATACGGAGGCAACTAACAAGGCTGTCCCAACGATTGATGCGCTGTATGATGCTAGCAGTGCTTTTTGGCCATGGGTATTTTGCTCATGCAGGAGATTCAGCGGAAAAGTACAAAAGGGATGTAAAGGTTTCTCTTGATGGGCATGGATTATCCATGGAAAATAAAGCGATAGAAATTAAGGCTTTAAATTATATCCTGGAAAAGAGAACGTACTCAAATAATGAAATTCGCACCGGCCAAATGGCAGATGTCACCGTTTCAGGAACGGTGGTGGATGCCAATGGTGAGCCCATTCCCGGAGCAACTGTTTCTGTTCCGGGCAGTACCATAGGCACGGCCACAGACCTGGATGGAGCTTACAGCATCACTGTTCCGGAAGGATCCACATTGGTTTTCTCCTTTATTGGATTTGAATCCCAAACAGTAAACGTCGAAGATCAGAGTATCATTAACATCACTTTGATGGAAAACATTTCGAGTTTGGATGAAGTGGTAGTAGTGGGTTATGGCAGTGTAAAGAGAAGTGATTTGACCGGATCCGTCATCAGCATTTCCATGGATGAAATACCTCCTGCTGCCAACATGAATCTGCTTCAGGCGCTAAGAGGGCATTCGGCAGGCTTAAATGTTCAGGGAGGAGCCCAAGCTGGTGATGAACCGAGTTTTTCTATCAGGGGTCAAAATACACTTTCCGCCAGTACCAGACCTTTGATAGTATTGGATGGCATCATTTTCAATGGTGCCATTTCTGATATCAATGTATCGGATATACAGCAGATAGATGTATTAAAAGATGCGAGTGCAGCGGCGATATATGGATCCAGGTCTGCCAATGGCGTGATTATCGTAACCACCAAAAAGGGAACAGGTAAGGAGCCTACGATCAATTTCAGCAGTTACATTGGATTTCATGATTACAGCAATCACCCTGTAAAAATGATGAATGCCGATCAGTATGTCACCAAGTTATTGGATTACAATTATATGCAATCGCTATATGGTTGGTACGGACAAAACCCAACTGGCCCCAATGATTTAGGTGGAAGACCTGAACGTCCTGAAAGTGATCAAAATGCCATTCTCAGCGTTTTGCAATCTGATGATGAGCGGGAGAATTTCCTTGCTGGCAATGAGATTAATTGGGTGGACGAAGTGACTAGAACTGCTCCTGTAACCAATTCTGATTTAAGTATTGCCGGATCGGGTGATCGGTACAGCTATTATGTATCAGGCTCCTATACCAATCAAAAAGGCGTTCAGGTCAATGACCAATTCACCAGGACCACCTTGAATTCCAAAGTGGAAGGCAAATTAGTGGATTGGGTTACCGTAGGTCTGAATACCCTCATATCCAATAGAGATTTTTCCGGAGTGGAAGGGGATATGACCTATGCCCGGAATGCCAGTCCATTGGCCAGTAAATATGATGAAAACGGAATGTATCCGCCCTTATTTAACGATGAATTCTTAATGCGGCATCCCTTAAGCGGAGAATTGATCGATAATGATGATAAAAGAAAAAACCTTTTTGTTTCAGCCTTCACTAAAGTGGATGTGCCATTTATAGAAGGCATGAATTACGAATTTAATTATTCCAATAATTATAATTCCGTATCCAATAATACCTTTCATCCCAGCTCTGTTTACGATGGTTTGACAAGACAGGGTTGGGCCCTGATCAACAATGCTACCACAACGGATTGGATTATCAATAATATACTTAATTATTCGGTGGACATAGATGAGGATCACCGATTAAATAC
This sequence comes from Cyclobacteriaceae bacterium, assembly GCA_040905205.1. Taxonomy (GTDB): domain Bacteria; phylum Bacteroidota; class Bacteroidia; order Cytophagales; family Cyclobacteriaceae; genus Cyclobacterium. Next base: position 28,026 of record JBBDSB010000258.1, read on the forward strand.
CACCCTGGTTTATACCCGTGAAAAATCTTATGGGAAAAGCTCCAGCTTAAGTGCCAACAGATTCCCCAACGAATTGTTGGGTTATAACAATGTAGCCTTCGCCGAGCAATCTACCATAGGTTCAGGGGCATGGGAAGAAGGCGCTGTGGGATACATGGCAAGGATCAATTATGTTTATGATAACAAGTACCTGCTGACAGGTACCTTTCGAAGAGATGGTTATTCCGGTTTCGGTGCCGAAAATAAATATGCCAATTTCCCTTCCTTATCTGCCGCATGGACGGTTTCGGAAGAGAATTTTATGGACAATTCAAAAAACTGGCTTGACTTCCTGAAATTCAGGCTTTCTTACGGTGAAAACGGAAATCAAGGTATTGGTCGTTATTCCAGTTTGACCAGAATGGGACAGCTGAATTATGCATTTGGTCCGAATTCCGCTATCGGTATTGGTCCTGCTACGTTGGGTAATGCTGGCTTGAGTTGGGAATCCACAACTTCCACTAACCTGGGTTTGGATTATGTTTTGTTCAATGAGAGAATATCCGGTGAAATCGATATTTATACGGCCAATACCCAAAATGTGCTGGTCACCAGGTCCCTTCCGGGTGCTACAGGGTTTAATAGTGTTTGGACCAATATTGGTAAAATTGAGAACAAAGGGATTGAATTGGAACTGAGAACGGTTAATGTCCTCCAACCTATCCGCTGGGAAAGCAGGTTTGTATTTGCTTTGAACAGGGATAAAATCGCTACCCTTTATGGAGATGGTAGGGATGACATTGGAAACCAATGGTTTCTAGGAGAACCCATCAGTGCGATCTACGATTATAACAGAACCGGGGGATTGTGGACTGAAGAAGAACTATATAATGGGGAAACCCATAATAACTTTTATCCGGGCCAATTCAAATTGGAAGACCTTAATGGGGATAACATCATCAATCCCAACGATGACCGGAAAATCGTAGGGTATGCTACTCCTAACTACAGGTTCAGTGTTGGAAATAACCTCTATTATGGAGATTTTACCTTGACCTTCATGCTGAATTCCATCATGGGTGGAAATGGATACTACATCCAAGACAACAGGGCATTATTGGAAGCGACCTCTGCTTTTGACTATGCCAATAGGGTCAACATGACGGCTACCAGGGAAAACTGGACACCAACAAACGGGGTAACGAATACCCCCGCTGTATACAACTATCCTTCGGTACTTTCCGGCAACTATCAGGACAGGAGTTTCATCAGGTTACAAGATGTATCGCTTTCTTACCGGTTTAATCAAAACGTTTTGGATAACCTGAAAGTCAAAAGTTTACAGGCTTATATCAGTGGCCAGAACTTGTATACCTGGACCAATTGGGAGGGATTTGATCCTGAACTGGGAGGCAGTACCTTATTAATGATGAGAAATATCATTTTAGGGGTGAGGCTTAGTTTTTAATTTTAAAAAGTACAACCATGAAATTTATTAAAGATATTTCCCGTTTTATGCGAATTAGCATTTCGACATTCATGTTGTTGTTCATCGCATTCGGATGCATGGACGATGAATTGCTGGAGGAAAGGCCCCTGGATTTTCTTACACTTACCAATGCCTATTCCACCCCAGAGGGTGTTGAACAGGGCTTGATAGGATTATATTCTGATATTAGGAACAGATGGTACCGTAATGGGGGGGCACAGAGTTATGGACTTTTCGGAATGGGTACTGATATTGGATATGATGGAGAAACCCCTGGTGGGCAACGTTTTCTAACCAATTACGAAACCAGTATCAACCCGCAATACCCGGTCATTCAAAGCTGGTGGTTATTCCTGTACAAACATGTACAGATGGCGAATATTCTTATCGATGTGATAGAGAATTCCGAAGAAATCCAATGGCCCAATCAGGACCTGCGAAACTCGTATTTAGCGGAAGCCAAATTTTTTCGGGGCTGGTCTTATCGGATTGCTGTCACCTTATGGGGAGATATCCCGCTGATTACGGAGGTAATCAGGGAAGCGAAAGTGGATTTTGTGAGAAATCCCACGACGGAAGTTTATTCCCTTATCGAGGAGGACCTTGTCTTTGCCAGCCAAAACCTTCCCAGCCCCGGTACGGAAGTATCACCGGGTAGGCTCACACAGGGTGCGGCATTACATTTATTGACGGAAGTCTATCTGGCCCAATCTAAATTTGATTTGGCCGTTCAATCCGCATCAAGCGTCATCAATGATTATGATTATGCTTTAATGACCGAGCGTTTCGGGGATCAAAATGATGTTTTTGGTTCAGGAGATGTTTATTATGACCTGTTTAGGTATGGCAACCAGAATCCTCCCACCAATTCCGAAACCATTTGGGCGATTCAGTTTGAACCCCTTTTGGAAATTGGTGGAAGCAGCAATTATTGGTCCGGAATATTTGGCCCCAGGACTTTCAGTTTTGGAAGTACCCCGGATGGTTTATCAGCTTACCATACCGGATTTCAGGACACCTTGGGTAGGCAAGTAGCCCGGTCCAGGGGTACTGATCTGGTTTTTTATGAAGTTTGGAAAGACGATTGGGACAATGATATCAGAAATGCCAGGCATAATATCAAACGAAACTTTTATTTCGATAATCCACAATCGGCATACCATAATCAAAAAATTGAATTATCCCTTTATCCTCCGGGAACCAGAAATGAGCTTAAGGATACTACCAATTACATATTCCCTTTCTTTATGAAGACCTGGGAACCGGTGATACAGGCCACCTTGGGTAATCCAGCCCAGGGCGGAGGAGGGGCCGTTCAAACTGATTTTTATGCCATGCGACTTGCAGAAACCTATCTTTTAAGAGCAGAAGCTTATGTAGGGCTGGGTGACCTTCCTGCGGCTGCTGCAGACATCAATGTGGTTAGAGGGAGGGCCAATGCCACCCCGGTCACCCCGGGAGAAGTCGATATTGATTACATTCTGGATGAACGGATCAGAGAGCTCTATGCAGAAGAAATGAGAATGATTACCTTATTGAGAATGGATAAGCTGGTTGAACGTACAAGAAGGTACCATGACAATCCCATGTTGCCTGGAGCAAATATACAGGATTTCAACCGTTTATGGCCCATTCCCCAAAGCCAGATTGATTTGAACCTTGAAGTGGATTTTCCTCAGAATCCGGGATATTGATATTTCCGGTTTGAGCCATTCAGGTCTTGACGTTACCTTAAGTTCCTTGTTGGGTTTAGGACCCCAGCTGGTGGATTTTAAGGTAACCTCAAGGCTAAACATAGTAATCATAATAAACCTTTAATATCGTTCTTAAAGAAAAAAACATGATAATTCATAGACGTAAATTTATTAAAACTTCTGCGATAGCCGGAATAGGCTTGGGTTTGTCCGGAAGTGTTTTTCCCGGTTTTTCCAAAAATGCCATTAAAGAAGGTGGCAAAATCGGAATAATTGGATTGGATACCTCTCATGTGGTGGCATTCACAAAAACCATTAATGAAAACCAGGACAAATCTGAGTTTGAAGGTTTCCAGGTAGTAGCGGCCTATCCTACCAAAGGAAGTGCGGACATGCCATCGAGTATTGACCGTTTGGATGGCTTTACGGAAAGGCTGAGTGGTATGGGTATTGAGATCGTAAATTCAGTGGAAGAACTGCTGGAAATAGTGGATGTCATTTTGTTGGAATCTGTAGATGGAAGGAGGCACCTGGAAGAAGCTTTGCCGGTATTTAAATCCGGTAAGAGAATGTTTATCGATAAGCCCATTTCCAATACTATGGAAGGGGCTATTGCAATATTTGAATTATCAAAACAATACAATGTACCTGTATTTTCCTGTTCCACCACCCGTTTTGCACCGGCCACGCTGGAGATTAAAAATGGGAAAGAGGGATTAGGAGATATTTTAGGGGCCAATACCTTTGGACCTGCCGGGGGTGCAATAGGGCACCTGGACATGGCCTTTTATGGCATCCATGGCATAGAAGCCTTGTTTACTTTAATGGGTCCGGGTTGTAAGGAGGTAATCAGGTTGGATAGGCCCTCTGGAGATATGGTAGTGGGCACCTGGAATGATGGTCGTATTGGTATGTTTAATGCCATTCCGGATGGTGGAAAAGGAGGATTTGGTGCAACGGTATTCGGGGTAGACGGGGTAGAGGAAAAAGTTAAAATACTTGCGGGATATGATCCCTTATTGGTTGAAATCGTGGAATATTTCAGAACCGGGGTTTTACCGCTGGACCCGGCAGATACCCTGGAACTGTTTGCATTTATGGCTGCCGCCGATGAAAGTAAGGCCAAAGGCGGAAAATCCGTTACGCTAGAATCAGTTATGGATAAGGCTCAGCCTAAGGCAAGGAAATTATTGAAAGCCTAAATTAGGCCATCCCAACCATACAATATTTAAAATGCAGCGAAATGAAAAGAAGAAAATTTATTGCGAAAACGATGATTTCAGCTTCCGGTGTATTAGTTGCTCCAACCATCATACCAGCCAGCGTAATCGGGAAAAACCCACCTAGTGACAAAATAAATATAGGACAGATTGGATTTGGGAGGATTGCCCGCGGCATGGATACTCGTTCATTTATGCGTAGAGATGACGTTAGGATCATTGCGGTAAGTGATTTGGATTCCAACCGTCTCAAAGAGGGGAAAAACCATATTGAATCCACCTATAACAAAGAAAAAAATTCTTCCCAATATGTTGATGTGAAAATGTATGAAGATTACCGGGAAATCATCATGCGGTCTGACATCGATGCGGTGGTGATCAGCACGCCCGATCATTGGCATGCCCAGCCTGCCATCGAAGCAGCATTGGCAGGAAAGGATTTTTTTCTACAAAAACCGACCAGCCTGACCATAGCCGAAGGAAGATTGCTGAGTGATACGGTTACCCGGCAGGGAACCATATCACAGATCTGTACGCAGCACCGTTGTTCCGAACAATTCAGAAGAGCAGCGGAGTTGGTCAGAAACGGAAGAATCGGAAAATTGCATACCGTTTACATTGGTATCGGTGGAGAAACACCAGGCCCATTTGCCAAAGAAATGCCTATTCCCAAAAATCTCAATTATGAGAGGTGGCTCGGTTCTACTCCCTGGTTGTATTATACCGAAATGGGGGTTCATCCCCAGGATGGATTTGGCCGCCCGGGATGGATGAAAATTCATCAGTTTGGGGCGGGAGGCATCACCAATACGGGGCAGCATTATATTGATGTGGCTGCCTGGGGAATGAATACAGAGAGAACTGGCCCCATCTCCATTCAGGCGGTGGGCGAATTTCCGAAACAGGGAATATATGATGTACCCAAAGATTTTATGGTCATTGCGGAATTTCAAAATGGGATCCGCTGCATGATGAGCAATAAGTATCCCGGTGGTGTACGCTACGAGGGAGATGATGGATGGATTGCTGTCGGCCCCGGTAACATGAATGCCTCAGATATTGACCAGGATAATGGTTATCCTTCAAAATTTCTCGATGCCAGTGATAAAAAAATCCTAAATGAGGTAATAGGAGAAAATGAAATTCACCTATTTAAAACCGATAGTTTACACGGAAATTGGGTAGATTCGATAAAGACAAGGCAGCAGACTCTGGTGCCAGCCGAGGTTGGCCATAGAAGTTGCAGTTTGGCTTTATTGGGAGACATGGCCATGCATATGGAAAGAAAGCTTCAATATGATCCTGCATTGGAAAGATTTATTGGAGATGGGGCCGCCAATAGCATGCTTTCGAGGCCACAGAGAAAACCCTATGGCACCAATTATATTACCTGAGCTCAATGAATCTGTATTATATGCTTATGGAACCGGGTTATTTATTTCTAATTGGATCAACCAAAACATCTTTTCCCAATGGATAATTTTAAAACAATTAATATTTACATTGACATTCTGATAAGCCCAAATAAGTTAGAATGTCCAATAAGTCAATTAAAATCAATCCCATTCATCACTCTGATGATGTAATTTTTTGGCAACAAGTAAAAAACGGGGATAAGAAAGGATTGGAAAGTTTGTACCTCAAATTTTCCCGGGAACTCTTTGGTTTGGGCATGTCTATTAAGCAAGACAAAAGTTTTATCAAAGATTGCATTCATGATGTATTTTTATCAATTTGGAACACCAGGAATCGATTGGGAAAAACAGACAATGTGAAACTTTATCTATTCAAATGCCTAAGCCACAAAATTTACAGAGAGGTGGGCAAAGATAAAAAAAGGTACAGTAACCAATGCCTGGAGGATTATGAGGAGGTCTGGATGGTAGATGGTGCGGATCCTGATTCATTAGCAGGTCTAACGGATGAATTAAAAAGAAAAAAATTAATCCTGGCGCTTGATAAACTGCCCCTGCGGCAAAGAGAAATCATCCAATACTTGTTTTTTGATAATCAATCCTACGAAAATATTTCAAGTATCATGGGGTCAATCTGCAATCTGCTTATACCCTGGCCTGGAAGGCCATCAATAATTTGAAAAAAAGCATGGGGGTCTCTTCTGATGTGGGTTATCCTTACCTGAAGCAAGCAGTTTCCAAAATTAAAAGGGGGATTTGGTAACGTAGCCCTTTCCGTACCCAATTCCTTTCGAAAAGCTGCTTTGCCGCATCAAAACCCAGTTTTCTTACCCGTTATGAACCTAAGGTTTTTAATGCATCGCAAATTCACTTTTCACTACTTTGCCATTCCTCTAAATAATCATTAAAAAAAATTGATTTCATTGCGTATTCATTAATAAAAACTAATTTTTATTTATGAGGATGTAATTTTTTAAAAATAGTTGAAAAACGAAGGATAGTTTTTGGAAACGCAGGTATTATATCCCTGAATTTTAAATTTATGGATATCAGTAAATATAAAGTGGAAGATTTTGTTTTAGAACCCAATTTCAGAAAATGGGTTCTAAAACCAGCTGTATCTGAAAATTTATATTGGGAAAGGGTTTTTGAGAAGTTTCCCTACAAATCAGTGGAGGCCACAGAAGCCAGAGAGATTGTCCTAAACCTTACCGCCAAAAAGTTTGACCTGTCCGATCATGATCTAAAACAACTTTGGGAAAGCATTGATAAGGATTTGACCAAAGATCAATACGGTGAAGAGGAAAAAGTAATCCCGCTCCATTCTGTTGGGATTTTAAAAGGCAGTATGAAAAGCACCACTCATAAATACCAACAGAATTATTTGTTGGTTAAAGTAGCGGTAATTGCCCTTTTGGTGGTATTAATTGGATCTCTGGCTCCTTCTTTTTTTACCAAAACCATACCAAAAGAAGCAGCCCCATTGGTCTATGAGGAAAAAACATCCGATGCCGGGGTTAAGATTCAACTTACATTGAAGGATGGGACCAAAGTATTGCTTAATTCAGGAACTACTGTCCGGTACTTCAAAAATTTCTCTGAAGATAAGAGAGAGATTTTTTTGAATGGAGAGGCATTTTTTGAAATTGCGCAAGACAGTTTAAGGCCCTTTATCGTTCATAGTGGTGATTCTAGAGTTATTGCTTTGGGCACTTCCTTCATCGTCAATGCCTATAATACCGAGAAAATTGATATCGCCTTGTTGGAAGGCAAAGTAGCTGTAGAGACTTTGAAAAGCCCTACCCCTCAATTATTGTATCCAGGTGAAGCTTTGTCAATGGATATTACTGGGGGAGCGTTTGAGAAAAGGGTTTTTAACAAAGAAAAAATATTAAGCTGGACCAATAAAACCATTTTGTTGGATCAAACCCCTTTAGGAGAAACAGTCAGGATCTTGGAAAATTGGTATGGGGTTAAAATTATAGTTCAAAATAAACCTCAAAAGGAAATTTTTCTTTCAGGAAAATTCAGGGATGAGACCCTGAAGAATGTTCTAAAGGGATTGAGTTATGCATCCAACTTTAAATTCACCATCAATAAAGACCAAGTTGAAATAATATTTTAACCCTAAAATATAAAATGCCTATGATTTAAAATAAGGACAAAAAATAAAACCGAAGATGCGTCAACACCTTCGGCTTTCAAATGTAACGGATTCAAATTTTGCGATTGGTAATCCGCCATAATTAATTAAACCATTGTTCAATAGTCTAAAATAATCAGAGTAAAGATATGAAAAATCTTGTACTATTCCATGTTATACGCATGACAAAACTGTTTACCTATGCCTTTCTGATTCAGTGCCTTTCCATGAGTTTCCTTTTTGGACACAATGGCAATGCGCAGATCAAGGACATAGAAGATGTGATGATCCGCGTTTCCCTTGACAACATTCAAGTGGAAGATGCTTTTTCAATCATTGAAGACCTATCAGGTTTTAGCTTTGTCTTTTCGGCCAAAGAAATGAAAAATGTGGCCAGGGTCTCCTCAAACAATCAAACCCAGAGTTTATACGATCTTTTGAAATCAATTTCCCAGCAGACCAAACTTCAGTTTCGCTAGGTAAACCACAATATTCATGTAAGATTAGCAGAGCAGACCGATCAGGGGACTGAATCGACCCATGAATTAGCTTGGGTAGACATAACGGTTTCCGGGAAGGTCACTGACGAAGCCGGTTTACCTTTGCCAGGGGCCACCATTACCGTTCTCGGTACCACCTCCGGTACTGTTTCCGATTTGGATGGAAACTATTCACTGACGGTAGAAGAAGGATCGACCTTGGTTTTTTCTTACATCGGATACCTTGCCCAAAGTGTTTCGGTGGGCAACCAATCTAGCTTAAATGTAAGTTTGGAGCCTGATGCCTCTGCGCTTGAGGAAGTCGTTGTGGTGGGATACGGCGAGGTTAAAAAAAGTGATCTGACAGGTGCGGTTGGATCCATCGATTCAGAAGATATTATCAGGCAAAACCCGGTGCAGGCAGCCAAAGCCTTACAAGGACAGGTAGCCGGGGTCAATGTTAATAAAATCAATTCCCGACCTGGTGCGGATTATACCATTGCCATCAGGGGACTACAGTCTATCGGTTTCAGTAATGAGCCCCTGATTGTGATCGATGGAGTGATGGGAGGGCGGTTAAATACGCTGAATCCCAGTGATATTGCTTCCATGGATGTCCTGAAAGATGCCTCTTCTTCAGCCATATACGGTGCCCGAGGGGCAAACGGTGTGATTATTATCACCACCAAAAAAGGGGTTCAGGGTAAAACAAAGGTAACTTATGAAGGGTATGCCGATGTCAAAACCCCTGCCTATTTGCCCGACCTCATGAATGCCCAAGAGTTTTATACGGCCTATAACGATGTGGTATTGGCAGAAAACCCCAATGCCCAGGTGATTTGGACTACCGCACAGCTTGAAAATGTTGAAAATGGAAGGTCCGTGAATTGGGTGGATGAAGTGACCGATCCCTCTCTCCAAACCAGTCACGTGATTGCACTTTCAGGAGGTAACGAAAATACAACTCATTATTTTTCAACCGGTTATTTAAATGAAAGAGGCAATGTGCTCCATACCGGGTTTGAAAGATTCAATTTAAAAGGAAGTGTCGACAGCAAATTGAATAAAGTGGTCAAGGTGGGTTTCAATACCTATTATACCCATAGCATATTAAGTACCGGTTCATTTGAAACTTTGCGGAATGCCTATAGGGCAAGGCCCACAGGGACCATCTATTATGATGATTTGAGTAATCCCACCGAAACCAATGACAAAAATGTGGATGGATATGCTTTTTGGATGGGAATCAAGGATACCCAGATCAACAATCCCTTAACAGAAGTGGCGGCCAAAAATTTTCAGGATGAAACCAGGGTTTCCAGTTTTCTTGGAAATGGGTATATTGAACTGACCCCTTTTGAAGGATTATCCTTTAGGTCTTCGTTGTCCGCTTCAGTTTTTAACAGCAGGAGAGGCGAATTCCGCGGGGCAGATTCCAAAAGCAGGCTGAACAGACTTCCCAGTGCAGGCAATGATTTTAACTTTAATGGTTCCTACACCTGGGACAATATTTTGAATTATAAAATAAAAGCGGGTCTTCATGATTTGAATTTTACAGCGGTACAGAGTGCACTTCAGGAAAGATTTGAAACTTCTATGATCCGGGTGGAAAATCTGGCCTATAACTCGAGCTTTTATGCCCTGAATACGGCGGCGCAAATCAATGCGGTGGGCAGTGATTTGGTAGAAAGGTCCATAATGTCCTATATGGGCAGGTTAAATTATATATTTAATGATAAGTACCTATTTACCCTTACAGGAAGGTATGATGGATCTTCCGTTTTAGCCGAAGGCAACCAATGGGCCTTTTTTCCATCAGCGGCCATTGCTTATAGGATAGGAGATGAATCATTTATTCAAAACCTGAATTTATTTTCAGATTTAAAAATCAGGTTGAGTTATGGCAGGGTAGGGAATGACGTGGTAGCCCCCTACAGTACCCAGGCTTATTTAAACAGGACGGCATATGATTTTGACGGAAATCCTGCCTATGGTTATGCACCAAGGAATATTGGAAATGCTGAATTGAAATGGGAAAACAGTGAAGAATTCAATCTGGGGATCAATATGGGATTTTTGGAAAACAGGATCAACACTGAAGTAGAACTTTACAATAAAAAAACCAATGACCTGATCCAGAATGTGGCCATTCCAACCTCCCTTGGTTTTGGAGCGGTAACATCCAATGTGGGCAAATTGCTCAATCGGGGCGTTGAAGTAACCATTAATTCAGTGAATGTTCAGACCCAAAATTTCAGGTGGAACACCACAATCAATTTCTCCTCCAACCACAATGAAATTTTGGAATTGTATGGGGGTACGGTCCAGGAGGACATTGCCAACAGACTATTTGTAGGGGAATCCTTAAGGTCCAATTATTATTATGAATATGATGGAATTTGGCAATTGGATGAAATTGAAGAAGCCTTGACCTATGGACAGGTGCCCGGATCGGTAAAAGTGGTGGATCAAAATAATGATGGTTTGATTTCCTCCTCGGAAGGAATCGACGACCGGGTGATTTTGGGCAATCAATTGCCCAAATGGATGGCAGGTTTCAACAATATGTTTACCTACAAGGACTGGGACCTTTCCATTTTTATTTATACCCGACAAGGTGTACAGTTTAGGAACAGTTTATTGCAGGGTACCATGGGGGATTTAAGTAGTAACCGTTACAACAGATTGAACCTGAATTATTGGACGGAAAATAATCCTACCAATGATTATTTCGGGGTTTGGCAAAACAATCCATTCCGGGAAGCCATTCAATATAAGGATGCCAGTTTTTGGAGGATATCCAATATCACGCTGGGATATAATCTCCCCAATGCCCTACTCAATTCTATTAAATTTAGCAATTTGAGGTTGTATGGACAGGCCAACAATGTTTTTATTTTTACCAAGGAAAAAAATATATGGATGGACCCTGAATTCAATTCCGGGACCTATCAAGATGATGTTCCCCATTCTATTTTCCAATTTGGGGTGAGTGCATCTTTCTAAATTTCCCACCTGAAATCTAAAATATTAAAAAAATGAAAAAATATTATCTTCAAAATATCGTCCTGTTTTTTCTAATGATGTTTGGAGCAACGGGCTGTCAGGATTTCTTAAAAGAAGAATCCATTTCGAATATTACCACCGATTCCTATATTACCACCGAATCTGGATATGAGGATTTGATTAAATCCTGTTATCCTTTATTGCGGGATTTTATTCTTCAATATCCCCTTGCATTACCCGGAACCGACCTCTTCCAAAATGGGATTTGGACTGAAAAGGCGGTAGGACAGGGTCCTTCACTCGATACCTATATTAATATCACCTCTGAATCCTTTATCGTGCCCTGGGATATATTTTACCGGGAAATAGGTAGGACCAATGCAGCCATCAGCAGGGCTGATGACATTACCTATGCCAACCCGGCCACTAAAGCAGCCAGGGTAGGAGAGGCCAAATTTCTGAGGGCACTGTCTTATTTTTACCTGGTACAGATTTGGGGAGATGTCCCGATGCCCCTAGAGGAAACTGTCACGGCCAATAAGGCGGTGGTAAGAGAGCCTGCTGCCAATATTTATACCCAAATAATTAAAGACCTGACAGAGGCAGAGGCAGACCTTCCCGTAGAAGCCACTGATTATGGAAGGGCTACCAAAGGAGCAGCCCAATTCCTACTGTCAAAAGTATATTTGACCCGAGGCTGGAATTTTAATAACTCATTGGGGGGGAGCCCGGATGATTTTAACAAGGCATTGGAGTATGCGGATATGGTAATTGCATCTTACCCTCTGGTGGAATCCTACTCAAGCCTTTTCCCAATACGATCTGAAAATCCACTTACCCAATATTCTGGTCCTCAGGATGCGAGAAACTCTGAGGTGGTATTTGCCATTCAATATAACAATGATGTGCTTACCAATGCCATGGAGGGAAATAACAGGGAACCGGGAAACTATTACCATTCCATTTTCCCAGGGAACGGGGAGTTGGTAGGCAGCAGGGGAAGGACCAGTGATTATAACCGGAATTTGGGTCAAAATCAGCCTACACCATCATTGTATAGAATGTTTGACCCTCAGGTAGATAGTCGTTACGACCATAATTTTCTGAGGGTGATCTACGCCCTCCAACCCGTCAATGATTATGCCTATAGTTTCGATGACCCCAGCCTGACCGTCAGCTATGATATAGGGGATACGGTGGCTTATTGGACACCATGGAACCAACCGGCCTCTGGTGCGGAAAAGGGTATAGATGAAGGGGGAACTAAAAAATATGCCGTGATGAACCTTGAGCAAATTGTCAGCGGTGAAGCCATCTCCCGACTTACCGCCTTCACACTCTCCATGTGGAAATTTTGGGAACCCAATATTCCCTACGGTGATGGTCATGGAACTTTTGACTTTGCTTTGTTCAGGTCTGCGGAGGCTTACCTTTTAGCGGCAGAGGCCATCGTGAAAGGTGCCACAGGAGGTGCATTGGGAGGCGCTGAGGTATATTACAACAAAGTGCTGGATCGGGCTGTAGGGGAAGGCGTGGATCCGCAAAAGGCCAAATTCCCTGAAATCCTCAGTTCTTTGGAAACCGAGTCCTATCGTGCTACTCCCACAACGATTTCCATTGATTTAATCCTGGATGAAAGTGCGAGGGAATTGATGGGGGAATTCAACCGTTGGTTTGATCTGAAAAGGACAGAGAAACTGATCGAAAGAACCACAAAGTACAACTTTTGGACCAAGGCTAACGGTGCATTGTCGGAGACACATTTGCTGCGGCCTATTCCCCAGCATGAAATTGATCGTTCTCAACCCCCAATTTCGCAGAATCCGGGTTACTGAGTGTTGCTGGAATATGGATTAAAACGGGAGGATATTGTTCTCCTGTTTTAATTTTTGTTTAACGCTATTCATTTCCGGTAAAAAAATTATCCGGTTAAGTGCGCAGGATTTGGAATTGCTATCAGAAAATATTGTGCCCGGAGTGACAGGATCAGTTATTGATTTTGCTAACATAGGAGTTCGATTCTATATGACGTTTATTTTGCTAGGAAGTACCCTCCTTAAAATAGACACAGAAAAAGCAGATCAGGTAAATCCCCCTTAATAAGGGGGTATGGGGGATTTTTTCGCCAACGTACCAAATATCAATGCGTTATAAGTTGATATTCCCGTTGAAATCCCCCTAGCCCCCTTTTAAAGGGGGAATCGCTGAAAATGAGATTTGGGTTGATTCTTAGATGCTTTGCGTTATCAGGGTATTGCCCATTTGCGTATGAAAGTAATAGCACCCATAATTCGTACTATCTTATAATCGAACTCCAGATTATTAACCTTAGAGTTCTGGTAAAGACCATCTTAAAAAACCGACTAAATCGTCAAGCGAACCCTTTTTTCACCTAAATAAACGAAGTAAGATAATCCCGGCATCCGGTAATTGGTCAATGATGGTTAGGAATACGATAAAATGAAATTGAAAACAATAATTCCAGGGGTATTTCTTATTATTAGGTCCTTCTGCATTCTCAATTATAAGAGCTTTGGTCAATTACCGGAATTCCAAAAAGGCCTAATGATCTATGAAAACAAATTGGTTACGGCCGAGGCGGTTCGCAATTAGGTAATGGAAGTTCAGGCCAAGTTGTATTTCAGGACGGTTGGGTGGAGAGGTATTCCCCTCAGGCAAAATACCAACCTTAATCAGTAATGGTTGTATTTTACCCATCCTTTACTTCAATTGATAAAGACGCAATAACATGAATAAAATTCTAATGATTGCTGTGCCATCAATTTTAATGATTATCGGCACGGTAAGTTTCATCATTCCCAATAAAGGGGATAAGGTGAATCCTCCAAATTTTATTGTGATACTTACCGATGACCAGGGTTGGAGCAGCACATCAATTGGTATGGACGATCGGGTTCCCGAATCTAAGAGTGATTTTTTTGAGACATCTAATGTTGACCGGATAGGCAGGGAAGGGATGAGATTCACAAATGCCTATGCACCCGCAGCCATTTGCTCTCCATCCCGAAGGAGTATTCTTTTTGGACAAACTCCGGCAAGGCTAGGCGATGAAACCTTCTCAACTAAACATCATCCTTATTCCAACAAGGATCAATTGACCATACCCCTTTTATTGAAAGCCATCACGCCGACCTATAAAACCGGCCATTTCGGTAAATGGGATTTAAGGGCTGAGATTTTCCCGGAGGACCTTGGATTTGATGAAAGTGACGGTGATACCCGTAACGCCAACGGCAATTTAATGTCAAATTCTGAAGATAATTGGAAGGTAATATTTGTAAATAATGACCCTAAGCGATCAGTTTCGATTACCAACAGGGCCTTGAATTTTTTAG
>JBBDSB010000259.1:0-1316 GCA_040905205.1 Cyclobacteriaceae bacterium
TTATATTTGATGACACAAAAATAGGTGCTATTCCACAAAAGCCACGAAGTTTTTGACTATATCTTAAAGACCTATTTAAAACCCCATTATGGAGCATGTATTTTGGTGGTTGTTCTTGTTTGCAACATCCACCCAGTTTGTTTATTTGATTTTTGTTTTTGGAAGATTCGCCTTCTTTTACAAAAAAAAGCCTGATTCCAAGGAAAATTTTATAGGGGTTTCAGTTGTCATTGCGGCCAAAAATGAGTACAAGCATCTCGAAAATCTAATCACCATGATCATGGCACAGCAATACCCGGTTTTTGAATTGGTATTGGTAAATGATTGTTCCCAGGATGCCTCCGAAGACCTGCTGATTCAACTCAGCAAAAAGTTTAAAAACCTCAAAGTAATCAATGTAAGGTATACGCCGGACCATGTGACCGGAAAAAAATATGCCTTGTCCCATGGAATTAAAGCTTCCAAACATGAGATTGTCCTATTGACAGATGCGGACTGTGTACCCGTATCTAAAAATTGGATCAAGCTGATGTCCGCCCCACTCCGAAATCAAAATAAAATTTTTGCCTTGGGGCATGGATCCTATAAAATTTTACCGGGACTGTTGAATAAAGTTATTCAATTTGAAACCCTGTTGACAGCACTTTATTATTTTTCGTTTGGGCAATGGAGATTTCCGTTTATGGGAATAGGAAGAAATCTTTGTTACAGAAAGGATTTTTTTATAAATAAAAAAGGATTCAAGGATCTGTGGCACATACAGGGGGGAGATGATGATTTGTTTGTCAATCGCCACGCCAATGCGGAAAATACCGCCATTGTAGTCCACCCCGAAAGCATTACGCTTTCAGAACCGAAAACGAATTTTAAAGATTATTTTACCCAGAAAAAACGGCATTTTCATGTGGGAAAATATTATAAGTCGGTGGATAAACTAAAACTTGGAATTTATTCGTTCAGTAATTTAATATTCTGGTTTTCTTCAGCAGTAATTATTATTCTCAGCGGGTCATTGGAACCAATTGCCTTGGTCCTTGGGTTAGTTTTGTCAAAGGGCTTTCTTCAATATATGATTATCAGGGAAGCCCGGAAAAAACTGGAAGGAGCAGGGAAGGTGTTTTGGACCATGTTTTTCGATTTAATGTATTTGATCTATTTTTGGATCATTGGCACTAGGGGGTACCTTTCAAAATCAGTTAAATGGAAATAAACGACAAAGGATTTTCAGATAAGGCGTTAGAAGATTTCGAATTGATTGATAAAGCAGTCATTGAGAACGATCAGCAGGCCTATGCCAATTTGATGAAGCGGTATAA
>JBBDSB010000260.1:0-1441 GCA_040905205.1 Cyclobacteriaceae bacterium
ATAAACTGTATTCGGTTATCCAAAATTTCGAATGATTTGTTAAATTTGATAAACCCTTCCCAATTTTTATTATTCCATTTATGAAGGCTTATTTACATGTCGTTTTTTCCTGCTTATAACGAAAGACTTTTTCCCAATCCCATCCAACCTCCGGTCCAGGTTTAGGGTTAAAAACGGTTAAACTTGAGCATTTTACTTCCAATATCTGCTTAAAATGAATAGGTTTATTAAATGTTGCTTTTCTTTTATTAAAGACACCTTTATACCCTATGTTCAACAAAATTTTCCTTGGCATATTACTAATTGTAGGTTTTTCATGTGGAAAATCGCAAGATGCTGCAAAAGTTGAAACAATCCCTTACACCATTGATTCCGTGGTAGTAGACGCTAAAGGAGAGATTTTATACCTGGAGTATGGATTGCTCAATTCGGATTACTGCCAGCAGGATGGATTTCTATATAACTACAGCGAGTTTGACCACAGCATTGAAAAGATAGATCTGGACCGGCTGGAGTTGGTTGAAAAGTTCCCCCTACAGAAGGAAGGACCGAATGGTACAGGTTGGGTGTTCACGGTAAAAAGCATGGGGAATGGTAAATTGTTCGTGGCTGGGCAACTTAGCGGAGTATTCACCTTAGAGGGCAAGTTGGTCAAAAAATTTGATTGGAATAAAATCCCCCGGGCTGCAGGAGGAATTGCTACCGAAGAATATGTAAAGCAACAGGTGGCAAATCCTTACTTTGAAAATTTGGCTTTTGCATTGGTCATTGATAACTTGACTAATAGGATATCCCTAAAAAAACTAAAAACAACCGACACCCTGATTTCCTCCTATGAGATTGATCCTGATGGGAATTATAAAAAATATACACTTGGAGATTTGACTACCTACAACAGATGGGATCCAGGAGTATTCATGGCCAGTGAACGGGACAAAATCATCGTTTCCCATCAGTTTTCTAACGATTTTTATGTGTACTCTCCGGAAAACGATGACCTTCAACAAGTGACCTATTCCTCTCAACACACACCGAGCAAGGTGACAATAGCTACCGAAGGTGACTTTATAAATTCGATTGAGGACAGGATCAATGCACTCGAATCTTATTACGAACAAGTAAGTTTTGGACCATTGGTTTGGGACCTACAAAACAAGAGATATTTGAGACTTTCTTCCTCAAGTAGATTTGGTGAAGAAAAACGAGAGAGAAGATTACTCCATGAAACGACTAATATCGATGTATTTCTCAGTGTTTTTGACCTGGAATTCAATCTGCTAAGTGAAATACCAATACCTGAGCTTAATATTAAACCCGCTTCTAAATATTTTATGAAGGACGGGATGTTGTGGGTATTTAAGAACCGGGAAGACGAGATGGGATTTGTTATATTAGATATTCAAGGTAATAGTTGAATGAGGTTGTTTTATTTTGATTTACC
>JBBDSB010000260.1:1541-7807 GCA_040905205.1 Cyclobacteriaceae bacterium
TTATATTAGATATTCAAGGTAATAGTTGAATGAGGTTGTTTTATTTTGATTTACCTTCTCGGAATAGTGAAAAATTACAAATTTAAATCAGGTGTTTTGTGTGATCATCAATGGTTTAGTTTAATGAATGATTCAAATCTTGAAGAAGCCAGGGTTTAGTTTGGCTGCTTCTTTAACCCCCTGAAAATAGCATGAGGTGTTTAACATTATTAGTAGTCCTATTTGTTCTCCTCTCTTGCCAAAGGAAGGGTGCTGAGGGTGATGGTCCTGATTTTGTGTATTCGGTGGATACGGTGATGATTGATCCTGGTGATGAAATCCTCTTTTTGAGATATCGACTTGTTGGTGCGGACATAAGCAGTGACGGAAAATATTTATTAAATTTTAATTTGGACGACCATACCATTGAGGAAATAAACTTGGATGAGTTGCGGCTGGAAGAAAAGCTCCCTTTTGAAACGGAAGGGCCTGATGGTACGGGTAAGCATGTTAATTTTATCAATGTATTAAAAAGTGATTCAATTTTTATCAAATCATTTGGTCAATCCGCCCTATTCCAAAAAGATGGTGGGTTAGTAAAAAGGGCGGACTGGAGAAATGCCATTGACGAAGAAGGCTTGAGGTACGGAGAAATACCCCAGAACGAGTTGGCTATTGATTCAGGTGATTTGAAGGTGTTTGGGTTAAACTATGACAACAAGAAAAAAGAAGTTTTTTTGGATGTCCTGTCGTTAGCGGAAAATAGGGTCAAGCGATATGATATTGATGCGGAAAAATCCTATCAGAATTTCGTTTTGGCTCCTGATAATCCACAAAGTTATACGTTTCTGGATCCCCTTGTCTTCCTAAATGCTGAAAATGATTTTGTCCTGGTAAGCCATCAATTTTCAAATGAAATACACCTTTTTAATTCTGAGGGGGAGCTCATCCAAACCGTCCATTATGAGCCTAAAATGACACCAAAGCGGGCAAGAGACCTCAGCGGAAAGAATATTTTATCCTATGAACAGATAAAAGATGAGTACCAATCTTTGGTTGAACAAGTCAAGTTTGGGCCGCCAGTTTGGGATAGGGTGAATAAGCGTTATTTGCGCTTATCTAAATCAGTAGATTTCTTGGAAAGTCACAAAGACGAACATTCATTTCTACCTGAAATAAAAGAAATCAGAGTATACCTGTCTGTTTTTGATTCCGAATTTAATCTAATCTCTGAGTTGGCTATTCCTGAGTTGAATACTGAATTTGTCAAATACTTTGCCAAAGATGGGAAGCTTTGGGTATCTCAGAACTACTCGGATGAATTGGGGTTTATTGTGGTTAATTTTTAAGGATCGATTCTATTCGTAGGTAACGATTCCTGAATGTTTTCGGGTTAAGGTATTGTTTTTAAGTTAGGGGATGGTAGGTTGACTTTGCTGTTAGCTGTATTTTTGAAATAAGTGATGGCCGCCAGATGATAGGTCTTTTGCCTTTTGGGGCTTTTAAATACCATTGATGCCTTCGGAGGCCATTTAACACCAAAGGTCAGTCTCAAAAATTTCCAACTAATTTTTTTAGGAAAGGTTGTTTTATTACTTTTAAACTAGTAAATTAATAATAAAAAGCAAGTTGATTTTCCTTGAAGCCAGGCAAAGTAGTATTGAAAGGTAAGCGTTCTAATCAAGCAACACCCATGAGAAGACTTCTGTACGCAAGGTTTTATTGTTTGCGGGTGGCCCGGGACCTGAGGGATTACCGGGCAAGAAATTATAACCTATAAGTAGAAATGTAACTATTCTATAGCCATGAATGGGGATCGTCTCTGGATGCCCTTTGATAGTCCGGCAAATCTATAAACATCTTTAACTAAAAGAAAAATGGAAAAATGGATTTTAGATAAACTATATCAGCCTGTAAAAGATGTAATGCAGCGCAACGGATTGAAAGGATTACCTGGAAATTGGGATTGGATCTATTTGTTGTTTTTTGCCATTATATCTATGTTCTTTTCGTGCCAGGAAAATAAAACTGAACAAGACAGTCAGCTTATTGAGTATTCAGTAGATACAGTTCTTATAGATTCAAAAGACCGAATATTGGATTTGTCGGGGTATATGCAGCGTTCAGACTTGGATGATGATAAAAGATCCCTATTCTTGTATAATCGCCATGATCATTCCATTGACGAAATCAACCTCGATCGGAAAGCCTTCGTGAGATCCTTTCCCCTGGAGGCTGAAGGACCCAATGGGGTAGGCCAGTATATCTTTGCCTTGCAGTGGGTGAATGATAGCCTCCTGTTTCTAAAATCCATACCGTTCTCCTCGGTGATTGATAAAAGCGGGCGTGTGGTTCAAAAGGTCAATTGGCTTTCAGCAAAGGATTCCTTAGGAGAGCCATTTGGTGCTGTGCCGCCGAGAACAGAGTTAGTAGTGGACATCAAGGACTGGCGGGTGGTGGGAACCAATCTCGATTTTATGAAAGAGACGGCTTTTTTGGGAGTTTTTTCAGTCCTGGACAACCGGGTTAAGAATATCGATATAGATACCAAGAATTCCTTTTCCGGGTATTTCCTGAAAGCTGGAACCAACTTTCGTCCCCCATGGGTATATTTGACTGCTGATGAGAACCATATATATGTCACCCACGAATATTCCAATGAAATAATACTCTTTAATCCAGCGGGTGAGCTGGTAAAAGTAGTTGACTACGAACCAAAATTGACCCCCAAAAGGCCTAAACTGCCGGAAATTTTAAATGGCACCCGGGAGCAAATTGGAAAGGAACAACGAAAGCTTGGGGAACAAGTCAGTTTTGAAGTCCCGGTATGGGATAAATTGAATAACCGCTATTTTCGATTGTCCAAACAGTGGGTCTACGGAGAAGGAGATGATGAAACCGCAGCGTACCCCAGGGCCAGGGTGTTTTTATCGGTGCTCGATGCTGAATTTAGTCTCGTTGCAGAGGTTGAACTCAAGGACCTGTTTGCATCAAATTACAAGTATTTTGCCAAGGACGGGAAGCTTTGGGTATGTCAGAACTTCTCGGATGAACTCGGATTTCTTGTGTTTGATTTTTGATCCTCATGGAAAACTAATTCATCCGAATTCTCCTGAGACGGAAGCCGATGATCTTAGGAGTTTACTTAAATAAATTCTCATAAATAATCCTTATTATGCCCTTCTAGTGTCCCCACTCTGACCTTTTGTATGACTAGAGGAAGTACTTGGTTTTTATTACCTTTATACGTCATTCAAATATTTTGTAGACCCATGGAAAAGCAACCTGATAAAAACCTGGTCAAGGAACCTTTCGCCGATTATGGTTCCTATACCTATGCCGATTACCTTACCTGGCAATTGGATGAAATGGTGGAACTGATCCGGGGAAGGGTCTTTCGTCAGGCAGCTGCGGCACCAAGGCGAATTCATGAGGAGCTTACAGTAATCCTGGTGGCCAGATTTTATGAATTTCTAAAAGGGAAACCCTGTAAGGTGTATACGGCCCCCTTTGACGTTCGCCTGCCCATTTCCTCCAAAAAGCATGAGGATATAAACACCGTGGTACAACCTGACCTCTGTGTGGTCTGCGATCCAGAGAAACTGGACGATCTGGGCTGCGTGGGTGCGCCGGATTTGATCGTGGAGATACTTTCTCCGGGAAACAACAAAAAGGAGCTAAAAAATAAATACGAGGTCTATGAATCCTCCGGGGTAGGGGAATACTGGATCATTCACCCTGATGAACGCACCTTGCTCATTTACACCTTAATAGAGGGGAAATACTTTGCTTCCCGCTTATTTACCCTGGGAGACAGAATAAGTTCCCATGCCCTGGCAGGTTTTGAATTGGAGTTGGATGATGTATTTGGCGAATTGTGATACGATGAAATAGTTGTGCTGTAAAAAAGGGGCGACACCCAATTTCGAAACCTTGGAGGCAAATTTGGAACTTATTAAAATTTGATGTTTGTCTCATGACATCAATAGGATATTTCGGATAGTATACTGGTTAAGAAGCTTGTTTAATAGAAAATTGATTGGGGATAAATTAGAATCATTTCTGTTCACACCCAAATTACCTGTTTTGGACGCTGGTGGATTTCTCCAATTTTTGCTATCTTTAAAAATAGTCCCTGTTTAGAATAGCAAATCATGGATAAGCAAGAAGATAAAATTAAAGAACCGATCGCCGGCTATGGACCCTACTCCTATTCGGATTACCTTTCCTGGCAACTGGACGAGATGGTGGAGTTGATCCGGGGAAAAGTTTTCAGGCAGGCAGCCGCAGCACCGAGAAGGGTGCACCAGGAGCTTTCAATGATTCTTTCTAATATATTCTATGAATTCTTAAAAGGGAATACCTGCAAAGTGTATGTGGCCCCCTTTGACGTACGGCTTCCGGTTTCCTCCAGAAGGCCTGAGGATATCGATACGGTGGTACAACCGGACCTTTGCGTGGTATGCGATCCGGAGAAGTTGGACGAGCTGGGCTGTGTGGGTGCTCCCGATTTGATAGTCGAGATCCTGTCCCCCGGAAACAACAAAAAGGAAGTGCAATTGAAATACGAGGTGTACGAAGCCTCCGGTGTGAAGGAATATTGGGTGGTTCATCCCGATGAACGCACCTTGCTGATTTATTCTCTGGAAGCTGGGAAATACCTTCCTTCCCGCTTATTTACCCTGGGTGATCGCGTAAGATCTCAAACCCTTCCTGGTTTTGAATTGGATCTGGATGATGTGTTTGGAGGTTTATGATTTTTTTCATTAGATTCATGTGTTTAATTTAAGATGCCAAAAATTTTCGTAACCGATTGATTTTGAATATGTAAAGATTTTTACCTTTATAACATGGCATAAAAATTCCCTTACCCATAAAAAATGGGAAACCGATTTTAAGGAAATAACAGCTAAGAAAGTTAAAATTTCATGTTCATGCTCCCTCCCGAATGAAGTCAGGATTGGCGATACTCTTTTGTGCTTAGCTGTGAGGACAGTTTCATATACGGGGTTTCTGCAAGCTCGAAGCTTAAGATATTTCAACCTCCAGTAAAAATCGTCCTTCAAATTCCCGGTAAAGTTATTAATCATTCCCTTTTGTGTCAAGTCCCTCGTCATGAGTGTTTCATATGTTTATAATTGTCTTTTAGCGGCCATGACTTGTCCCGTCCCGACTTGATTCGGGAGAATCTCGCACCTGCCTGCCGGCCAGGCAGGTGTTTTATAATCATCCCTCCGTATGAAGTTTTCGTCATGCTCGATTTCAAACCACCTTGATTGAATAAGGGACAGGGATGCGAAAATGTTTGTAAAGTTTGAAATCACCCTTACTGCTTATTTCCGATGGTTCGACCCCTATAGGGTCGTGGGGGGAAGTTTTGCTGGTATCTGGTCCTTGGGTTTTACCCATTGTTATTGATTTGTTTGACCCCATTCGGGGTCGTAGTTTTGATGTTTAGGACATTTGGTGAAAATGTTTTGTAAAGCTTTGGACTTTAGCCATATCAAATCTTAACATAATTGGCCCCAAATCCCAATTCATTTATTCTTTTTCCGGTTGGACCGGCCCAAATATCGTGATCAACAAGAAACCCCCTTTAACTTTCATGCTGAAAACCAATGAATGACTTTATGGTTGACGGATTTTTAATTTTTCATGGATTTTAATTTCCTTTTGATAATTGTAAACGGTTTCGGTATCGTTTTCAGTGTAAATTTTCCTTTTAAAACCAATTCATATTTTTTTATATTGTAATTTTATGTGGTTGAATTGACTAGTAAAAGAATTTTCATTGGGTATATTTTATAAGTTTAGTTATCATGTTTTAGGGTTTCCGCTTATCTTTTTTGCCGGAATATTTTACTGTTCCCATTCTATGGGAATGGTAGGGGGATATGGGGGAGATACCACCGTGATTGAAAGTACCGTCAACGATTCGATCCCCATAGAAATCCAGCTCCAATATGATGCCGGGCACCAGCCCAAACATTATTATGCCCATGTCAGGACCCCTGTCTGCAAAGAAGGGCTGTGTTATTTATTGGTGATTGATCTTTACTGGGATTTACTGGGAAATTTTTCTGATTATAAGGCTCCTGAAGGACGTCCCTTGACCAAATTTGACCATGAACCTTTTACCCAACAAGACCACGAAAAAATGAATGAAATTCTCTCTAATAAGGATTCTTTTCTCCGGTTTTATGCCCTCGATAACCTGGTGGATACCACGGAACAAAAACCGTCCAATGAAGTGGATGGTACCACCGGGGCCACCCATAAATCCATAC
>JBBDSB010000261.1:0-1309 GCA_040905205.1 Cyclobacteriaceae bacterium
TTCCATGGAAATATTTTGGGTTTACATGGATGATGGCTTAGTCCGGTCTTTGCCAGGGCGTTCTTCCACCTTTCTGAATATGGGACATCAACAAAACATTTAATTTATGATAAATTTTCTGATTTTGCTCTATTATATTTCTTTCTTCTTTCGGATCTTCTTTAAGATTATATAATTCCATGGGCTGGTAAGGGCTGTTTTGTAGCAATTTCCAATCCCCCAGCCGAAGGGCATGGTATGCCTTCCCACCATATCTGGTCCCTCCTTCCCGCCGTACAAAATACAACGGTCTTTCGCTTTCCTGCATCTTTTGCCCAAGTAAGGTAGGTAAAAAACTTCTCCCATTTACCTCCTGTTCCAATTTAACCCCTGCCACTTCCGCTAAGGTAGGGTAAATGTCCATGGATAAGTTCACTTGATCTGAAACAGCACCCGGTTCTATTTTTCCTGGCCATGAAATGACCGTTGGAACCCTTAGCCCACCTTCATACATGCTTTGTTTTCCATTTCTCAAGGGGCCATTATTGGCCTGGTCCGGTAAATGGCCGCCATTATCGCTGGTAAAGATAATGAGGGTGTTTTCATATTGCCCACTTTCCTTTAAAGCCTGTATCACTTTGCCTATCCCATCATCCATGTGTTCAATAAAGGCTACCAATGCAGCCCTGGTATCATTAATTCCAGGCTCTCTGTTTTTTACCTTAATCAGCCATTCCTCGGGGGGCTGAACAGGGAAATGAGGAGCATTATAGGCCAAATAAAGAAAAAATGGTTCCTTGCTTTTTTCCCGGGATTTGATGTAGTCCACTGACCATTCGGTAAAAAGATCCGTTGCATGCCCTTCAGGATCAATGGTTTCCTCATTCAGCCGCATATAGTTTCTTCCATGTCTTCTATGGGTCCAGTAATCGTCCATCATGTCTTCCAACCAGCCATGAAAATGATCAAATCCATGCTCATTTGGAAAATTTGGGCTTTCCAGGCCTAGATTCCATTTTCCAATATGAGCGGTGTGATATCCAGCCTTATTAAGCATGGCCGGCATCAGTTCGGTATTAGGATCCAGGTAGCCCCAGTTATTATCCGGATTTGATCTTACCAGACCGGGAACTCCCACATGATCAGGATAACGCCCAGACATCAAAGAGGCCCTGGTAGGCGCACAAACTGGGGAATTGGCGTAAAAATAATCCATACGCACGCCTTCTTTTCCTATAGCATCAATGTGGGGGGTTCGAATGTCCTTTGTTCCATAGTAAGACACATCATGGTATCCTTGATCATCCGTAAAGATGAGTAGGATATTGGG
>JBBDSB010000262.1:0-1309 GCA_040905205.1 Cyclobacteriaceae bacterium
TGGACTCAATATCTACCTCCCCCGCATATTCCCATGACCAACCGGATTGAAGACCCAGGGTGTTTTCCATGGCAGATCCATTGATTTTTATTTTAAATCTCCCTGGTGCTTCCCAGTCACCGGGCGCCCAGTTTTTGGTTCGGGCCCAAATATGGTATTTTCCTTTTTGGGCAATTTTAACTTTCGTGAAGGCATTATTAACGGGTTCACCCATCCCATGTGCCATCAGATAAGGAGAACCCATCTGTTCCACAAACTGCGGATCCACCACCCAGCCTCCTGGCGAATCGAAACTCTCTGCCTCAATTAAAAATGAGTGATTCTGGGCAAAAAGCCCAATAGAAATGGAAAAGCACCAAAGTAATAAGATTATTTTATTCATTGACTTGGATTATTCTGATTTGTATATTATTAAATTTATCTGGATTTTTATTCCATATAACATCTGATTTCAAATATCCTGGCCAGTTCATCAACATTTGTTTGATGGATTTTAATCCTGACAGTGTCCGTGGTAATCGGTTCAAATTCGTGGGTTACCAACCTTAGGAAATTGTTTTCCATTTTCTGTAAAGAATAATATTCACCATTTCTGCCTGCCTCCAGAGTATAATTAGCTACTGTTTCAGGCTGAGGCCCCCTTTCCTGACCAAAATAGACCGTATCCTGCGGTGAAATCCTCAAAAAACGGTGAAGCCCTGTGTCAAAGGTTAACTGAATTTTATTCATCCGGACCGGGCGGTTCCACTTTAAGGTGATCCAGGGATCCCCATTTTTAAAATCCGCCCTCCACTGGTGGCTTTTTCCGTCAGCAATATCCCGGTTGACGCCGTCAATGATATTCACGGCCATCCCATAGGGTGTTTCCGTTGAGGCAGAGATGCTGGCTTTTCTGGCGAGGTCTTTTTCATCCAGGTTCACCACACCCAAAATGGATTGATCCTGCCTTAACAACAGCTGCTGTAGTTTTTGCATGGCCTGCCCCTCCGCCAATTGCCGGATGCCCATGTTGTTTTGAAGACAATAGGCCATTGCTGTACCAATGGCCTGACCCATGGTCGCACAAGTGGCCATCACACGGGTAGAGGAAAGGGCAACATGTGACACACTCACATTTCTGCCTGCCAGGAAAAGGTTGTCCAGGGATTTGGCATATAAGGACTTGAAAGGGATGGAGTAAGGCCCTTTTAGAGGGATGGAGATGTAGGGTACCACACCGGTGGTATTCATTCCTCCCGGGGGATGGTCATCCAAAGGCCAGCCTCCATAAGCCACCCGGTCGGGAAACATTTTTGGCGATTGGATATCG
>JBBDSB010000263.1:0-7793 GCA_040905205.1 Cyclobacteriaceae bacterium
GGTTACCCAACCCAATGGATGTTTGCTTTTTGGAACCCTGAACGATGATTTCAACAAGGTGGATACAGGGTTTTTATTTCTCACTTTTGGCCGTCTGGCTTATATCCCGACCTTGCCTGACCCCTATGCAGCCAATCTGGGAATCTTTGGTCTACCTAGAAGAGAAGATACTACTCCGGCGCCTGATGGTAGCATTCCCCAAAATTCCCAAGAAATCAATGGCTGGCTGGTTTGCAGGATAGCATGGAGTGGGCTTTCGGAAGAACAGGGGGACCAGGACCTGGTGGAAGTATCTTTTCATTTTGCTCCTTTAAACAACCAGTTTGGTAATATATCATTCGGTGAATCCCAGGTGGATCAACCCGCTGAAGGATCTTCTATCCAACCTGTGAGTGGTTCTCTTATTACACCGATCAGTCCCGACATCAACAAAAGCAGGGCATCGGTTATTGGAAATGAAATTGGAAGACTATCTGCCTTAAATTTTTCGCGCACCTTAAGTGGTTCTTCAAATCAAAAGGTGGTCCGTTCAAAAAACAATTTGGCAGCAACTGCAGGAGAAAATACCCGCATGATGGCCTCCTCTGCCGCCTCAGAAACCAAACCTTTACCGGATTTTGACGCCCATTGGAAAAAGGAATCATTCAGGTTCAAGCGGGACATGTTTGCCCTCCTGGATGTAAGTACCAATGCCGATTTTTTCGGTATCAGTTTCGACTTGTTGCACCGAAGGGACATTGATGTAACAACGCACACTGATCCCACCACAGGGGAAGTTATTTCCAGCTTTTTCCCCGTTCAGGTTAACGGCATGGATGTGGTGAATTTCGGGGCCAATGTTAAAGCATTTACGGTACCTCAAATATCGTGGGAACCTGTCTTCAACCTATCTCCTCCTCCACCTCCCCCCGAGGTTCCGGTTGGCGGAGATCCGGCCGGAGGATTTAATTATTATCCGGATGATGGAGGCCCCACCCATATCCTGAATAACAGTCTGGAAAAAGTGGTGTTGGCACCGCTTCCGGTAACCGGCTTTTTGGTGGATAAACGGAATTCCCAAAGTGATTTCAAGGCCTATTCCTTTTTTACCCTTCCCTTTGGCATGAAGGCGGCAGCCCTACTTTCGGCGCATTATGTTTTCGATAATGTTTCCAGAGATGGCGGAGACCTCACAAAATTGTCCGTTGATTTTGACCAGGACATGCATGCAGGCCTCCAATTAAGGATGGATGCGGGAATTCCCCTACGGGATGGGGACAGTAAAATGTTCATGGGGTCCACCGTACAGATCAATAATATTTTGGATTTTGTAGGAAATCCTACCGGCAACAGCACTTTGGGAGGTAGTGTCACTTCAATCTTTAACAAGGAATTCTTTTTTGATTCCAACTATCCCTTTGAAATGTTTAAACAAAGGGGCGTTCCTGTCACGAGGATGGACCTGAGTGGTTACGGGGCAAGTATGTTCAGCAATTGGCTCAATGCCAATGCAGTGATTGCAGAAACCAGCCAGGCCAAGTTTGAGGTTTTTGTTGGACGCTGTTCCCTTGAAATTATCCAGGTGAAAAGTATCCTTTATCCCTGGGGTATCAATGTAGTACGGACCATCTCCCTCTACCGGGTGGGCTCTGGGTATGTTTACCGGGTGGATAGCGGATGGAGAGCTGAAAGTGCCGGAAAATTTGATTTCAGGTATTTTGTATATGAAAACAATCCCAATTTTCCGGGCGGCCCTCCTGAAAATCCCGAACCCCAACTCATTGGGGTACCCCGGTTTGCAGAATTCAAAATTCATCCCGGCCTGGTCAAGGCCCTATACAACATCAGTAATATCATTGAAACAACTGAAGTGTCACCTTTCACCGAAACCGTGACGTTTGATGTATCAGTTGACCAGGAAGGAATGGAAATCAATGTCCCCCAAGATTATGATATTGAACTTCAGCCCGTATATTTTGATGCGGATATTGAGATTGATGGAGTGGTTTCAGGCATGAAAACGAAAATGACTTCTGATGGGGAAAAAAAAGTAGTTCCCTCAAAACGGGTGCTGGGATTTGTTCAATTGGGACCAAAGGGTTTTCCTTTGAACAACACTGCTTTACAACAGTTGGTGTTGCGCCAGGGAACCATTGGGGGGGAAATTGATTGTGAGGTAAACCTGGTGGATAGTAACCAGAAAATGAGGCTCATCCTGTTTGATTTCAACAATTCCTTTGATGAAAACGGTACAGATCCTGTGTTTTGTGTAGCTGGAAGGGGCAATGTTCTTTTACCAAAAGATGGCAGTTGGAGCTTGGTTAAACACGAGAGGGCTAATGGCGATGTCAGCCCGGTACCTGGAAATTTCAGTGTTCCCGTGATCCGAAAGGGAATGGTGGAAATTGATGGGGATTCAGTAAAAATCGATACACCGGTCGAGGAGGTACTGACCCGAATTGCCGAGCCCGTAGACCTGCTCAGGCAACCTGCTGCCAATACGGTGAATTATGGCTTTCTCCAAAGTACCGATACCCAAAAAGCACTGATTTTATCCCCATCCTTCAAAAAGGGCACTAAAAAATTACTGAGCAAAACACCCCCTTTGTTTGTGGATGCTTTCCGCATTGTTAACTCCAATGCCATTTTCCCCAATATTGGCGAAGCAGATAATTTAAACGGAAATACCCTGGGTGAAGCCATACTGATGAAAAAGAACGGGGTTTTTCCTTTTGAGTCCAGTGATCTACAGGATCTTGGTAAGGAGGTGTTTGAATTGATGGATATCCAGGAGACCCTTAATAATGTCCAACAGCAAGGTCTTCAATTGTTGCATAATCCTGAGGAAGTTTTCGACCTTCCTACCGAATTTGAATTGATTGATGTTGGAGATGGAAATTTCAGGATATACATCGAATACGATAAAAAAGACAACCTGGGAAATGTGGAAGAACCGGGATCCCTTGGCTTTGACATCAATTCTGTATCGGAGAGTTGGCAAAGCAAAATGAATAATATTGGATTGGTGATTGATCTGGCCGGCATTGAAAGATTGATGACCATCAGGGGCAATTGGGATTCCGATAACAGCAAAGAGGCCACTTATCCCCAACCGGATATCAAATTTGCTCCTCAATTGGATCCTCTGGTGGATCTCCTGGAAATATTGGAAAGCATTCAGGAAGGCAACTATGGCGAAGCGGTACAAAACGGGCTTAAGCTTGCCATGAGCAACAAGGCCGGCAGTTGGGAATACAAATTTGAAGCATCCAAAGAAATTCCCGTTCTCCGCTTCCCTGTACCCGATGCGGTGTATAACGATCCCAACACCCCATTTAAGCTGGAAGCAGGCCTAAAAATCGGTGCTTATTTCAATGCGGCCTTAAAAGTGACCACAGATGCCGATGAATTATTACCGAGTGCGGGTGGGGTCTTGGGATTTTATGCCAGGTTATCCGTCATGTGCGTATCCGTTTCCGGCGCAACACTGTATGCTATCGGGCAGGCAGAAGTAGATATAGCTGCGGATACAAAAATTGGGCCCTCGCTAAGAATGAAATTTGGTTTTGGAGCCCAAATTGTAGTTGGGCTTCCCGTTGCCGGAAATGTCAGTGTGTTGTTTGTGGTGGGGGCAGAGATTTTCATAGCCGAGGGGGATGTGGAAGTATCTGCCTTCCTGTTGTTTCAGGGACATGCTGAAATTTTAGGGGGAATAGTGGCCATTACCATTACCATAGAAGCCAAAGGGACTTACTCCAAAAAACTCCTTGGGGGCGGGGAATCCCGTACCGATCTTCAATGCCAGGTTACTTTTGGTCTGGATATCAGCATTGCTTTTATCATCAATATCAGTTTCACCGAATCATGGCAGGAACAACGCCGTATAGCCTAAAATCAACCTAAGAATATGAATCCCAATCAGAGATTTTCGATCATGACATTCCCTCAGTTTTTTGACGGGAATGAGTTACAGGTCAATATTGTGGTCCTTCCCAGGGACCATAATCCTCTAAATCCCATTATCATAGGGGAGGAGCCGGCAATTCCCGATGCTACCGTGGCATTTGCAGATGCCCAGTTTTCTTTTGGTGCTCAGATAATTCCGGGCTTTGGAGCCAATCCATTGCCGCAGCCACTGCCGATTTCTGAAGCGGTACTTCTGGATACCTCGGCACCGGAAAATCCAAGAGCTATTTTTGAGGCCATGGCCAATCATCTTCAGATTTTTAACCCAAATATGGATAACTCCAATTTTAATTTGGAGAATATCCCGGCCGATAGACAAGCTGAAGCTCCCAGACCTGTTCAGGCCAGTGTAAATAAATATATGCCCAAAACCTATTTAAAAGCAATCGGTAATAGGGCACTGAAAACCAAGAACGGATTTACAGATGACAGTTACCATTGTGCGATTAAGGCAGCTAAATTTCACCCTAACTTCCAAAATAGCAGTGATATTATCAGTTGGGGAAAGGTGTTTGCCCATATTTTAAGACAGCCATTATTGGCCAGGGCAGCTGGTTTTATCTATTCCACTTCCCTTCCCATTACGGAAAGTACCTTTCCGGATGGGGGTTTTCTGTACATTGACCTGATGGAAGGCAGCAGTTTCAGTCCTCAGCAGGGAGCAGATGAAACATTTATAAAAAGGTATGCCGCCAGGATCCCGGCCCTTACACCTGGGGAGCCAAGACATGTGTTTGCCCCCTTGCTTTATCCTGTTTTGACGGTTCATGATGGGAATTATGACCAATTGTTTTCTGAAACCGCAGAATATGACGATGGCTTTGCCAAAATTGTGCATTGTCACCAATCCCCCCACCGGGATCCACTGGTAGAAGAGGCAGACGGATCCTATCCCGTAAAAGATGCTGGTATCCAATTAGGATGGGATGATGAGCAATTGTTGATTTGGTACATCCGCCAATTGGTGATTGATACTTCCGTGACAGGACCCATAAAAAGATTGGATGCCCCGATTGGTGTATTTGGATACGCCATTGATGTCAGGGAAACGGCAGATGAAGGGGAACCTGAAAATTCCTGGGAATCCCTGAACCGGGTAAGTAATATCGCCCCGCTCACCCTGCCAAGAGATCCTGGTGTTCCTGATGACCGGATTGAATTGGGGGATTTTGACGGAGAATTCCCTTACCAGGTTTACCCTATGCAATTGGACGGTACGGAGCAGGTAAGCGGTCAAAGACAACCCTACTGGCTTCCCATGTATTTTGCCAATTGGAATGGTCACAGCATGGTTTTACCGGATCCGGATGCTGCTACCATTTACCACACCACCAATCCGGGGCTGGATGCAGATCCGGATGGACAGCCGGCCACCGATAAAGAGGGTAATGCGGTAAGTACCGGTACGGGCGTAACAGGACCTGCCAATAACTACCTCAATCAAATATATCAATCTGGACCCATATCTGCCCAATTAAGTTATGGCAGAAATTATCAATTCAGGATCCGCCTACAGGACATCAGCGGGGGTGCTCCGGCAATTGACCAACATCCCATTAATGAAACCCCTTCCGATATAGGCCAATGCACTTTTAAAAGGTTTATTGCACCCATCCAACCCAGGATTCAGGAATTAGAAGCCATTCCAACTGCCCAGCCAGGAGATTTGCATCCCGTAATCGGAACAGACGGACCCTCGGATTTGACAGCACTTAATATTAGGAGGCCCAAATTAGGCTATCCTGCTGTGGTTTTTACCAATAAATACAGTGATCCCATCCAACGCTTATTGAATCAATCCAACTTGGGTCTGGATAGCGATAATGCTGACCACAGTCATAATGCCGAGCACAGGGTAGGGTTGGGCATTGCAGATCCTGACGTCAACCATGTAGAGATTGTGGTGGAAATTGAATCTTTAAAGCTCGATAAGCTGCAAAGTATCAACGGAAAAGATGATTTTGTACACTTATACACAACCAACCGTTTTTTCCCACCTATCAATGACAATGAGGATAATTATGAAGCCACCCTTAGCCTGCCTATTGAATACAAAGACATTGAAGGACCCGATAAGGTGTTGAATACAGGACCTGGACTCAACCTGGTTCAGGATTTAGGGCTTGCCGATGAAATTGATCATTTACCCCAGCTCGTGTTGCCTACAGCCAGGACGGTTCGCCTTACCATAAGGGCAGTTTGTGAAGACAAAGAAACCGATAATGAAACCAACGCCTATTATGGGGTGATTAATGAAGGCAATAAAAAACTGGATGTCCGTTTTGGGGAATCTTTCAGTATCCTATTATACCAGCCCTCTCAGGATGAAACAGGGTTATTGGTACAAAGTCCTGGAGTCCCTAATTTGCAGGGAATATACATGCGGCCGGATGCATCAACTGTTTTTGATGGGAGATTCAGTACATTATTGTTTGGCAATGAAATCAATACCCCAGTCAGCAATGTAAAACAAATGGCGGATCAATTGAACCTGGAGTGCAATGGACTAACGGTGAATGCACCGAAGGGTAAAAGGGTGGTTTTTGGTTGTTCAAGCCGCATCAGGCATACTTTGGCACCGGATGGATCTTCCATTACTTTTGCCTCCAAAAGTGATTTATACTACCATTGGATTTGTTGTATCAATTATGAAATGGACCGGGACTGGATGTGGGACGGCCTTGAAACAGTAGCTTTTGACGTCATTAGAACGAAGGGGTTTTCCCATGATGAGGAACTCGGAGAAGTAGATGTTTCCATTGGAAAAATAAAAATAATAAGGACAGCTTCCTTTGAATCATTGGATAATCCCCAACGGAATTCCACCCAAATTGTGTTTTTTGATGCGGTTGAGCCCAAAAAAAATCCCCAGGACAACAATCCGCTGTTTCCGGATACAATCGATGTAAGCTACAGACTGGAGGCCCTGTTTAAGGAAGACCATGGGGAAAATAGGGATGAACCGGAAAACCTTAATTTAACGCTACCTATAACCAGCCCACCTGTGCAGGTACCTAAAATTGCATCCGCAGGTCTTGCACTTTCTCCCTATGTCCGGGATGAAAAATACGCCAATTCGGAATCCCGAAAAAGATTTCTGTGGATTGAATTCAGTGAGCCGATTGAAGATCCCCAAGACACTTATTTTGCCAGGGTCCTGGCCAATTCCCCTGATCAGTTGATCAGCAACAACCACCCCTCTTTATTTGTGGGGCCCGAAGAACCACCTTTACCCATTGACCCTGAACAAATTAGGATCATTACCCCTGCATCTTCCAATGATTTGGCCGGTCTAAAGGCCATGCAGCCCATGATCAAAAGTACCACCAGTGATTTGCACTACTTGTTGCCCTTACCCCCGGGTTTACATGCCCACAGTGATGAAATGTTTGGTTTTTTTGCCTATGAATTCAGGGTTGGCCATTACCAACGGCCGGCTCAAAATGATGATGAAACGCCTGCTTTGGTATGGAGTACTGCTCAGGGTAGGTTTGGAAGAAGACTGAAGTCTTATGGCATCCAACATCCTGCTCCGGCACTTACATGTATGCCCAACAGAGACAGCCATAAGCTTTGGGTAACGGCACCGTATGCAGTAGCTGTACATAAAGGAAAAAATGTCACTGCAGATCCTCCAAGAACTGAATTATGGGCTTTATTGTATGCCCAGGTTAAACAAGCTGATAACAAAGATTATAGAAATATACTGCTTGATGACCGACCCCTTGACTGGAGAGTACAGATTGAACCGGAAGAAGATGTCAATTTATCTGAAAAATATACTCAAAACGAATTGCAGTTACTCAACCAGATTACCATCAAAATAATGAAAGGTCAGGTATCGGGAG
>JBBDSB010000264.1:0-7768 GCA_040905205.1 Cyclobacteriaceae bacterium
CAAACCGGAATTCAAATCAATCTCATTCCACACCTTCAATCTTCCTCAATCTCTTTTGAATCCCTTTCAATCCCCACTTCAATCTAATTAATCTTTCTCAATCTCTTTTCAATCTTTCTCAATCCCTTCAATCTCTCTTCAATCTTCAATCAATCCCTTCAATCTCCTTCAATTTTTTTAGCTTTGCCCCATGCAACACCGTCCCTTTACCTACCTATTCCGGATACAATACCTTGGCCTACGCTACCATGGCTGGCAGGTACAGCCAGGGGTGAAAACCATACAGGGAACCTTGGAGAAGACTTTCAGGCATGTACTTGGACATGATGATTTTAATATCCTGGGTGCCAGCCGGACAGACAGTGGCGTTTCCTCCCTACATGGTGCCTTCGAATTGTTCCTGAAGAAAAAGCTGGATGTGACACAAATCATTGCCCCCATCAATGAATACCTGCCCTCCGATATCCGCGTTTTAAACTGCCGACAAGTGCCCCTTGATTTTAACATTATCCAGGATGTGAGCCAGAAGCAATACGGGTACTATTTTACCTTTGGCGAAAAACCCCACCCCTTTTTGGCTGGTGGTCTGGCATACGTCGGGGAAAGTCTTGATTTGGACCGCATGAGAGCAGCTGCATCCCTGATGGTCGGCCAACATGATTTCCGCAGGTTCTCCACCCATGGTAAAAAGACCGAAGATTTTGTCCGAACAATCAATCAGGCAGAAATCGTATTCCCCCAAGCTGATCAGAACTTTTGGCCCAGGAAAAACGTTTGGGTTTTGCGGGTAAAGGCCAAAGGGTTTTTAATGCATCAGGTAAGAAGAATGGCGGCGGCATTGTTTTTGGTTGGAAAAGGAACGCTCGACATTCAGGAACTGCAAGCAGCTCTCAACAGCCTGGAAAAAAAACCATTGGCCCCAAAAGCACCTGCCATGGGATTGGTATTGGAAGAGGTGTTTTTTAAGGGTTTGGACAATTAGGGCTTATTTAACACTTCCTGGAAGGATCCATTTTTCCAATCCGGTAGCGTTTCCCTTCCTTCCCAATATTGTGAAGGCCTGGCAACCATTCGTATTTATTTAAGTTGGACTTTAATCGGATTGTGATTAATTTTCCTTTTGAATTGATTCCCAAATAAACATGAAAAGAAATTGGTTTATTTCTATATTAACATTCGTTGGGGCAGTAAGTATCCTGTATGTTTTCTGGCACCAACCTAAAGTGGATTTCAGTGCGGATGTCAAGCCAATTTTGAATCAACATTGCATTTCATGCCATGGGGGAGTTAAAAAAAATGCTGGTTTCAGCCTGTTGTTTGAGAATGAAGCCCTGGGGGCTACCGAATCGGGACATCCTGCCATCATCCCGGGAGATGCCTCAGAAAGTGAATTCATCTCCAGGCTAAAAGAAAAGGATCCTGAACTCAGAATGCCTTACAATAAGCCCCCTTTAAGTGATGAAGAGATCAAAACCCTCACCGATTGGGTCAATCAGGGCGCTCAATGGGGCAACCATTGGGCCTATGAGTTGCCCGAAAAAGTCGAAATCCCCCATACTACCCTTAAGGCAGGATTCTCCAAAGAAAACACAGCCCCTTTTGCGAAAAATGAAATTGATCATTTTGTTGCGGACGCCCTGGAAAGCCATGATCTCCAACCCTCCCCGGAAGCCGATCCCCTGGTCCTCCTCAGAAGAGTAAGCCTTGACCTCACCGGCCTTCCGCCTGGTGATACCCTGGCAGAAAGATGGAAAAATCAGGAAATCACCTATGAATCCCTGGTGGATAAATTACTGCAAGATCCCGGATATGGAGAAAGATGGGCCTCCTGGTGGCTGGATTTGGCCCGGTACGCCGACACAAAAGGTTATGAAAGAGATGTCAGCAGAGAGATATGGGCATATAGGGATTGGGTGATCAAAGCTTTTAATGACAATATGCCTTTTGATCAGTTTACTATTGAACAGATGGCCGGTGACTTATTGCCCGACCCCAATTTAGATCAGCTCACGGCCACTGCCTTCCACCGAAACACCATGAACAATGATGAAGGGGGCACCCAGGATGAAGAATTCCGGGTAGCCGCTGTCATGGACAGGGTCAATACCACTTTTGAGGTTTGGCAAAGTACCACCATGGCATGTGTGCAATGCCATAGCCATCCTTACGATCCTATCAAATTTGAAGAATATTATAAGGCATTGGCATTTTTTAACAACACCCGCGACGAGGATACCCATGGAGAAGAACCAAAACTAAAATTTTATAAAGGGGATGACAGCCTTAAAGTGGAAGAAATAAAAAGCTGGGCTAAGCGGAATGGCCAAGCGGAATCAAAGGAAAAGGTGGAACAGTTCCTTCTCTACCAGGAACCCAAATACCATGCGCACGATTGCGAAGATTTTGATAAAGGTGAGCTGATAGATACCAAATGGTTGGGATTATGGGATGATGGATCATGTTACCTTAGGGAAGTCTATACTGGGGGCGCATCCTATTTGTACCTAAATTACTGGACAGGTAATGAAGGCAGTGTGCTTACGATTAGAAACGGGGGGCCTGAGGGGGAAGTTTTATCCCGGCTAAATTTGGATAAAACAGATGGAAGGGTCATCAAGCGGTTTCCATTTAAAAAAGTAGAAGGAAAGGTGGACCTATTTCTTCACATGGAAAATAAAACCCTCAATAAGCAGCAGACCACCTCGGCCATCAACTGGTTTGCCTTTGCACCTGCGCTTCCGGGAAAGGAACAGGCAGGATACCAGGAAATGGAGCAGTCTTTTGTAGAACTGCTGAATACGCCCACGCCAACGGTCCCCATTATGGCCGAGAACCCTCATTTTATGGACCGAAATACCCATGTATTCGAAAGGGGGAATTGGATGATGAAAGGAGCGGAAGTTACGCCCGATGTTCCTGAGGTCCTGAATGATTGGAAGGAAAATTGGCCAAAAAACCGACTGGGACTGTCGTATTGGCTGACCAGTAAGGAGAATCCACTTACTGCCAGAACCATTGTCAACCGGCTATGGGCCCAATTATTCGGCCGCGGTTTGGTGAGTACCCTGGAAGATATGGGGACACAATCCGACCCCCCGAGTCATAGGGAACTGCTGGATTGGCTTTCTTTGAGGTTGATGCATGAACATGACTGGCAAATAAAGCCCTTGCTCAAAGACATGGTGCTTTCGGCAACTTACAGACAAAGCTCCATTTCCTCACCAGCATTACATGAAAAAGATCCGGGCAATAAATGGTATGCCAGAGGTCCCCGTTTCCGCCTCAGCGCAGAGCAGATACGTGATCAGGCACTGGCCATTTCAGGGCTCTTGAGTAGAAAGATGTATGGAAAAGGCGTAAAGCCCCCACAGCCGGACAATGTTTGGCAGACCGTTTACAATGGTGAATCCTGGGAAACCAGTGAGGGGGAGGACAGATACCGAAGGGCCGTTTACACCTTTTTAAAACGGACAAGCCCCTATCCTTCTTTCATCACCTTTGATGCGGGAAGCAGGGAAGTCTGCAGCATCAGCCGAACGGTCACCAATACGCCTTTACAGGCCTTAATTACCCTAAATGATCCTGTTTACCAGGAGGCCGCTTTTTTTCTGGCCAAACAAATGCTTGAATCCGGGAAAGAAGACCATGAAAAAAGTATTGCCATGGGCTATGAAAAGGCCTTGGTGAAACCCATCGACCGTCAAAACCAAAAACTGTTGGAGGAACTTTACCGTTTTTCAAAAGACGATTTTGAAGCCAACCCGGACCAAATGGAAGAATGGTTGGAGCGGGCGGAGGATCGGGATAAAACCCCGGAGTTTGCTGCCTTGGTGGTGGTCGCCAATGCTTTGCTTAACTTAGATGAATTGCTAACGAAATCCTGATATGAAAAACCTATTGGCAGAACGACTTCAAAAGGAATTGGCTACGACTACCCGGAGGCATTTTATGAAGGAATGCATTTCAGGTATGGGCGGACTGGCTTTGGGATCCATGTTTCTTTCTTGCGAAAAACCCAAACCCCGCCAGCTACAACTGACAGAAAGAGACCTCAATCCCCTGGCACCGATGTCTCCCCATTATCAACCAAAGATTCAGTCTGTTATTTACCTGCACATGGCCGGGGCCCCTTCTCAGTTGGAAATGTTTGATTATAAACCCGAGTTGTTAAAGCTCCATAACCAGGAATGTCCGGAATCTGTATTAAAAGGTCGGAATTTTGCTTTCATTCGGGGAAGGCCCAATTTGTTAGGTCCACAGGCCAATTTTGAGCAATCCGGGGATTCCGGAAACTGGGTTTCGGATTATATGCCACATTTCAAGCAAGTGGTGGATGAGGTTGCTTTTCTTAAAGCAGTGCATACCGATCAATTCAATCATGGACCTGCTCAATTGTTCATGCAAACAGGAAGTCCCAGATTGGGCAGGCCAAGCATCGGTTCTTGGGTTACCTATGGATTGGGTTCCGAAAACCAAAACCTTCCCGGTTTTGTGGTACTTACCTCAGGGGGGAAAACCCCGGATGCCGGCAAAAGTGTCTGGGGAAGCGGGTTTTTACCCTCCGTATACCAAGGCGTTCAATGTCGTTCAAAAGGCGATCCGGTTCTTTACCTTGAAGACCCTAAAGGGATGTCCAGAAACCTGAAAAGGAAGACCCTGGATATCATCAACCAAATCAATGAAAAGGAATTTCAAACCTATGCAGATCCTGAAATCCTCGCCAGAATAAATCAATATGAGATGGCTTATAGGATGCAGATAGAAGTTCCTGAAGTCATGAACATCAACGATGAGCCTGAATATATCCACCAATTGTACGGCACCCAACCGGGAGAAGAGTCTTTTGCCAACAATTGTTTGCTGGCCAGAAAAATGGTTGAAAAAGGGGTCCGTTTTGTTCAACTTTATGATTGGGGGTGGGATGCCCATGGGACGGATAAAAGTACCGCTATCGATTTGGGAATGAAAGACAAATGCAGGGAAATTGATAAACCCATTACCGCTTTGTTGACGGATCTGAAACAAAGGGGCTTATTGGACAACACCCTGGTGGTTTGGGGTGGGGAGTTTGGCAGAACCCCCATGCAGGAAAACCGTGAGGGGAAAAAACAGAGTTTTATGGGAAGAGATC
Source organism: Cyclobacteriaceae bacterium (assembly GCA_040905205.1). Classification (GTDB taxonomy): domain Bacteria; phylum Bacteroidota; class Bacteroidia; order Cytophagales; family Cyclobacteriaceae; genus Cyclobacterium. The sequence goes on from JBBDSB010000264.1 coordinate 5,132, forward strand.
ATCATGTGGATGCCTTTACGATGTGGATGGCAGGAGGGGGCATTAAGAAAGGAGCCTCTCATGGCATTACGGATGATATTGGCTTTTCAGGAGTGGAAGACCGGGTGTCTGTACATGATGTACACGCCACCATCCTTCATTTGCTGGGTTATAACCATGAAAAATTTACTTTCGACTTCCAGGGAAGGCCTTTCCGGCTTACAGATGTGGAAGGGGAAATCATTCATCAAATCCTGACAGGATGATCCATCCTACATTTGGTAAGATCAATTAGGATTCCTTTATGTCTTTATAAATATTATGAACAGAAGAAATTTTATCCAAAACAGCAGCTTACTTTCCCTGGCCTTAATGACCGGCTCTTCCACGGCAGACGCTTTGGAGCGGGGTAAAGAACGAAAATTCAGGTTAAGCTTGAACCCTTTTGCCATAGGTGTTCAGATCAACCAGGAAGAAATGATCGAAAAAGCCAGAGAATATGATTTTGAGGCCATTTTACCCGTACCCAATCAACTGTTGGAAATGTCTCCCGGTAAACTGAATGATTTTCTGGCCAGAAAGGAAGCGAATCAGCTGACTTGGGATTCATCCGGTTTGACAGTTGATTTCAGAAAGGACAAAACCATCTTCGAAGAAGGCCTAAAGGATTTGCCCAAGGTGGCCAAAATTCTAAGAAAATCCGGGGTAAGCCGTGTAAATACCTGGATCATGCCAAGCCATGATGAACTTTCCTACCTGGAAAATCTCAGGCAGCATAGTGAACGATTGGGTAAGGCCGCCGAAATATTGGGGGAAGAGGGGCTAAAGTTGGGATTTGAATATGTAGGTACCAAAAATCTCAAAATCAGAGCCCGCTACCCCTTTGTTGGTACTATGAAAGAAATGTTGGAACTGATTGCCGAAATTGACCTACCCAATGTAGGGATTCAACTGGACAGTTTTCACTGGTACACCTCCAATGAAACCATCGCAGACCTTGAAAGCCTGAGCAATGAACAGATCATCACTTGTGACCTTAATGATGCTACCTCGGGAAGAAATCGGGCGGATCAGATTGACGGGGAAAGACAACTCCCAGGAGACAGCGGACTGATTGACTTAAGGGGCTTCATGCAAGCCCTCGTCAACATAGGATATGATGGCCCGGTAAGGGCGGAGCCTTTCAATGCCAGACTGAATGCCATGGACAATGATGAGGCCCTGGCGGCTACATCGAAAGCCATGTGGAGAACAATCCATCTAATCTAAAAAATTAAAAATGTGGAAAATGGCTTTCCATTGGAGGTCTGCCAACATGACACAGGACAGGAACAAGGTTACTACCCTTTTCTGACCATTGGAAAAAGCCTTCAGTTTTAGGCGCCTTCTTTGATTCTTTTTAATAGTTTTTCTTCCTCTAGCCCTGCGATAATTCCGCCATCTCCAAATTCTATTATGGGCCGTTTGATCATGCTGGGTTTTTCAATAAGGACTGGGATGGCGGTGTCAATGTGGCCGATGGCTTTTTTGTCTTCCTCCTCCAGCTTTCTATAGCTCATGCCTTTTTTGTTAATTACTACCTCCAATCCCAGTTGATTGATCATTTTTCTTAATAGCGATTCATCGGGAGCTTGCTTTTTATAATCAATAAATTCATAACCAATATTTTCCTTTTCAAAAAGCTGAAAAGTCTTTTTCATGGTATTGCAATTTTTAATACCGTAAATTATAGGTTTCATTTTTAATCCTATTTAACTTAAATTAACATGGTAATTTTATGTTTTTGGAATATTTATTGCAACTTCACTCTTGAAATCAATTCAGAATTAAAAGTAGCACAAGTTATGAATTATTCAAAATTTTCAAAAATCTCCCTATTTTCTCTTCTATTATCGTTTGGTGTTTTCGTAGGGGGAATGGCTCAGCAACTGCCCGCTTCTCCCCAACAATCTGTCAACACCGATTTCTCAGATGATGAATATGATAAATTTGTGAAAATAAATGCGGATTTAATCCCCATGCAGATGGAAATTGAAGAGAAAATGATCGCTATTGTAGAGGACAATGGTTTGGAGGTCAATAGATTTCAAGCCTTGATGCAGGCCCAACAACAGGGCAATATTACGGATGTTTCAGAGGATCCGGAAGAAATAGCGAAATTCAATCTGGCAGGACAGGAAGTAATGAAAGTGCAACAGGAAAGCCAGGAGAAACTCCAAAAGCACATTACGGACAATGAAATGGAACTGGAAAAGTTTCAGGAAATGTCTATTGCCTATCAGCAGAGTCCTGAAGTAAAAGAAAAAATAGATAGCAAGATGGCTGAAATAGAAGAATAATACCTTCAAATATTTTATAGGAAAAGGAGCATAAAGCTCCTTTTTTTTGTAACCGCTTTACCTGGCCTGCCTTTTGATAGAGATTTTGAAAAAAAATTATGAAAAACTTTCTGTTATTATCCCTTTCCCTGATCTTATTCATTAATACAGCAAGGAGTCAGGATCAGCCTATATCCTTAATTGAGGTAGAGGGTAAAAGTGAACGCAAAGTGATCCCGGATGAAGCCCTCATACTGGTTTCTCTTACAGAAAAAGGTTTGAAGACCTCTGAAGTGACCAACGGGTTAAATAAAAAATCAAAAATGGTCTCGGATGCCCT
>JBBDSB010000265.1:0-7765 GCA_040905205.1 Cyclobacteriaceae bacterium
AATAATGACCCTAAGCGATCAGTTTCGATTACCAACAGGGCCTTGAATTTTTTAGAAAGACAGGTGAGACATGGAAATCCTTTTTACCTCCAAATATCACATTATGCCCCACATGTGGATATTCAGACCAGGCAGGCTACCCTAGATAAATACAGGAATAAGCCAAATTGGAACTCTATCACCTTGCCACGGACATTGGAGAGGTAAATGATTTGTATGAGACCGAGACAGGTAAAGCCAGAGAACGGGATATCCGGCTTAATGCCTATTTAAAAGAAGTAAATCCAGATTTATTAGAAAAATTACAGGCTTATTGATAGTTTTGGAGAGTAGGTATTACTGTTGGGACAAAGGATTATAAAGAAATTGATATGAAATCGAGCGTGACGCCAGCGACACACAGAGGGATGATTATCAAGCATGCGAGATTCCCTGTCTGCCGACCTTTAGGCAGGCTATCCCGACCTTCGGTGCGGGACAAGTTGTGGCCAATAAAAAACAATTATAAACACATGAAAAGATTTTTTATCGTTTGGTTGTTATTGGGAATCTTTTCCTGTAAGGCAGAAATCAAACAAAGCAACCGACCCAATATCCTTTGGATTACCCATGAGGATTTAGGTCCCATTTATGGCTGTTATGGAGATGAAATGGCCAGGACTCCGAACATCGACAAATTTTCAGAAAACAGTTATAAGTTTACCCAGGCCTATTCCAATGCACCGATTTGTGCCCCTGCCCGTTCCACGCTGATTACAGGGATGTATGCTACTTCTTTGGGTACCCAACATTTAAGATCGGAGATTCCTGTTCCGGAAAACATGAAAATTTTACCTGAAGTCCTTCGGGATGCGGGTTATTACACGACTAACAATGTAAAGACAGATTATAACTTTGATCATGAAGGGCATTGGGATGAGAGCAGCAAGGAGGCCCATTGGAGAAACGGACCTGAAGGTAAGCCGTTTTTCAGTGTTTTTAACTTTATGATCACCCACGAAGGTCCTACCAATGCCCTTCGTTCTTCAGATACGCGGTCCCTTATGGAATTCACGGATCCGGATAGGGTACAGTTGCCTCCCTATCTCCCAGACAGTCCTAAAATGAGGGAAATTTGGGCACATATGTATGATTTGCTGGCGGTTTTTGACCAGGGTGCAGGGGACTTGCTGAATCAGTTGAAGGAAGATGGCTTGCTGGATAATACCATTGTCTTTGTGTTTTCAGATCATGGCCATGGCCTTGCCGGGCACAAGCGCTGGCTCAACAATGCTGGCCTACGTGTACCTTTTATCCTTCATGTTCCGGAAAAATACAAGGATCTGGTCATCAACCTGGACACTCAGGAGATCCATCAAAAGGTGGGTTTTGTTGATTTTGCCCCCACCGTTATTACCCTGGCAGGAGCTGAGGTGCCGGAAATGATGGAAGGAAATAATTTTCTGGGAGCTTCCAGCCAGCCCAAAGATTTTATCTTCGGCTACAGGGACAGGGCGGATGACTGCTATGAGGTTTCCAGGTCTGTAACTGACGGAAGATATATTTATGTCAGGCATTTCATGCCCCAACTGCCTTATTTTCAAAATGCGGTGATTTTTAACAAAGGTGGGAGCTATGCAGAGATCAACAGGTTAAGGGGTTTGGGCCAATTGCCTGAAGGTACCGAAAAAATGTTTGAACCAAAGCCGGTGGAAGAACTTTTTGATCTTGAGAGTGACCCCTGGGAACAAAATAACCTGGCCAATAAACCGGAAATGGAAGGTCTGGTCATACAATTCCGTGGAAAGCTGAACAGTTGGATGCTGGAACATTTTGACACAGGATTGATCAATGAAGGATTGATGATGATGAGGGCTTCACAAAATGGATCCAGTGTTCAAGAAACTAACCGGACCTATTCCGTTATAGATTATAAAAAAATTCTCCAGGCTGCCCAGATGGTTGGAATGGTTAAAGATATTTTTGAATTGCCCCCTTTTTTAGAAGGGGAAGACCCAGCAGTAAGGTATTGGGCATTGATTGCATTGGACGCTTTTGAAGGACACATTCCAGAAGGGCAAACCTATCTTTCAGGATTTTTAAGGGATAAATCCTTACCGGTGGCAGTAAAGGCCGCTGAAATCATGGTTAAACGGTATGAGGACGCTGAAGCATTAGACCTGCTGAAAGAAATCCTTCATCATGATTTTGAGCCTTTGGTACTGCAGGCTGCCATTGCCGTTCGGCAATTGGGAGCTAAGGCCGCTCCCCTGGTGCCTGACATACAAAATGAAATCATGCCTAAGTACAGTGGGGAAATATGGGGCCGGTATCGCAGTTGGAGTTACCCCATGTTTATTGGGATGGCACTGGATCAGGCACAGATCAACTGTGGAGTGCCTTTGGATTTAAGTAGGTAATGCTTTTACCTTTTCGAAAAATGATGCTCCTTTTAATTCTATAAATCCAAAATGTCAAACTGATAACACAAAATGGAAACACCCTTGATTGAAGCATTCAGACAAAAAATCGGGCATGAAAACGTTCTTACGGGAAATAAGATAAAAGAAAGAACCCACCATATTTGGGAGATGGATCAACCATTAAAGGCCAGAGCGGTTGTTTTGCCGGTTAATGCCCGGCAGGTATCCGATATCATGAAAATTTGCCATTCTTTTAACCAACCCGTTGTGGTGCATGGTGGCTTGACCAATTTGGTGGGCAGCACTGAAACACAGGGCCGGGAGGTGGTGATTTCGATGGAAAAGATGAATGGTATTTTGGAAATGGATACCCAGAGCAGGACCATCACCGTGGAAGCAGGAAGCATCCTGCAAAACATTCATCTTGCTGCTGAGGCAGAGGGTTTGATGTTCCCCGTTACTTTTGGGGCCAAAGGTTCAGCACAGATAGGAGGGGTAATTGCCACGAATGCCGGCGGCCTGAAAGTGTTTAAGTACGGGATGACAAGGAATTCGGTATTGGGCTTGGAAGTGGTTTTAGCGGATGGGACCATCGTTTCATCGCTTAAAAAATTGATAAAGGATAATTCCGGTTATGATCTAAAGCAACTTTTTATAGGATCAGAAGGCACATTGGGCATTATTACCAAAGCTGTATTGAGGTTAATTGCAGCCCCCAAGAGTCGAAATTCTGCTTTTGTCGGTTTTGATGCTTATGAAAAAGTTGTAGGTTTTTTGGTTTTTATGGAAACTGGACTGGCAGGTAAACTGAGTGGGTTCGAATTGATTTGGAACGACACCTATCATGCCTTAACTACTATTTTGGAAGGGGTAGGAAGACCTCTAAGGGATGATTTCCCTTATTATGTATTGTTGGAAGTTTCCGGGGGACATCAGCAAAAAGATCATTTGATCCTGCAGGAATTGCTTGAGGAAGCTCTGGAGAAAGAATTGATCGCTGACGCGGTGATCGCCCAAAAGGCCGCTGATCAGGAAAGGTTTTGGCAGATTAGGGAACAGGTGGACCGTTTGGTGGACCTTTGTCAGCATGATCAGCATTTTGACATCAGCTTGCCCATTTCCAAAATCGATGAATATGTTAAAGGGGTGATTGAGGAATTGAATAAAGTAGGGGAAGTGGAGCAATACTTTGTGTTCGGTCATATGGCCGATGGCAATATTCATTTGATTATAGGAAAAAGCAATGCTTCCCAAGAGCTGACCAACCGGGTCAATGACATTGTCTACGCTTTTTTACCTGCTTATGGAGGTTCGGTTTCGGCAGAACATGGTATAGGGGTACACAAAAAACCTTACCTTCATTATTCCAGATCCCAGGAGGAAATAGATCTTATGCAATCCTTAAAAAAGATGATGGATCCGTTGGGAATACTTAATCCGGGGAAAATATTGTAAAAATCTCCCCGGAAAATAATCAACCCATGCCAATACTTGGGGGTTCAATATGGGATTCAATAAAATTGTAGGTGAATATCGGGAGGGAATTCTCTATAAAACGGATCACTTTTAAAATCGAATTCCCGTTTTTAGTTTTTCGAAAGACCACAAATTTAGCACCTTACTCCTTTACATGTTCCTAAAAGAATATTCATAGGCATCCATGTAGATTTTCGAATCCCAAATCACGATTCAGTTTTCGATGATCCGAAAGGTCCTATCCCTGTCAAATAGTGGCGCTGACTTGACAGGGTCAAATCGAGATCAATCCTGGAATGGACATCAATATTACTTTCTGAATGGAAAACTTTTCAGGGAAATGATGTAATTTTCCATAAAATTTTATCATTTCGAAATTATGCAATCGATTCAGCCATTCCACCTGGCCTTTCCTATCAGGGATATAGAAGAAACCAGGGATTTTTACCAAGACCTATTGGGCAGTGAAATAGGAAGAAGTACCGAAAAGTGGATAGATTTCAACTTTTTCGGGCATCAACTTTCCGCTCATCTCAAACCCGAAGAATTGGCCCAGGCACAAGCCAATTCTGTAGATGGGAAAAATGTTACTGTCCGCCATTTTGGGGTAGTTTTGAAATGGGAAGATTGGCAGGATTTGGCAGAACATCTAAAAATCCAGAATATGGACTTTGTGATCGAGCCTTATATCCGGTTCAAAGGTGAAGTGGGAGAGCAGGCCACCATGTTCTTTTTGGATCCCAGTGGCAATGCCCTGGAGGAAGTACTGGAGCTGCACTGATTTTAGTGGCATTCATTTAATGCAAACTTTCATTTTTGGAAATTTCTGTTTAGCTTAACTCCATGAAGCCATTTAACAAGCAACAAGCCCAAAAATATAGTGAGGACGGTTACCTTATGGTACCTGGATTTTGCTCCAAAGAAGAGACAGATAAGTTATACAGTGTAGCTTTGGAAGATGAAGCCATGCGGCAAAATGCCATGGACCTGAATGACCAAAGTGGAAAAAAAACAAAATTATCCCTCTGGTTTAAGCCCGGCAACGACGTTTTCGGTTACCTGACTAGAAGTGAAAAAATGGTCAACTCGGTCCGCCAATTGTTGGAAAGTGAAGCTCCGGTATGCCATTTTCACTCCAAGTTGATGCAAAAGGAGCCCAAAGTGGGAGGGGCCTGGGAATGGCACCAGGATTATGGTTATTGGTATAAAAACCAATTTATGTTTCCTGACCAATTGATCAGCGTCATGGTGGCCCTTACTCCTGCCAACAAGGAAAACGGCTGCCTGCAGGTGATCCGGGGATCTCATAAAATGGGGCGTGTCAATCATGGATTTGCCGGAGAGCAGGTAGGCGCAGATATGGTCATGGTGGAAAATGCCTTAAAATCCATGGAACTGGTTTATTGTGAAATTGAACCGGGTGATGCCCTGTTTTTTCATCCCAATTTGATGCACCGCTCAGCGGCAAATCTTTCCGATGCAGCCAGATGGTCCATCATCTCCTGTTATAACTCCCAATCCAACCTTGCCTACAATGAAACCTCTACCTCTTGGAAAGAGCCGGTAGATGAAGTACCTGATCAGGCCATTCTGGAATGGGAAGCAGCGTCTTTATCACAGGCAGATTTTTTGAAAAAAGAAAATGACCCCGCCCTCAAGGAAACCGGCTGGGAGGAAAAAAGCAATTGAATTAATAAAACTAAAGCTATCCCAAAATTTCTCCCAAACCCAGATACCCAATGAAAGAGTTAAACTTTGCAATTATTTTGATCCTTTTATCATCCATCAATACGTTTGCCCAAAAGCTACCTTTACCCTCATCCGTTTATGAATACAGCATGTTGCCACTGTTGAAATCAGATTTTGGCACTGAAAGCAGGCTGGTTCACTGGCCTACCAAAACGCTCAACAATTTTAAGGTGGAGACTTTTACCTTGGATGCTGGAAAGGCCCTTGCTGAAGACCATTTTTTATCGGAGAATGAAAAGCTGGTCCTGGTGATCAGGGGGAGCCTGGCTATCGGCCTGCAGGAAAAAAGCAAAGTTCTGGTTGAGCGTAGTGTGGCGCTGGTTGGGCAAAAAGAGCAGGTCTCTTTTCAAAATAATGGTACTTCAGAGGTCTCTTTTTATGTGGTTCAGTGGGTTTCGGGAAAGGAAAACGGCTCAACAGAATCTTATAAAGGGATGAGGGCATTTGATTATCCTGCTTTGGCATTCACAGAAAATAGTAAAGGGGGCAGGAGGGATGTCATGGAAGCCCCTACCCAAACCCTGAATGAACTTGAAATGCACATCACCACCCTTTTGGAGGGAAAGAAAAGCCATGACCCTCATGTACATCCAGATGAAGAAATTATTTTGGTGCTACAGGGTGAGGTGGAGGAGATGGTCAATGGGACGCCCTATAGACTGGGGCCGGGATCATTGATATTTTTGAGCTCCATGGACCCTCACGGCATCCGGAATATAGGCAAAGGGACCTGTGAATATTACGCCATAAGGTGGACTACCATGAAAGAATGAATCTTGAGGTTTATTTTTAAATAATTAACGTAGATTTTCATCAATGAAGCGTACAACCCGCATTTTCGGATGGTCCCTTATTGTTTCACTGGGAGGTTTTTTATTTGGATTTGACACTGCCGTAATTTCCGGCGTGGAAAAGCCCATCCAGCAACTGTTTCAGTTGAGTGCTTTTTGGCATGGGCTCACCATCTCCTCTGCCCTTATAGGTACGGTAATCGGGGCTTTATATGCAGGTAATCCCGCAGATCGCTATGGGAGGAGGTTTGTCCTGTTTATTGTTGCCGCCTTATATGCCATTTCTGCTTTCGGCAGTGCTCTGGCATCCACTCTGCCTCTATTTATTGTATTCCGCTTTTTGGGCGGGTTGGCAGTGGGGGCTTCCTCCGTGGCAGGCCCCATGTATATTTCTGAAATATCCCCCGCCAGAGTAAGGGGTCAAATGACGGCTTTATTTCAGTTTAATGTTATTTTTGGTATTTTAATGGCCTATATCTCCAATTATTTGCTCCGGGACACAGGGGCAGAACCATGGCGGTATATGCTGGGGATAGAGGGGATTCCTGCCCTGGCTTTTTTTATTTTACTGTTTCTGGTGCCCAAAAGCCCCAGGTTCTTGATTAAGATAAACCGGGTAGAGGAAGCAATGAAGGTGCTTCAGAAAATCAATGGCCATCATGTGGAAAAGGAAGTTGCAGAAATTCAAAAGAGTCTGAAACATGGGTTGACGGCAAGTCAAAACTTGTTTTCCAACCAATATTTCAAGCCTATTTCCATCGCATTTCTGGTGGCCATGTTTAACCAGTTTTCAGGCATTAATGCGATCTTATATTATGCGCCGAGGATTTTTGAACTGACGGGACTTTCAGCTGCCGACTCCATGTTCCAACCGGTAATGATTGGCATAACGAATGGTGTTTTTACGGTTCTGGGTATGGTTTTGATTGATAAGGTAGGCAGGAAAAAATTATTGATCACAGGATCTTTGGGCATGTCGGTCTGCTTGGGATTGATGGCTAAATCGTTTTATTTTCAGGAATTTTCAGGGTATGGGATTTTGATTTACCTGTTGGTTTATATTATCTTCTTTGCCTTTTCCACCGGGGCAGTCATATGGGTTTTGATCTCTGAGGTGTTTCCCAATAGCATCCGGGGAAAAGGACAGGCTTTGGGAAGCTTTACCCATTGGTTTTTTGCAGCACTGATAACTTTTTTATTTCCAGTGTTTGCCGGCACCCCTCAGGGCACGGGCATTTCATTTGCTTTTTTTGCCCTGATGATGGTGGTACAGGTGGTGGTAGTTTGGCGGTATTTTCCTGAAACAAAAGGTAAAACCCTGGAAATGCTGGGAGAGGAACTGTCAGC
>JBBDSB010000266.1:0-7750 GCA_040905205.1 Cyclobacteriaceae bacterium
GCTAAATCCAAATTGTCTGCCATTTTTCATGGGGCTTTGTTATTGACCAGTATTTTGCTTATCCCTGGTTTGCTAAATTTAATTCCCCTGGCATGTTTGGCAGCCATTCTTTTATTAATTGGTTATAAATTGGCAAGAATTTCACTTTTTAAATCGATGTTTAAAAACGGGTGGGATCAGTTTCTTCCATTTACCATTACAGTAATAGGGATCATCGCTTTTGATTTACTAAAGGGTATTGGAATGGGTATGGTAGTAGGTATCGTTTATATATTGTTAAGAAACTATAAAAACTCTCATTTCTTCAGGGATACCCGGGAGGATGATGACGAGCTTATCCATATAATGCTTGCGGAAGAGGTGAGTTTTCTGAATAAAGGAGCCTTGATCAAAGCCCTGCAAAGAGTTCCCGATAATAAAAAGGTGATAATCGATGGAACACGATCAACAGTTATTGATTATGACGTTATTGAAGTTATAGAAGATTTCAAGATTGGTGCCAAGGAAAGAAATATAGAGTTGGAAACCATCAATATTGCCCTGAAAAAGGAAAAAAATCTTTCTTAAAGAGAGAATTTCCAAATATATGTATGGAATATGGAAAAAAAGGGTTCTTCAAAACTATTCCTTTATTCTGTTATATCGAAATAATACAGGATCCACTCTTAGTTTTTTTTCGCTTAATGTAAAGTAGGTATTTCCATCAGGTTTAAAGGCTATGGATTCTCCCTGAGGTTCGGGATTATAAGGAAGAAGAACAGGTTTTCTTTGTAGGACTTCAGGGAGACTTTCTCCTTCTCTGCGGAGCCAGTAATAAATCACCCAATAATTTTTTATAAGCACTTGTTTACCATCAGCGGAAATGTCTCCTGCTACCGACATGGTTATGGGGATTTTCATCACCTTTTCCAGAAGACGGGTATTATCCAGGCCTTCCTCTTTCAAATCATCAAAAGATGCGCTGTACAGGGTATTGCTACTGTCCCTCTTGGTCAAAATAAACAGATCACCATTCCATGGATCTATCAGTAAAGTTTCCGCATCCCTTGGGCTATCCGGATATTCCAGTATGATTTTATCAGGAAAGATGGTGATGGTCTCTTCAATAAATTCCGGTTCAGGAAATCTATATATATACAATTTTTCATTTGTTGAAAAGTTATCTCCTATATCGCCGACATACACATAAGATTTTCCCTCTATTGGTCCAGGCCCGATGGCTATATCTTCCCAATCCCTGTTCTCAATACCTTCCAATACAATCTTACCCCTGTAAGCAGCCAAGGTATCTATCATAAATATAATAGGCTGGCCACCACTGTCATTATGTGTATAAATAATATTTTGATGGGTTCTTGAAACCACCATTCCACTGGCCTCATCAATTTCCTTGTTTTCAAGTTTTCCCGCAGCTTTGGGTCCTGAAAAAATACCGTCCACTACCTGATTATTAATTCTTAGGTCGTATTTTTGATATAATTTTTCGGACAACAAAAACGGGAGAATGGAAAATAAAAAAAATAATTTCAGAATCAACTCATAAAAATAATTCATAAGATACTTATGTTTATAACAGGATTTGACAAAAGTTTTGGATCTCCAAAAGAATAAGCTTCACTATTAATGAACTATCATCTAACTAAACGGATATCTTCCTGATAATCTGATAATTGCAATCTTACCTCTGTTATCAAAATAGCCTAAAGGAGCATCGCTCATTGATGAACTGGAGTTCGACCTAATTTCAGGAAAAACCGTCATTGGTGAGCTTAGAGAGGGTTTTGAGCGGAGAAAGCCGTGGGAATCCCTATCCAGACGGGACTGCCACACCCCTTCCCAATCAACAACCCAGCTTAAAAGCGTTCGCCTGACGATTTAGCCGGTTTTTTAAGACTATCTTACCCCGAACTCCTCAGGTATTAGTAATTAAAGTAACGATGAAAAACAAAAATTATTAAAGAGCAATCCCGAATACCTCCTTTGCTTTTTCCCATTAATAAATACTTGCATTTAGTTCATATAATTCAATTTTTTAACCAAAAAAGCCGGCTTTGACCGACTTTTATTGAATCTGAAATTAAAATTATTAATCTGCTTTTTCTTTTTTTGAAACACTGATTTTTAAGGCATCACCTTCCCCGGAATAATCCGCTAAAATCACATCACCTTCAGAGAGTTCTCCTTTGAGAATTTCTTCTGCCAATGCATCCTCCAGGTATTTCTGGATGGCCCGGTTCAGCGGTCTGGCTCCATATTGTCTATCATATCCCTTTTCCGAAAGAAAATCTTTTGCCTTGTCGGTTAACTCTATAACATAACCCATTTCCGTGATCCTCGAAAACAATTTACTCAGATTAATATCAATAATCTGGTGAATATGCTCTTTGGACAGGGAATTGAATATCACCACATCATCCAATCTATTTAAGAATTCAGGACTAAAGGATTTCTTCAAGGCATTTTGAATAGTGGATTTCATTACTTCATCCATATTTTCCTCTTTTGCCTTAGAGGCAAAACCTATACCGGCTCCAAAATCCTTCAAATCTCTGACACCTATATTGGAAGTCATGATGATGATGGTATTTCTAAAATCCACCCTTCTGCCCAATCCATCCGTCAACACGCCATCATCCAATACTTGTAACAGGATATTGAAAACATCCGGATGGGCCTTTTCAATTTCATCCAATAAAACCACGGAGTAGGGTTTTCTTCGGACCTTTTCGGTGAGCTGTCCACCTTCCTCATAACCTACATAACCAGGAGGTGCTCCCACCAAACGGGAAACGCTGAATTTCTCCATGTATTCGGACATGTCAATTCTTATGAGCGCATCATCCTTATCGAAGAGGTAGGTGGCCAACATTTTAGCCAATTCCGTTTTGCCCACCCCAGTAGGACCCAGGAACACAAAAGAACCTATAGGCTTTTTGGGGTCTTTCAAGCCTACTCTAGTCCTTTGTATGGCCTTGGTAAGCTTTCTGATCGCCTCATCCTGCCCTACCACTTTATCTTTCAACTCATCCCCCATATTCAGGAGTTTAGCACCTTCATTTTGGGCAATTCTCCTGGCAGGGATTCCTGTCATCATACCAATGACTTCCGCCACATTATCTTCTTCTACGGTATATCTTTTGGTTTTGCTATCTTCTTCCCATTTCGCCTTGGCATTTTCCAACTGCTCAAGCAGCTTTTTCTCCTTGTCCCTTAGTTGAGCAGCTTCTTCATATTTTTGGCTCTTGACCACCCTGTTTTTTTCAACTTTGATCTTTTCCACTTCCTCTTCGAGCTTTAAGATATTTTCAGGAACATGGATATTGTTAATGTGAACCCTGGCCCCGGCCTCGTCAAGAATGTCAATGGCTTTATCCGGAAGAAACCGATCTGAGATATAGCGGTCAGAAAGTTTTACACAGGCTTGAATGGCTTCATGCGTATAGTTCACATTATGGTGGTCTTCGTATTTATCCTTTATGTTTTCCAGAATCTGAATGGTTTCTTCAGGAGATGTGGCGTCTACCATTACCATCTGAAACCTTCTTGCCAATGCACCGTCTTTCTCGATATATTGTCGGTATTCATCCAATGTAGTGGCTCCGATGCATTGAATTTCTCCCCTCGCCAGCGCTGGTTTGAACATGTTGGAGGCATCCAAAGAGCCGCTGGCCCCTCCTGCCCCAACAATGGTATGAAGTTCATCAATAAACAGGATGACGTTGGGGGATTTTTCCAATTCATTCATCACCGCCTTCATTCTTTCTTCAAACTGCCCCCTGTATTTTGTACCTGCTACCAGGGATGCTAAATCAAGGGTCACCACTCTTTTATTGAAAAGCACCCGGGATACTTTTTTCTGGATAATTCTCAGTGCCAAACCTTCGGCAATGGCTGTTTTACCTACACCAGGCTCCCCGATCAGGATTGGATTATTTTTCTTTCTTCTGGAAAGAATTTGCGCCACACGCTCAATTTCTTTTTCCCTTCCGATAATAGGATCCAATTTATCATCCTCGGCCATGCGTGTGAGGTCCCTGCCAAAATTATCAAGCACCGGGGTTCTTGATTTTTCTGTAGTTCCCTTTGAACTGCCTGAAGCTCCACTGGGAGACCCAAATAACTTGGAACCTTCTTCGTCTGAGTCATCTGCTTCAGTCCCTGACCTGGGTGATTGATCGGTTTGAAATTCCAACATCTCTTTTACGGAATCATAGGTCGCATCAAATTTTTGAAGAATTTGGGTAGCAATATTGTCCTCATCCCTTAAAATGGAAAGCAAAAGGTGCTCAGTACCTATCAATTGGCTTTTGAAAATCTTGGCCTCAAGATAAGTGATTTTTAAAACTTTTTCGGATTGCCTGGTCAGGGGAATATTCGCCAGGTTTTTTACATTGTGGTTGGCTGTTCCTTTGACTGCCCTTTCCACAGAATTTCTCAATTCATCCAAGGGAACGCCCAATTTTTTTAGAATGGAAACTGCCACACCTTCCCCTTCTCGAATCATCCCCAATAAAAGGTGTTCCGTACCGATGTAATCATGGCCTAACCGCAAAGCTTCTTCACGGCTCAGGGAGATCACCTCTTTGACTCTGTTTGAAAATTTTGCTTCCATTATATCCTTTATTAATGTATTATTTCAAATATCTTATTAAATGTTAATGAATTTGTTTTAAAAACACAATACTTTTACATATTGTTCACTTCATTTTTTGCGAATGGTCAATAACTGCATTGGCCA
This sequence comes from Cyclobacteriaceae bacterium, assembly GCA_040905205.1. GTDB lineage: Bacteria > Bacteroidota > Bacteroidia > Cytophagales > Cyclobacteriaceae > Cyclobacterium. The sequence goes on from JBBDSB010000266.1 coordinate 4,739, forward strand.
TCGGCCCTTCACAGAACAACAAATCCACTATCGACAAATTAGGCACAAAGTCTGCGCCAAATATTTGGGTGTAAGGGTATGGTTGATATAATAAATTACCACTATAAGACCCTTTTGAGCTGATTAAGCCTCTCCTATCCAGGAATTCTTTTTTTCCATCTCCACCATCGTAAGTTACCATTTTGACATTCCACCTCAAAAATTTAAGACAAAGTGTCAGCAATTCCCAATTTAAATCGAATAAATATTTTTTCTTCTTTAAATATACAAGCTCTAAATCAGAAAAAAAATATTCAAAAAAGGGGGATTTTCCATAAGCACTTTGAAGACCCCTTAAATGAACCATTAACCATTTCTGTTGATAATCAATTTTAACTTCTTTAATGGCCTTTCTCTTTCTTCCTTCCAGCACAGGAATACTTAGAGTTTCCACCTTGTTGGTGAGCAATATTTTTGTCCTGTTCCTGTCTGATTGCCGGATATAATCATCTTCTGGGTTGATTAATAATGTCTCTGCCTCTTTCAAGGATACAAAATAGGCAATAGAAGGTAAATAAAGCAAGTCATTCATTATAACGGAAGATGCCGGATACATGTTTACAGTTTTACAGTTTTCCGAAAGTTAGCCCTAAGGATAGCCCTTCCCAAAATTTTCTTATCCTATATTATATCGGAAATTTCTCCCAAACCATCGCGCAACACTTCAATTTGATCTCCTGAACAATCGATGACCGTTGAGGCCACATTGTTCCCAAATCCACCATCAATGACCAGGTCCACCAGGTCTTTAAATTTTTCAAAAATAAGTTCTGGGTCGGTACTGTATTCTATTACATCATCTTCATCTCTTATCGAGGTGGTAAGAATGGGCTGTCCAAGTTCTTTTACCAATGTTCTGGGGATACTATGATCGGGGACCCTTATCCCAACTGTCTTTTTTTTATTGTTCAGCAATTTGGGCACATTGTTATTGGCCTCTAAAATAAAGGTAAAAGGTCCTGGCAGTGCCTTTTTCATCATTTTAAATACCGGCGTACTCAAGGCCCTGGTATATTCAGAAATATTACTTAAATCATAACATATAAAAGAAAAATTCTGTTTTTTGGGCTTTACGCCTTTGATCAGACATATTCTTTCTATTGCTTTTTGATTAAAAATGTCACAACCCATACCATATATCGTGTCGGTAGGATAAATAATAACACCTCCTTCTCTAAGTACATTGACCACCTGTCGGATTTTTCTTGGATCCGGATTTTCAGGATATATCTTTATGAATTCGGCAGCCATTGAATTTTATGAATAAAAAACCAGGATTGTTAAAATAAAAAACGCCATATCAAGTGTTAAAGTAAAACAAAAAATCGCCAAAATAAAAACCCTGAGCCCCTTTTTGCAATAATATTTTTATCTGAAAAAGTATCTCCCCTATTTAATAGTATATTTGCGGGTGAATATTTGATATGGTTTTGATTATTAGATCGGGATCAGGTCTCAAAAAATGTTGTTAAATAAATGCTTACGGACAAAAAAAAGAAATATTTTCTCATTGGAGTAGTGGCCTTTTCGGTATTGTTAACCTCACTTTCCTTTTATTTTTATCAGGCTTTTTTTTCTTCCAATACACTGATAGACAAAGAAGCATCTATCTCCTTTAAAATTTACAGTAATGCCACTTACCCTCAGGTTTTGGACAGCCTGATCGAGCGGGACGTTATTCATGATGTGGTTACTTTCAGTTTTGTGGCCAAATTGATGAAATATCCTGAAAATGTCAAACCAGGCCTGTTTACCATTCCTCCTAAATTATCCAACAGGGAGCTGGTGGCTCTGCTTAGGTCGGGCAATCAAACTCCTGTAAACATTACTTTTAACAATGTGCGCATGCCCGGGGAACTGGCTGCAAAAATAACGTCCAACATTGAAATGGATTCCACCGCGTTTATGACACTATTAACCGATGAGGCATTTATTTCAGGTTATGGGTTTGATAGCCTGACCATTATGGCCATGTTTCTTCCCAACACCTATGAGGTTTACTGGAATACCCCTCCTGTACAACTTTTTGATAGGATGTACAAAGAATACAATTCCTTTTGGAGCGATGAGCGAAAAGCCAAGGCCGACGCCATCGGAATGAGCCCTTTGGAGGTGTCCACCCTGGCTTCCATTGTTCAGGCCGAAACCAATAAGCCGGATGAAAGACCCCTGGTAGCTGGCGTATATATGAACAGGCTCAAAAGAAACATGCTGCTTCAGGCAGACCCCACGCTTCTTTTTGCCCTGGGGGATTTTTCCCTTAAAAGGGTGCTGAACGTTCATAAAGAAATAGAAAGTCCCTATAATACCTATAAGTATACCGGATTACCGCCTGGCCCCATCAACCTCCCTGAAATCAGTTCTCTGGATGCCGTCCTCAATTATGGGGAACACGATTACCTTTATTTTTGTGCAAAAGCTGATTTTTCAGGATACCATGCTTTCGCCACCAACCTAAGGGAACACATGATCAACGCCCGCCGGTACCAAAATGCCTTGAATGCTTCGAAAATATATAAGTAAATAACCATGTTTCAATCAGACGTTCAACTCAGAGTAAGGTATGCGGAAACAGACCAGATGGGTTATGTCTATTATGGTAATTATGCCATGTATTATGAAGTAGGCCGGGTGGAGGCCCTCCGAAGTGTGGGTTTTTCTTACAGCCAAATGGAGGCAGATGGGATCATGATGCCTGTTTTGGAAAATCAAAGTAAGTTTATTTTGCCCGGCAGATATGACGAACTGCTTACCATCCGCACCAGTATCAGGGAGATGCCGGGAATCCGGATCCGGTTTCATTATGATATCCTGAATGAGCAGCAGGTGCTGATCCATAAAGGGGAAACCTTGTTGACCTTCCTGAACACGAAATCCCATAAACCCTGCAGGCCTCCTTCTTACCTGATGGAGCTATTGATTCCTTATTTCAAAAATATTAGGCCCGAAAAAGAGTGAAAAATTGGGTAAACA
>JBBDSB010000267.1:0-1298 GCA_040905205.1 Cyclobacteriaceae bacterium
CGCATCTTAAGCCCCAATTTATGCTTCAGGTAAATTTTATCAGAGATAATTTCCAAAAGGCCTGCGAGGGATTGAAAAAAAGAAATCTCGTCCATCCCGAATCCCTTCTTCAACAGGTTCTTGACCAAGATGACCGTAGAAAACAAGTTCAACTGGAAAGGGATAACCTTCAGGCTGAATCCAATGCCATCTCCAAGGAAATTGGCATGTTGATGAAAAACGGTAAAAAGGAGGAAGCAGAAAAGATTAAAACAAGAACTGCTGAAATTAAGGTTCAGGTGAAAAATCTGGAGGAGGAATATGCCACATGCGAAAAGGAACTCACTGCGCTGCTTTATACTATACCCAATATTCCCCATCATTCTGTACCTCCCGGCAAAGCGGCAGAGGACAACTTGATCGAATTGGAACACGGTCATATGCCCACTTTGAGCCCCAATGCCCGGTTGCCCCATTGGGAGCTGATAAAAAAATATGATATTGTGGATTTTGAATTGGGTGTTAAAATCACCGGCGCAGGGTTTCCTGTTTACAAAGGCAAAGGGGCCAAACTGCAAAGGGGCCTTATCAACTTTTTTTTGGACGAGGCAGAAAATGCCGGGTACCAGGAGGTCCAACCACCCATTTTGATCAACGAAGAAAGTGGCATTGCAACGGGCCAATTGCCGGACAAAGAAGGCCAGATGTATCTTTGTGGCATAGATGGCCTCTACCTTATCCCTACTGCTGAAGTTCCCATTACCAACATGTATCGAAATGAAATTCTCCAGGAAAATGACCTTCCCAAAAAAAATGTGGGATTTACCCCCTGTTTCCGTCGGGAGGCCGGTAATTGGGGAGCCCATGTACGGGGCCTGAACAGGCTTCACCAATTTGACAAAGTAGAAATCGTACAGGTCACCACTCCTGAAAATTCCTATCCGACTTTGGAAAAAATGAGCCTTCATGTCCAACTATTGCTTCAAAAACTGGAATTGCCCTATCGCATTCTTAAACTATGTGGTGGAGACATGGGTTTCACTTCTGCCCTGACCTATGACATGGAGGTCTATTCTGCTGCGCAGGAAAGGTGGTTGGAAGTCAGTTCTGTCAGCAACTTCGAAACCTACCAGTCAAATCGCTTGAAACTTCGGTATAAAAGCCAAGATAATAAAATGATCCTGGCCCATACCCTCAATGGCAGTGCTTTGGCTTTACCTAGGATTGTAGCTGCCTTGCTGGAAAACAATCAACGGGAAAACGGCATAAAATTGCCTGATGTGTTAAAGCCCTATTTAGGATTTGACTGGATAAGCTAG
>JBBDSB010000268.1:0-1297 GCA_040905205.1 Cyclobacteriaceae bacterium
CCCTCAAGACTTGAAAAGCTGCTCTTTGCAATAAACACAAGAGTCACACAGGTCCAAATTACCACTAAGGAAATAACCATGTTCATTTTTGATAGATCACTTGGGTCGGCCATCATTTCCTCTGTTAAAATGACAGCCGTAATAGTCAAAAAAGTACAGACCACCGCTGCATAAATACTGGCATACTTTCCAGGTATAAGCCAACTGTATAAAATCACAATGGCGTACATACTGGCCACTGCCACAGTGCTGTCTGTATTCAGATCCACCAGAAAAACGGCCCCAGCAATCAAGGCCGCCATGAACACCAAAGTGGCAGTTTGAATAAACATCATGTTTGGGCGGTTTGAACTCATTAGTCCTTCTTGCTATTCAACAGCGCCCTTAGTTCAAGGATCTCCGCTTCATACTTTTTCAGCTGCTTTTCCAACTGATAGGTTTTCAGTTCGTCCTTGGGTTGCACTTCTATCAATTTAGGTAAATCCCTGATAAGCACAAAAGCAGTAGCTAAACTCACCAGAGCAGTCAGCAACCTTACCAGTGCACTGAGCCGGTAACCGGGCCACCAAAACATCAATGCATCGATCAGGTGTGTACTCCCGCAAAGGATGATAAACGCCCCGAAAAGCCAGAAAACCGGTAAGAAGGGGAGATTGTGCCGTTTTTGGGTGAAAAAAATGATAATGGCGGGGATTACAAAATAAGCCAGCCAGATGGCCATATCGCTGGTGATGTACAGCCAACCATGAAACGAGGTCCATTCTCCGCACACCCAACGTGCTGGCCAGTCATCGGCCAAAAATAGTTTGGTCAGAAATTCCTCCACTTGCTCCATATAATAATATCAATTTTTTATTGGAGTAAATGTAAGTGATCCTAAGGGGAACTAAAAGCGATTGGGGTTACAATAATGCAGGGACCCCACTCTTTCAAATTGTGGGGGACTAAATGACGGTGTAGCCAATGAAGGGCATTTATTTAGATTGCCTTATTGAAAGTAGGTTTTAGACAAAATATATCCAATTTATCTGGCTTTAATTTAACCTGAGTTCGACGTAATTTCAGTAAAAAACCGTCATTCCGAGAGTTAACTTTTTTTAAAACGCAGAAATCGGAATGACCATGGGTTTTTTGCAATATATGGGAATATAGGGTTGTTTTTTGTATCAGGATTATGCCTTAAAATCAGCTATTATTCCTTTAATTCTCTGTACTTTTTGCTTGATCAAAAAGTACCAAAAAATCAAGAAAAAAATATCCTTCCCCACACAAATCCAGCCGCGCTCCCCGGATTTTT
>JBBDSB010000269.1:0-7683 GCA_040905205.1 Cyclobacteriaceae bacterium
GAGTCATTTCAAGGACAAGGATCCGGAAACCATGTACAGTTTGTTCACCCGCCCGGATGCCAATGGGCTGACCGTCTTTGAGCACATGAAGCAGATGGACAAAAAAGCCGGAGCCTTTGCAGAGTTTATGAAGGGAGCCACTTTTATGATCCCTACTCCCCGCTTGCTGGATCAGGTGGTGCAGATGATCGATAAGATCAACATGCAGGACCGGGACACCAAGGGGGATTTGTACGAGTACTTGCTGTCCAAGATTGCTACTTCGGGTACCAATGGACAGTTCCGTACACCCAGGCACATCATCCGCATGATGGTGGACATGATGCAGCCACAAAGAGAAGACCGGATTTGCGACCCTTCTTCCGGTACGGCAGGTTTTTTGGTGTCTGCTGCCGAATACCTGTATCAAAACCATGAAGATTGGTTTCTGGATGCAGCCTTTCGAAAGCACTTCCACAACCAAATGTTTACCGGAGTGGAATTTGATGCCACCATGCTGCGCATTGGGGCCATGAACCTGCAATTGCATGGGATCGAAAGCCCCAGGCTGATCGGCAAGGATGCTTTGAGTGAGGCCAATGAGGACCAGACCAATTTGTATTCCCTGATCCTGGCCAATCCCCCATTTAAGGGTAGTTTGGATTACGATGTGGTGGAAAGTTCCTTGCTGAGCGTGACCAAAACCAAAAAGACCGAACTGCTTTTTATCTCGCTGATTCTGCGCATGCTAAAGGTAGGGGGCCGGGCAGCCGTGATTGTGCCGGACGGGGTACTTTTTGGTTCGTCTACGGCACACAAAGAGCTGCGCAGAACGCTGGTGGAAGACCAAAAGCTGGAGGCCATAATCTCCATGCCTTCCGGGGTATTCAAGCCCTATGCCGGAGTTAGTACAGCGGTACTGGTCTTTACCAAAACCAATAGTGGCGGTACGGATCAGGTATGGTTTTACGACATGCAGGCAGATGGCTTTAGTCTGGATGACAAGCGTACTCCGTTGCTCAATAAAAATGAAACGGTGGAGGAGGAAATAGAGAGTGCTTTGGGTTTAGGTATCGCCGCAGAAGAAAGCGTACCCTATGGGAAAAAGTCTACCGAGGAGGCACATGCCAAAAACAACATCCCCGATATACAGAATCGCTGGCAAAACAGGGACAAGGAGGCTGCCCGGGCCCGCACGGAACAAAGCTTCCTGGTTCCAAAGTCCGAAATTGCAGAAAACGACTATGATCTCAGCATCAACCGCTACAAGGAAATTGTCTACGAAGAGGTGGAATATGAAAGGGCAGAGGTGATAATTGAGCAGATTGAAAAAATGGATAAGGAGAGAAATAAATTACTGGAATTTTTGAAACAATCTCTTAAATCATGAAATGGGAGTTTGAAAGAATGGGCGAAGTATTTAAAGTTACCTCTGGAGGAACTCCTAATAGGAAAAAGGAGTACTATTTTAATAATGGTACTATTCCTTGGGTTAAAACTGGTGATTTAAAAGGGAAGTTTGCAAAATCACCTCCAGAATTTATTACACAAGAAGCACTGAAAAATTCTAGTGCAAAGATTTTTCCTAAAGAAACGGTTTTGTTGGCAATGTATGGAGCCACCATTGGAGCATGTTCCATTTTGCCTTTTGAAGCTGCAACAAACCAAGCTTGTGCAGCATTATTGCCGTCAGCAAAGTGTGATTCAGAATATCTTTATTATTACCTACTATCAATAAAAAATGATCTCATAAAAAAAGGAGTCGGTGGAGCTCAACCTAACATCTCTGGTGGAATAATAAAAGATACTAAAATCCCACTACCTCCCTTAGCCACGCAAAAGAAGATTGCGGCCATCCTGGATGCAGCGGATGCCCACCGCCAAAAAACCAGGCAGCTCCTCGCCAAATACGATGAACTCGCCCAAAGCATCTTTTTGGAGATGTTTGGGGATCCGGTGACCAATCCGAAGGGGTGGGAGGTGAAAAAAATGAAAGAAATAACCTCAAAAATAATGAGCGGAAATACTCCTAAAGGAGGAAAGGAAGTTTATGTAGAGAATGGAATACTTTTTATAAGGAGTCAAAATGTTTGGAGAAATAAGTTAGATCTTGGAGATGTAGCTTTTATCGATGAAGAAACACATAATAAAATGTGTCGAAGTAGTCTGAGGAAAGGTGATATTTTAATGACTAAAACTGGAAGGTTCAATACGGAAAATAGTAGTCTAGGCCGGGCAGCAATGTTTAAAGGTAAAGACAATTCTGCTAACGTGAATGGGCATGTTTACTTTATGAGGCCAAAACCAGGTGTTAATGGTGACTTTGTTCTTTATATCCTTACGACAATTCAATATCGAGAATATATAAGAAGAATTTGTGTTGGTGGAATTGATAAAAGGCAGTTAAACAAAGACCATTTAGAAGATTTCCCAATCATTTATCCAAAAAAAGTTTTTCAAGACTCATTTACAGAAAAACTAAAACTGATAAATCAGCAAAAAGAACTTCTTGAAAAAGAAAATTTACACTCTAATGATTTATTTAATGGTTTATTACAAAAAGCTTTTAAAGGGGAGTTAGTGAGTTAATATGGCGTACGATTTAAAGAGTTATAGAGAACCTTTCTGGGCAAAAAGCGCAAAGTATGTGCGTGGTAGAGATCCATTGGGTATTCAGAATAGCTCCATATCGGTGTATGCTGTTTTACTACCAGGTATGACTAACCTGACACTTCGACTAAGGTATTATGGTTTCTACTTGTGGTTACTAGATGAATACGAAAATCTGTCTTCTGATAGTGTTTTCAAATCCAGCACTGCGAACCAATACAACTTTATTAGAAGAGGAGAGCTCATCATATCTTACCTGATGACCACCATTGCTCCTCAAGAGCTTAGCATTATTGGTAGTGACTTTACTTCTAAAAAAAAGAATGAGATCAATGAACTCGGTTATTACGATATAGCGCTAGGGGCAGATAAGCTTAGCACTACTGAAAAAGGATCCGTATACTGGGATTATACTTCTGGAGCACTTGGTCAGAATTATGCGGGTTCTTTATTGAATCTAGGGTTAATAAATGCGAAGCAACGCTATTTTGAGCGTACCATAGATAAAGGTGCTGAACTAGCACAAGCTTTCAGAGAATCTCTTGATCCGGATTCGGAAAATCTGTTCATTCAGCGCATCCTAGAGGGGAAATTATATGCGGACGATCTAAACCTTTTGTCGGGATTTGCCATTAATAGGCCTCTTAATGGAACTGCTGAAGGAGCGTTTTATCAGAAGTTATTTTTGGCACCAGATAAAGTGGAAGAAGATTTAAATACAGAAAAACCACCACGGCAAAGACGGGAAACTTTGAATTTATTCCTGTCCCTTATCAGTTCGCAGAATGAGGAGAAAGATTACAGAAAGTTGCCATACAACTTGTATAAAAAACAACTGGTAAGCGGAAAGATTTCCGATGCCCAATATGGATGGTATTTCTATTACCTCAATGAGCAGCTGCATTACAGCTTAGAAGGAGTTTTCTGGGGTCTCTTAAAATTGATGGAATCCAGAACATTCTCATTGCATGAGTTTCTTGGATATGTGACCTTGAAAAGTTTGGACCATGAGCAATTATCAATGCTGAACAGTCAAGACAAGCTCGCAGATGTGATTGGTAAGTTGGGTACAAAAAATAGCTCGGTAGATGATCATATCACTGCTATTATGCAAGCTGTTAAAGGCTCTAATGATATTTCAGCAATCACCCACGGTATAGTCGTTTTGGTTCGCCTTTATAGAGAAAACGAACAGAATTTATTGGAGCTCGAAAAATATGCTCAGCGCTTTGACCTTAAAACCAAGTACGGTAATGCAATAGAGATTTTTGATATGTATGTAATAAAGAGTAAGCAGTTTACACTCTATGAATTTGTTCATAGATTAATTCAAACGCTACTAAACGAACACATTGCAATCGCCTATAATAAGATGGGGAATGGCGAAAAAAACTTATTGAAGTTTATCATCGAAGACAATTTGTTGATTCACATTGAAACAATGGAGCCTAATTTCACCAACCCTCGGCTACGTACTTTGTACAACTTCTCAGTGGATTTGGGGTACATTGACGGTGATGGGCATTTGACGGAAGAAGGTAAATCAATCTTAGACCAAACGAGTATTGGGTAATGGCAGAAAAGAAACTCTTCCATGAAATCCCAAGTAAGGCCGAGTTTCATTCTGCTGTGATGACCTCGTTCTCATTTGATTTTTATCACTTTGAATCACAAGTGCTGAGAGCTCTAAAGACAAAGGGTGTAACGAATGTAAACCTGTTTGTAGATTCAAGAATGCTTGATCAGAGTGTTGGTTTTGCCACAGGTCATCTTAAATCACTAAGTACATTATATAGCGTTACGGGTATTCATTCTAAAGGGGTGTTTCATCCTAAATTAACCTTGTTAGCAGGGGATCATGAAGTAATGCTGTTATTCGGGTCTGGAAACATTACCAATGGTGGTCATGGCAGAAACCATGAGGCATTCTCAATTTTTTATGCTACAGAAGAAGATACAACTCAACTTTCTCTCATAATAGAAGCTTGGGCTTATATAAAACGCATTACCCAGGATGTCCAAGGTGTTAATAGAGAGAAGCTAAAATGGGTAGAAAATAATTGTGGTTTATTACGAAAAGCAATAGGTCCAAAACACCAATTTCATACTATTTCAGAGGATTACAGGGCCCTTTTACTGTATAATGATGACACCAGTATTTGGAGTCAACTGAGAGATGTGTTACCTACTACCATAGAACATATCAAGGTATTTAGCCCATTCTACGATGAAAACGGTAGCTTACTACTGAAGCTAAAAGAGCGGTTTCCTAGGTCTACAATTGATGCTTTTATCCAAGAAGGTAAAGGTCTGCATCCTTTTAAGTTAAAAGAAGGTGCTGGGATTCGATTTTATGCTTGGGATAAAACTAAACGTGGGCAAGAAAGAAGTTCAAACCTCCATGCTAAATTGTTATGGTTCAAGTCTGGAAGTAAGGAATACCTAATACTTGGTAGTGCAAACGCAACGATTCCGGCCTTTGGAACAGATACCGGCAGAGGCGTAAATGATGAATTTTCAGTTCTGATATATGTAACTGATAATGACATTCTCAAGGCACTTGGTTTGGATGGGCAAGTTGAGATAGCTAAACCGCAGGACAATAGCTTAGAAGTTGCTTTAGAGATTGAAAATATGGATAAAACTAAAGGTGTAAGGTCACTTATTAGGCTTTATTCGGCAGACCTTGATGGAGTACGAATTTCTCTGTTTTTCAAGACTCTTAATGGATTTATTAATGGTAAACTGGCTATATACAATTTATGGGGAGAAATCTTAGAAACTAAAGATCTTTCGTTTTCAGGTAAGAAATCTAACACGGAGCTTTCGATTAAGAACCTTAAAGAAATTGCTTTTGTCACTTTGCTAGGTACGGATGATAATGCAATTTCTAATAAACAGATCGTGAATAACATTCAGGCGCTCTGGAATACAAATCCATCTACAGAGAATAGAAAGTTGTTAAAGCTGAGTAGTTTGATCGAGACAGGTACTAATGGGGTTTTTGACATTATTAATTTTTATAATACCATTCAATCTACTTTCGGACCAAAGTCAGATAAAAAGATTGTCAGAAAGATTCGCTCAGACAATGATGGGAATGAGGAGCATGCAGAGTTGTCCTATGAGGAAGCTATTGCTAAAGAAAATGATCGTAAGGCGAAGGAAAATAGATTATCTCAGTCCAATGCGATCAGAATATTTGATGCCATTGAACGCTATTATAAAAAATTGGCTGCTGATCAGGAAGAAAATGACATGGACGATGAAGAGGAAGGTGATGCTTCTTCAAGTAATGAGCGTGACGAAGGCTCAGGTCAGCACCGAGTTATTTCAGAACATCTTTATTCTCTGAAGGTATTAGCGAATCGAAGAAAGAATATCAATAAGTTCTTTACCAATTATGATTTAATCGTCAAAGACTTTATTGAGTTAGGTCGACCGTTCGATTTAACAGAGTTCGCATTTTACTTAATAACCATGAGGCAAGCAATCAACTTTGTTTGTACACCAGTGAGTATTAAGATGATTGCGGAGGGTGAAGAGTTTGATAATCAGCCACTCTTACCTTTAAAGTCTCGTGGTATAGGAGATATGAGTTATTCTAATATTATTATTGCCACTACAGGGAGTTTGGTGAATGCTTTATGTGCCTCTAAAATAGAAAAACATGAAGAGGATTACTATACTCACAAGCTAGAGCATTATCAAAACCTGAGTTTAAAGAATGCATTATTTTCAATGGCGATCGTTTACGGAGTGTCTATCTACGACGATGATGTCAAAATTAGACTCAATATATTAGCCTATAACATCCTATTTAAGCTAGGAGGTGCTAGAGATCTAGTTAATAAAACAATTTACAAGGATCTTATTGAGGATTTCCTGATATTGAAAGAGGTTAATACGCATTATTGTAAATCAGAGGTTGTAAGGACACTAACAATTGATCAGTTGTTAACCTTCATTAAGAATTGGTATGAAGAATTCGGAAACATCGAAAATGACCCGGGGTACTTTGTAAGTGATGAGCTAGGTGTTTGTCGGATTCAGAAATCTATACCAGCTACAGGAGAGCCCAGATACTTGCGTTTAGCCAGACCTGGATTTGAATACAAAGAACAATATGGAGAATTTGTTCTGCCTGAATTGTATAACTGTGAGACAGGGCAGCTAAATAAATCGTTACAATCTTTTAAAAGCCACCAAGCCTCTTTATGAGCAACTTCCAGTTTATAGCGACCGAATTCCCGGAGATAGCCGAAAGGGCCCGGAAGGCAGAAGCTTTTGCTTTGACCAGCCCGGTGGAGTCTTGCTTTAATACAAGGGCCGCCTTGGAATGGGGGGTAAACTGGATGTACGAAAACGATGCCGACCTGGAATGGCCTTTTGATAAAAAACTGGCCAGCCTGATGCATGAACCGGGTTTCAAGGAAATCTTTGATCCCTATGGCAACCTATTTCGGGAACTCCACCTGATGCGGCGAGTTGGAAACAATGCCGTCCATAACCAGAAAGTGAAACCGGAGGATGCCGTCCATTTGCTCAAATGCCTGTTTCGCTTTGCTGCCTTTTTGGCCGCTGCCTATGGAGAGGAGGATCTGCGCATCCCGGAATTTAATGATGCCTTTATTCCTACAGGGGACGAACTCAGGAAAAGCAAAAAGGAAGTAGCCATCCTTCGTGAAAAGCTGGCGCAGTTGGAAGCCCAGCAGGAAGAGAAGCGCGAAGCACTGGAAGAAAAAGAGCAGGCCAATGAATTGCTCCGAACAAGTAATGCACGGCATCAGGAGCAGCTCAGGGAATTAAGGAAGACCAGAGAGGCAACAGCCATCCCCCATGCCTTGCCAAAAGCGCCATCCGAAGCCTATACCCGCAAATTGTACATCGATGCGGCCTTGAAAGATGCCGGTTGGACCCGGCTTAAGATGGGCTACGAATTGGAGTTTGAAGTCCAGGGTATGCCACTATCCACCAATCCTACCGGTACCGGCTTTGTGGATTACGTGCTTTGGAGTGACAGTGGACTTCCGCTAGCCGTTATTGAAGCCAAGAAAACCGCTTTTGATGCCAAAAAAGGAAGGCACCAGGCCT
>JBBDSB010000270.1:0-1290 GCA_040905205.1 Cyclobacteriaceae bacterium
TCATCTTCAGATTTTGATGAGAAAAAAGAAGATGTATTTGAAATAGAAATGTCCACTTTTGGGGAGAAAAAACAAAAAAAATCTGTTAGATTACCAATAGCAAAAATTAAGGAGGCCGATGAAGTTGAGAAAATTTTGGAAAGTTCTTTATCTAAAGACAAAACAACCAATATCTATGCGGTTGCCAATTTGTTAAAAAAATTATTGAAAGAATGAGAAAAGTCAGGCATTTATTAGGCATTTCAGGAGGAAAGGACAGTGCTGCCTTGGCGATATACATGAAGGATAAGTATCCTGATTTGGAGATTGAATATTACACCTGTGATACGGGGAAGGAACTTGAGGAGACTTATGAATTGATTAAAAATTTGGAAAACTATCTTGGCAAAAAAATCACTTTGCTACAGGGAGCTCCCGGAAGCAACGAAGATCCATTTGATCATTACTTAAAATTGTATGGGGGCTACCTCCCTTCCTCTAATGCACGTTGGTGTACCAAAAAGCTTAAAATTGAACCTTTTGAGAAATTTGTGGGTGATGATTTGGTTATTTCTTATGTCGGAATACGTGGTGATGAGGATAGGGAAGGCTATATCTCCAAAAAGTCTAATATTCAGAGTATTTTTCCTTTTAGAAGGAATATATGGAGCGAGGATGTCATCAAAAAGGTATTAGCCAACAATTTAATTCCACGAATACTTGGAATCTTTGATGAGTTAGGTTTAGAAAAGGAAAATAATGAGAGGTTTCTGGAGTTGGTAAAACAGCCTATTTCCCCTAATTTTACTCAAAACCAAAAATTAAACCTTTTATTGGATGCCGATACCAAATTTTTCAATGCGGTGGTGTATGAATTCATGAAAGAAACCGAGTATCCATTAGCTAGTGAACAAAACTTTCCGCTAGTTCAAAATGATGAGATTCTGGTAAGGGATGATATTTTCAGAATTCTTAAGGAGAGCGGGGTAGGGGTTCCAGATTATTACAACAAAAAAGATTTTGATATTAATGGAAAGAAAGGGCAGTATGCCCGTAGCCGATCCGGATGTTTTTTCTGTTTTTTCCAGCAAAAAATTGAGTGGGTCTGGTTGTATGAACAACACCCAGACCGATTTTCCAAGGCTATGGAATATGAAAAGGACGGCTATACCTGGATGCAGAACGAAACTTTAGAGGAATTAATTAGACCTGAAAGGATTGAACAGGTTAAGGAAGAGTACTTGAAAAGAACAAAAAGGAAGGCCAACAAAACTTCCCCTTATCTCGTCGATATTTTGGATGAGGCAGAAG
>JBBDSB010000271.1:0-3387 GCA_040905205.1 Cyclobacteriaceae bacterium
GGCTTCATCCAGAAAATGGTCACCAATTTGAAGCCTGAAAGCCGAACCTAGATCTGCCTCCCGACAGGTATAGTACAGACTCACCCCATACTCACCGGTTTCCAGCACCTCCACCTCCCAGGTAATGCTGTCAGCCAGACTTACCCAATTGGTAAAATACGAATCATTGGGAAAACGGTTGGACCGCTCAATAGAGCCATGGGGAATGCCGTCTCTGGCTGGCATTTGGGTGATGGAAGCATTCGGAGCACCCAGGGTGAAAGGCCTGTTTGCCGGATCTTTTTCCAGTTCTGCTGCCATTTCTTTCTCCCAGGCCACTTTGGCCAAAAGAAGGTCAGTGGTGATTTCAGGTTCCTGTTCCTGTATGGGGTATCGTTGAAAAGGGTCACTTTCCATATCAAACAGCACCCCCTCTTTATCCAGCCGGTATTGACTGGTCCTCACACTGATGTTGCCATTCCAATGGCTAAAGATCATACGGTCTTTCCAATCCCGTCCATCTTCCAGAATCAGGGGTTTAAGGCTTAACCCATCCAAGGGTTTATTCCCTTTATATTCCAAATCCAAAAGATCCAATAGGGTAGGGAAAATGTCTATGGCTCCTGCAATTTCCGGGACCACTTTTCCATCTGGAATGTTGTTTTTCCATTGTACAAAGAAGGGACTTCTTACCCCTCCTTCATCGGTAGAGCCTTTTCGGCCTTTCATACCTCCGTTCCAACGAAAGCTGTTAGGCCCGTTATCGCCGAAGTAGATGACTATTGTGTTGTCCACCAGGTCCAAATCTTTCAATTTTTCCATTACCCTTCCCACATTCCAATCGATGTTTTCACACATGGCCAGCGCAGCCCTCGTAAAGTCCTTATCCTCTCCGGAAACCAGGCTGTCCAGTTTCTTTTCTTCAAAAGCCTCCCACCAACGGTCGGGTACCTGCATGGGTGAATGGGGGGTATTCAGAGGCAAATAGACCAAAAAAGGATCATCATGATGTTCATCAATAAAGGCCATGGCTTTATTGGTCAGGTCATCCACCAAGAAACCCTTTCCCTGCACGGGCATGCCATTGTGTTCCAATGGAGGACTGAAATAATTGCCCCAATGGCCGGAGCAAAAGCCATAAAATTCACCAAATCCCCTGGTATTGGGGTGATAGGGATGTTGCATGCCGCTGTGCCATTTGCCGAAGGCTCCTGTGACATACCCCTCCTGCTGTAATATTTCTGCAAAGGTGGTTTCATCAAGGTCCAGCCTTTCCTCTCCTGCGGAGGTCCCTCTTACCCCTCCTCTCAGATGATACCTTCCGGTAAGCATTTCTGCCCGGGTAGGTGAACACACTGGAGCAACAAAAAAACGATCAAAACTCACTCCATTTGCTGCCAGTTGATCAATATTTGGGGTCTGCAGATGGGGATTGCCGGAATGACTCAAATCCCCCCAGCCCTGATCATCGGTCAGGATGATCAGAACATTGGGCAAACTTTCTGTAACATTTTCTGAGGCACAGGCCATATTCCAAACCAGGACGGCCATCAATATTACACGATATGGAAGGATATATGGCATTGATAATTATTGAGATAGTATGCTGTCATCTAAGGTTAGGACCTGTCCATCTTCCAAAAGTTGGTTTTTAAGGCTCTCATAAGGAAGGCTTTGAACACTAATCCCTTCCTCCAAGGCCATGATGGCCGCAGTGGCAGCCGATTGTCCCAAAATCATAAATACGGGTTCCATTCGGATCGATCCAAAAGCAATATGGCTGGCAGAAACCGCAACAGGGACTACCAGGTTTTGGATTTCATCTTCTTTAGGCACCAAAGATCCAAAAGCTATCTCATAAGGCTGAGGCAAGGGAACGCCGATATCCCCTTCATTGTGCACATGTCCATTATCATCCACGTAGCGTTGGATATTGTGGGAATCTATCGTATAAGAGCCCATACCCACAGATTCCGGTGTAGGTTTTTTTTGTAACAGCTCATTTTCCGTCATCACATATTTACCGATCATCCTGCGGGCTTCCCTCACATAGATCTGATGGGGCCAATTGCCATTATCGGTAAATTCATCCTTTGCCAGCCCCCATTTCTGGAATTCCTGCTGGGTTTCCTCAGGGACCCTTGGATCATTGGCCACAAAATAAAGCAAGCCTTTTTGATAATCCTCATGTTCCTGAATGATTTCTTTTCTGCGTTCATAGCTGGCCTCGGGGTAATCATAGTTCATACCTATATTGTCTGAACTGAAAGGGCCATGGTTATTGGTATCGGTTTTTCGGTTGGGAATCATATCAAATTTACCGAACCATGACCGCCATCCTGCATCAAATATTCTGACCAACAATTCATATTGGGTAGAATCATAATTTTCAGGCCTGGGAAAGGGCACCTGGTTATCGGGATGGTTGGACATACAGGTTCTAAAGCAATAAGCCTGAACTTTATTGTCCCCCTCTCCTTTGACGCCGGGGTCCTCCGCACTGATCCTGGGCAGTAAGCCTGAGGTGGAATCCCCAGGAGTCCAATAAGGGTCTATAGGCTGATCCAGTACTTTGAAATGGTGCTGGTGGTGATATACTCCGGTCTGCACGCCGTTCCATTCTTCATCATATACGCTATTGGCTTCTCTGCCCACATGGTAACTTACCCCTGCAGCCGCCATCAGATCCCCCTCATAGGTAGCATCAATAAACATTTTTCCTTTGAATTCCTTGCCACTCAATGTCCGGATGGCGGTGATTTTACCCTCTTCTACCGTAACACCATTTTCTCTGTCCAACCATTCGTCCCGCAATACTTCAATTCCGAGTTCTTCTACCCATTCATCGAATACTTCTTCTGCCACATGAGGTTCGAATAGCCACATGGTGCGAAATTCCCCATCTATGGCAGGGGTACCCTGGCCCTTATTGCCAAAATCATCCCGATCCTCCCAATTCCACGCCCCCTCTTCCTGGTATTTGTCATAAACCTTACTATAAAACTCCCGGGAAAGCCCCCCGATCACCTCTTTTTTGCCGGTATCCGTATAACCTAAACCTCCTGCTGTTAAGCCCCCCAAATGGGTGTCGGGTGAGACCATGATGACGGACTTGCCCATCTTTTTAGCCTGTATGGCAGCAGTGACAGCACCGGAGGTGCCCCCATAAACGACCACGTCTATGACATCTTCGGCTTCTTCTGATGAACCGCATGCCATAAAGACCAGCAAAAACAGAGACATCAGGACATTTTTAAAATTGTTTACTATTTTCATAATTGTGTGGGATTAAATTGCAAATAGGTAAATGTGACTATTTGTTTAGAATTTTCTTATTTTAATGTTTTTGAATGCTACAGGTCCTCCATGATCCTGCAGCCCAATTTTTCCTTCCAGTTGTTCGGCATA
>JBBDSB010000271.1:3487-7658 GCA_040905205.1 Cyclobacteriaceae bacterium
AAATTTAACCTTGATTTACCAATTCCATTTTTTCCGGGTCCCAGCCCATGATTTTATTTTCAAAATAACTGATGTTTCCTGCTTCTGTCGGCCCCGATGCCCTGAGGCCAAAAACGGCATCCTCCACCACTGGTTTTCCATTTCGGATAGCCTCAAAGAAATTCACAAAATGTTCATACCGGTCACCTTTATAATCTGTTGGCACCTTGTATTCAAAGTCGGAAGGACCCACCATTTCAGGCCGCTGGGGATATTTTTTGTTATATTCTTCCTTTAGGGCTTCCTGCATGGCTTCCGGAAAACTATTCAGAGACATACCCGGAGCCTTTGCAAATGGCGTTCTGCGAAGGGTCAGCCCAGTAAAACCAATGGAGATATCCCCTTCAGACCCGACAATCCTAAACAGAAAATTATCCCCTCCCCCACTGACCAAATTGGTCCTTAGGGCCAGGTTAAAGGCGGGATGTTCCGGAGATTCCGGATAATCAAACAGGCCTACATGAAGGTCCGGTACATCACGGCCATCTTTCCAATAGCGAAGCCCACCAGTGGCCATTACCCGGTTGGGTCCTTTTGACCCGGTGGTAAAATGGAGCATGGACAGCATGTGCACATATAAGTCTCCGGCTACCCCGGTTCCATAATCACGGTAGTTTCTCCAACGGAAAAACCGAAGTGGATCCCATGGCCTTTCAGGTGCTTCACCAAGGTAAGTGTCCCAATCAACGGTCTCCGGAGAAGCATCCAAAGGAATCGTATATTGCCAGGCGCCCAAAGCCCGGTGCCGGTCTATTTGGGCTTCGGCAAAATTGATCTCACCAATTTCCCCTGCGGATATCAATTCCTTGGCTTTGGCATGAATGATGGAACTCACGTATTGGCTGCCTACCTGAAAAACCTTTCCTGTCTTTTGCTGCATGGCGATGATGGCATGTCCATCCTTTGATTCCTGTACCATGGGTTTTTCACAATAAACATGTTTGCCTTTTTCCATGGCATCCAAACAAATTTTTTGGTGCCAATGGTCGGTGGTGGCATTGATCACCGCATCCACATCCGGCCGTTCCAGAATTTCCCTGTAATCCTTGGTGGTAAAAAGGTCCTTGCCCCAAAGCTCTTTGGCACGAACCAATCTTCCGTCATACAGGTCACATGCAGCTACCACTTCCACCCCCTCTACCATGAGGGCCGTATTGACATCGCCTATTCCCATTCCCCCAGTACCGATCACGGCAATTCGAATCCGGTCATTTGCTGAGATTTTTTGCCTTTTGACCAAATTCAAATAAGTCACATCAGGTTGGGCCGACAAAGCACCTGTTGAGGAAATGCCGGCAGCCAGAGCGGCTGAAGTACTGATTTTTTTAATAAATGATCGCCTGGTATTGTCCTGTGTTTTCTTCATGTATCAATGTTTAAATATTTTTCGGCCAATGGGTATCAATCCCCTGAAGCCGGATAAAATCCTGAAATGCTGTTAGTAATTTTCTGTTTTCCCTGACTTTTCTGGGGAGAATTTTCTTTTTTTTGGCAAATGCAATCAACAATCCCACTGCTTCGCCAATGCTCCATTCGACAGGTGCCAGGCGGTAACAACCATTGGTGTTCGTCAGAAGGGACCCATTGCTGGGTTATTTGTCCTCCTATCCAATCGGTTTCCTCTGTCAGGATAACCTGCATTCCATTTCTAAGTGCAGCCATTGCCGCAGCAAAACCACCTAACCCCCCTCCGGCAATGACCAAATCCGCCTTTAATTCCCTGGCATCATTTGGAATTGGGGATTCATTAAATGCCATATGGGGAAAGGCAGCCATGCCTATACCACTTGCAGAAATCCAATTGAGGAAATTTCTTCTATCCATTCCGGGAGGGATCTGTTTCTTTTTATTAACTCATGTTTCGAAGTGCAAGTTTTGTGACAAATTTTTGATGAAAAAATCAAAAATTTTTAAAAAATTTTTTTTAAAAAAAAAAAAAAAATTTGTCACAAAACTATAATTTATTCCCTAATTAACCACGGGTTAAAACCCGTGGCTAATAATATTTGACCCCCCTGGGGTCAGTTATTAATAATCCAGCCGTGGATTAAAGCCCACAGCCTGTGGTATAATTTATTTATGTTCCAATATTTGTTGATCTTCTTTCAATTGGGCACCCAACAGGTTATAATCCAAATCCTGCACCGCTACGTTATGATCGATGGCCAACGATGCCGCAGTGGCAGCGGATTGGCCAAGGACCATGAAAACGGGCTCCATCCTGATGGAACCAAAAGCCACATGTGTAGAACTGACACAAACCGGTACCAATAAATTTTCTTTTTCTCCTTTTTTCGGAACAATAGCCCGGTAGGGAATAGGATAAGGATCCGGTACACGGGCTTCAAAATTGCCTTCATTCTGTACATAGCCATTATGGTCCACATAGCGCTGTACCATATGGGAATCCATGCCATAAGCAGCCAAACCTACTACATCTTCCACGCGTGGTTCCAAACCTTCACAGTCTCTTTGGGTAACCACATAGTCACTGAGCATCCTCCTGGCTTCCCGGACATAAAGCTGGGGTGTCCAGCCGTCTCTTTCAATAAATTCATCCTTAGCCATTCCCCATTGTGAGACCACATCTCTTACTTTTTTAGGGATTCTAGGGTGGTAGGCCAATGTCCACATCAACCCCTGCTGATAATCCAAATGCCTTTGTGCAATGGCTTCCCGCTCCTCATAGCTGGCTTCGGGAAAATCATGGTTCTGGCCTACAAAGTCTGTAGAAAAACCCTTTTGGTTATTGGTATCGGTTTTCCGGTTAGGCATGGGTGTATTGATCCAGGGAACCAGGGGATCCCCATAATGGTACATTTCTTCCAGGGGTCCGGTCGCTGCTTCATAATTTCGAAACAACAACTCATATTCCAATTCCTTGTAATTTTCCGGCTTTTCAAAAGAGATGCGGTTATCCGGATGGTCAGTAAGGGTCATGCGGAAACAATAGGCCTGAAGTTTATCATCTCCAGTACCATCAATTCCCGGTCCCCCTTCAATGATAAATGGCAGTAAGCCACTCGAAGGATTACCCTTTTCTACATAGGGATCGACTCCCGGGATAAAATTATGGTGAATAGCGTTACGAGAAATATTATTTTTTAAGGTCACGTTATAATAGTTGGCCTGCACCCCATTGAGTGTTTCACCATATTCACTGTTGTGTTCCCTGCCAGTAGTATAGGTCACGCCTGCTGCTGCCAAAAGATCTCCTTCATAGGTGGCATCCATAAACATTTTACCGGTATAGGTTTCTCCACTTTCCATGGTGATGGAGGTGATCCTGTTGTTTTGGGACCTGACCCCATTGGACCGATCCAGTCGCTTTTCAGTGACCAGGGTAATGTTTTCTTTGTCCATCATTTGCTCGTAAACTGCCTTGGCAGCAGAAGGCTCAAAGGTCCACATGGTCTCCTCTCCCTCCACAGACCTTCCCTGACCGGGTCTATTGAAATATTCTCCGCGTTCCTGCCATTGCCAATGCTGGGGTTGGTCATAATAGGCCTTGATATTTTGGTAAAATTCCCTGGAAATGCCACCAATGGCCTGCTTGTTGCCAATATCCGTAGCACCCAAACCCCCTGTTGTCAGTCCACCGACATGGTAGGATGGCTCTATTAAGATGACAGATTTACCCATGCGCGAACTTTGAATGGCGGCTGCCACTCCGGCGGAAGTTCCCCCATAGATGACAATATCGAAGGATTCGTTTTGCCCTCTGGCCGGATGCATGGCCAGGACGGTAAAAAGAAAACAAAATGCTAATAATTGATGCTTCATTTTTTTTGATTTTAAAGGATGGAATGCAATAGGATTTATTATTCCAATCGCTGTTGTTGGGCTATTAATTCTGTTTTTAATTTTTGATAGGGTAAATCGTGAACAGCTATGCCATGATCTATGGATAGTGAGGCAGCAATGGCCGCAGATTGGCCCAAGACCATGAAGACGGGTTCCATGCGGATGGAACCGAAGCCAATGTGCGTGGCACTTAGGCATACGGGTACAAGGAGATTTTTTGCCTCTCCTTTTTTGGGTATTATGGACCTAAAGCTGATGGGATAAGGCCCCTCCACCGATGCCTGTACGTTTCCTTCATTCTGTACATAGCCATTATGGTCTACATACC
>JBBDSB010000272.1:0-1281 GCA_040905205.1 Cyclobacteriaceae bacterium
CCATTTCTGATACCTTTTCCTGACTTCCTCATGTGGAACGGTCTTACCTTCTTTTACCTGCTGTAGGCCTCTTTCTATGGAGGCTATTTGTTCGTCAGAAAGCCTGTCTGCAAAGTCTTCTTCTTCCTCTGCCAAAAGCTGTTTGATATATTGTAGTACTTTCTCCTGCTGTGGTTGCTCCAGTTGAAGTAAATGGCTTAACAACTCTTTTTCGATAGTTTTGCCCATAATAGAATTTCCTTTATTGGTAAATATAACGTTTTTTGTCCTTTTAAAGATTTATTTTCTTATCCTAACGGACGATATTTTTCTATCTGCTTCTTAAGTGTACTGAATAGGTCTGTTTATATTTTTCTGTGGCCGAGGGGTATTTGTGGTCGGCAATGACTTGTACAACCCTTTCCAGATTGCTATGGGCTAAGGACTTCCGGACATCTTCTAGGCTTTAACCTGCTTCCAGTAAATGGGTGGCGATGCTTTTGTTGTCCCCTTCCTTCCTGTCCTTTTCCACCATCGCCGTCCAACTGACCCGCGTCCGCAGGTACTCCTGTTCGAACGCCGGATACTTCCCTTCCAGCGGTTGGTCGTAGGCGGTCAGGGTAATGTCATGGCAGGTATCAACGAAGCCATATTCCAGACCGTAGGAATAGTAGCCGGTGGGAGGGGTACCTGTCCCACCACCTTCCACAGTCACCGTCTGCGGTTCGCTGATCAGCGTGAGCTCCGGCAGATCACTGTTCCATATCTTTAGGTTAAAATACAGGCACCATTTCTAAGCTCTTTTTATTTTTTCGGTTAAATCATTTCCCATCAAAGGATCTGTTATGCCCGCTTTGCCCATTTCTATTCGCCCTGCATATCTCTTTAAAAAATTTTGATTTCCTTTTAAAGATACTGAAAAATCATACCAACCATAACTGTCTTCAGTAGGGATAATTATTGACCTATATCCATTTGGTGATAAATGGATGGATTTTTGGCTATTTCCATATACTTTATCATCAATGATAAATTCTATTCCATACTGTCCCAAATTACTGACTTTCAAATGGTAATAGGCCTGATCCGAGATCTGATCATTTTTGGAATATTCGCTATTAAAACTCAATTTGTCTTGATTTTTTTGACCCTTAATTTCCCTGAAAAATCCATTGGGGCCATTTTATCCGGGAGTCTGATTGCTCTTGGATCATTAAAACCCCTCACCCCTTTCAACTTACCGAAACAATGATCGAAAGAGCGATTTTCCTGCATCAAAATCACCACATGTTCGGCATCATA
>JBBDSB010000273.1:0-1280 GCA_040905205.1 Cyclobacteriaceae bacterium
CGTGTGGTGGCCACCTCAATGATGATTTTATCCAAATCATCTGCATCAGATTCCACCGCTCCTGTAATGGGCATATCTCCACAGGTCCTATATCTTACTGTCATGGTTTTTACTTCTTCCTGGGGTTTTCTTTTGATGAATTCAGAATTGGCCAAAATCACCCCATCCCGGACAACACATTCTCTTTGATGGGAAAAATAAAGGGAGGGCAAAGCAATATTCTCAAATTTAATGTACTGCCAAACATCCATTTCTGTCCAATTGGAGATAGGGAAAACCCTGAAATGTTCACCCATTTGTTTTCGACCATTGAATAAATTCCATAATTCAGGTCTTTGGTTTTTGGGATCCCACTGACCAAATTCATCCCTGTGGGAAAAGAAACGTTCTTTCGCTCTTGCCTTTTCTTCATCCCTTCTGGCTCCTCCCATAGCAGCATCAATTTTAAAATTCTCCAAGGTGTCCAATAAGGTAATGGTTTGGAGGGCATTCCTACTGGCATTGGCACCGGTTTCCTCCTGCACCCTACCTTTATCAATACTATCCTGAACCGCTCCCACAAAAAGCTGGACACCAAGCTTTGCTACAAGTTTATCCCTGAAGGCTATCGTCTCCGGAAAATTATGACCTGTATCAATATGAATCAATGGAAAGGGTATCCTGGAAGGGAAAAATGCTTTTTTGGCCAAATGGGTGAGGATGATGCTGTCCTTGCCACCTGAAAACAGCAAAGCTGGTTTTTCAAATTGTGCCACCACCTCTCTGATTATAAAAATCGCTTCAGCCTCAAGTTCTTTAAGATGTGTTAAATAATATTGTCCCATTTTATATTTTAATTTTAAACTCCAATTTTTCGATGATTTGGGCAACAGCCTTTTCAATCTCCATTTCATGGCTTTTTATAACCAGAAAAGGATGTTCAGGTGGTTCATAGGGCGAGTCGATTCCTGTAAAATTTGATATCAGCCCTTTTCTGGCTTTCTCATATAGCCCTTTCACATCCCTTTTCTCACAAACTTCGAGGGGACAATCCAGGTATATTTCAAGAAAGTTATCGGCACCCACCAGGTTTCTTACCATCTCCCGGTCATTTATAAATGGTGCTATAAAGGAGGAAATGACCACCAAACCAGCATCCAACATTAAGCCACATACTTCAGCAATTCTCCGAATATTTTCCACCCTGTCAGCGACAGAAAAGGTAAGGTCATTATTCAAACCATTTCTCACATTGTCCCCGTCCAAAAGGTAAGTTTTATAATTTTTTTGAAACAATTCTA
>JBBDSB010000274.1:0-7602 GCA_040905205.1 Cyclobacteriaceae bacterium
AGATAATGATTGCTCGACCTTTACTTTTCAAGGGAAAATTCCCTTACTTCTCCCATTTTAAACTCATGAATTTTATCTATGACGCCAATTTTCACGCTGTTTCCCCACCCTTCTTCAAACGAAATGATCAGCTTTTTATCATCAAGGGAAATTGATATCCAATGGCGCCGGTATTGCACCCTTATGGATATTTTCTTAGGGGGCTCCAAAACCGGAGGGTTGATCCATAAGGCCTCCTCTCCCACTGCAAGTCCAAGGAACCCCCTTTGCACCAGGTCAAGAGATCCGGCCATGGCACCTAAATGTATTCCTTCAGGTGTAGTCCCGCCCTGTATATCTTCAAAATCACTTTTTAAAACGGTTTCAAAATTCTCCCAGGATTTTTGAGGGTCATATTTAATTAAAATCCAGGAAAACACGACCCGACTTAAAGTGGATCCATGGGAAGTTCTATTACTGTAATACTCAATATTTTTGAGAATTTTTTCCTCAGAAAGTTCATACCCAAGATTTTCAAAAATCGCAAAAACCTGTTTTCTGGAAAAAAGATAAAACAGCATCAGCACATCTGCCTGTTTACTGGCTTTATAATAATTAGGACTGTCTCCTTCACTCTCCAATACCCTGTCCAGCCTATGGATATCATCATATTTCTTCCGGTATTCTTCCCAGGGAAATTCGTCCAATTTTTCATACCCTTCAAACTGTGAAATGATGTTTTCATCCATAAAGGGGACATACATTTTTTCGCTGATACCCTGCCATAATGCTAAATCTTCTTCTTTGATATTAAGCTCCTTTAGCAACTCTCTCTTCCTGCTTTTTTCAATAAGGCCCAAAATTTCCAGGGCCTTTTGCATCACCCAGGCAGCCATTACATTGGTATAGGCATTGTTGTTCAATCCCAATTGTTCAGAATCGGGATAGGAGGTATGGTATTCATCCGGCCCCACCACCCCTAGAATTTCATAACGGTCTTTTTCTTTATTGTAGGTGCACATGCTTTCCCAAAAAACAGCAATACTCAAAAACATCTCCGCTCCAAAAAATGAAAGAAACTGTTGGTCATCCGTAGTTAAATAATAGTTCCAAATATTATAGGCAATAGCGGCATTGATATGACGCTGTAAGCGGGTATTATCAGGAATCCAATTGCCGGATTTGGGGTTTAGGTGTACCACCTGGGTTTCCTCTCTGCCATTGCTCCCACTTTGCCAGGGATACATGGCCCCTTTTTTTCCATCCTCCCTGGCTGCAAACCTGGCCTCTTCGATCCTATAGTACCGGTACATCAACAAACTGCGGGTAAGATCCGGGAACCGGAGGTTTAGAAACGGAAAAATATAAAGCTCATCCCAGAAAATATGGCCCCGGTATGCCTCGCCATGAAGCCCCCTTGAAGTAACCCCCACATCCATCCCGATGATATTGGTGGATACAGATTGAAGCACATGGAAAATGTGGAGCCGGAGCAACTGCTGGTTTTTATCGCCATTGATCAATCCTATGTCTGCCCTGTTCCAAAGGTTTTTAAATGCCCCGGTATGCCGCAGGAAAATTTCCTCAAAACACCCGGCACGCGTTATGGCCTTTTTTGCCTCAACGGCAGGTTCACTGATGGCACGGTCACGGGAAGTATATATCCCAACGATTTTTTCTAGGGTATAGGATTTCCCTTCCCCGACTTCAATACGCAATAGTTGACCTATATATCCCTTCCTCTGATAGGTTTCGATCACCGGTTCCAAAGGTTTTTTATCGCTAAAAATGGTCGTTCGGGCCGCCTGAGCCATCATAATTCGGGACTGAATGGTCTGTACCAATAAAAAAATGGAATTGTCACCTATTTTTTCTGTATTAAGCGGTTCCAAATGCTGACGCTCCAAATCCCTGTACCGTTCTACGTTATCATTGACGACTGTTCCATCCAAAGAAGAATCGAATTCCACCACTCCACTCCAATTTTCCGGGGTAAACGACCATTCTAACCCGGTGATATGTTTATCCCGCATACTGACTATTCTCCGGCTTGTTATCGCTGTCCGCCTGCCTTCATCATCTTCCACCCGGAATTCCCTTTGCAAAATCCCACATTTCATATCAAGGGTCTGATGGTATTCCAGTACTTTCTGTGATTGAAGGTTCAACCATTCCCCCCCATCAGGCCTAAAAGTCAGGCAGAGCCAGTTAGGGAAGTTAACAAAATCCTCATTTTCAATTATTTTACCTGAAACTTCGGTTTTAGCCCTGTTAAATCCTCCGGCAAGATAGGTTCCCGGATAATTAAATTCATTGTTATGGCTCTCCTCTGCGGCCCCACGGGTAGCTATATAACCATTCCCTAAAGTGCATAAGGCCTCTCTAAGTTTTTGTTCCTTCGGATTCCAGCCTTTGTATGAAATACTAAATCTATCCATAATCATTATTTTTAATCAATCGTCGTCTCAATTTCGATAAATTTTAGGGTGAATTTGGTCAATTAATTTTTGATTTCCTGGATTCCAACCATTCCAACATTTTTTCCAAAAACCGATACACTTCCACCGTATCATTAAGTCGGAAATTGGCATAGGTTTTTTGGCCATGAGTACCCACCAATATTCCAATACCGGTTTCATGAACCTCTTTCAGGGCATCTTCATCTGTAATGTCATCGCCGAAAAATACATGTTGATAACGGTCGGTCTTTAATTCCAACTTTTCCAACAACCAGTTTAAAGCTTGCCCTTTATGCCATTCCAAATCCGGCTTTAGTTCCAATATTTTTTTTCCTTTACCTATCTTCAGCTTATCCTGGCCCTTCCCTACTTCGGAAACGGCATTTTTAACTTCCTTAACCTTCTCTTTTTCCACTTTTCGATAATGGACGGCAATGGCATACTTTTTTCGCTCTACCACACATCCACCTACGTCTTTCAGCATTTCTTTTAGTTGCTCCTCAGCTTTGTCCAGCTCGGGAAGAATTTCCAGGCCTTTTTCATATTGCATCTCCAAACCCCCGGGTCCGGTGATTTCAAACCCATGGCTTCCAGCATAGATGATCTCCTGAATGCCTACTTTGCCTTTTAAATCTGCTAAACCCCGGCCACTGATCACGGCTACCGTCAATTGTTCCGAAAGCTTTCCAATTATTTTTTTGCCATCATCGGACAAATTTGCTTTATCCGGATCATCGATGATGGGTGTGAGTGTTCCATCAAAGTCAAAAAACAAAACCGGTTCTTTCCCTTGTAGCTTTTCAAATATTTTCCCAAGGTTATCTAAGGCATGGGGAAGTTCCTCCGTAATATTCATATTGTACTTTTTTTCCATTATTATTTCTATTTCTGTGAGTTTATTGACTACCAAATCTGCCCCCGCCCTGGTAAGCGCCTCCTTTTCTCCTTTCCTGGCTACCCCTATCACAACAGAAAACTTTCCCTTTTTACCAGCCTCCACCCCTGCTAAAGCATCCTCAATGACAAGGGTATGTTCCAAATCGGACCCTAACCGCTGCATGGCCGTAAGAAAAACAGCAGGATGGGGTTTACCCGGCAAATTTTCCTTTTGGGCCGTTTCTCCATCCACCCTTACATCAAACCATTCCAAAATTCCGGCGGATTCCAGGATAAACCTGCAGTTGCGGCTGGCAGAAATGACCGCCAATTTTATCCCTTTCTTTCTCCAAATCTTCAGCATTTCCAAGGTATCCTCAAATACCCTTACCCCTTCCTTTTCAAGGAGAAACAACAAAATTTCATTCTTTCTTTTCGCCAATCCATAAACCGTATCCCTTTCAGGGTCATCCTCCGGCTTTCCCTCCGGAAGATGGAGATTGCGGGACTGAAGAAAGCCCCTCACACCATCCATTCTGGAAATGCCGTCTATGTACTGTTTATAATCTTTATCGATGTCTAAAGGTAGAAAATCTTCTCCCTGATTCTTTTTTAAATAGGCATCAAACATCTGCTTCCATGCTTTGGCATGTGTTTTGGCCGTATCTGTGATGACGCCATCCATATCCAGGATAACTGCCTTAAAAATTTTTGGATTTATCGACATATTTTAATTTTGACTTTGAGATAGTTGTTTTACCTGAATTTTTAAAAAAGGACAGTTGGAACGGGAATTCCCTCAAATCATTTCAAAATGGTTTGCCTCTATTCCTATTCCTGATAAGCCAAAATCAAGCTATTCCAATATCGGCACTGAGGTAAACGTCCTGGATCTGATTAATCAGGTCAACTCCTTCATTCATAGGTCTTTGGAATGCTTTACGACCCATAATCAGTCCCATTCCACCTGCACGTTTATTAATGACTGCCGTTTTTACCGCTTCTTCCAGGTCCCCTTCGCCGGTGGATGCCCCACCGGAATTGATAAGGCCGATCCTGCCCATATAACAATTGGCCACCTGGTAGCGGCACAAGTCTATCGGGTGGTCGCTGCTTAGCTTATCGTACATGTCTGGATGGGATTTACCGAATTTTATATTGGTAAACCCACCGTTAAGGGTTGGTAATTTCTGTTTGATAATGTCTGCTTGTATGGTGACGCCCAAATGATTGGCCTGACCAGTAAGGTCTGCTGCGGTTTCATAATTTTTACCGTCCTTTTCAAAACCACTGTTCCTGGTATAACACCACAATATGGTGGCCATCCCTAATTCATGCGCCCTTTCAAACGCCTGGGATGCCTCGATGATCTGTCTATTGGACCCTTCTGATCCAAAATAAATGGTAGCTCCCACAGCAGTCGCCCCCAGGTTCCAGGCATCATCCACTGTGCCAAACATGATCTGATCATGTTTGTTCGGGTAAGTAAGCAATTCATTGTGGTTTAATTTTGCAATAAACGGGATCTTATGGGCATATTTTCTTGCAATAATAGCCAGGGTACCCATGGTGGTGGCCACCCCATTGCACCCTGCTTCAATGGCAAATTTTATGATGTTTTCTGGATCAAAATAAATGGGATTTGGAGCGAATGCGCTTCCTGCGGAATGTTCTATTCCCTGGTCTACAGGAAGAATAGACAGGTAACCGGTCCCGGCCAACCTTCCTGTATTAAAAAGAGAAGCCAAACTTTTAAGCACCTGAGGACTTCTATTGCTATTTAAAAATACCCTTTCCATAAAATCCGGTGAAGGAAGATGAAGCAATTTTTTTTGGAAAGTGTTACTTTCATGGTTTAGTAGATGTTCCACATCTTTACCGAGCAAATCCCTTATTTTATCAAATCCAGTGTTCATTATACTATTGGTTTACGTAATTTTGGTGAGTTTTTAGTAGATCTGGGGCATTAGGTCAACCCGGACCTAAATCAAACTATATGGTAACATTTATTATACCAAAATCGCTGATATCAATATTAATTACAACAATAAAGAAAAAATCCATTAGTTACGGGAGGGTTTTTACAGGTATTTTGGTCATAATACATAATATCCTCTAACCCAGGGGATTTGTATTCTCCTGTTTTGAACCTTAGAAAACCCGGGCCTAATAAAAGTTTGCCCGTGGTGTAGAAGCAAATTCATCAGGGTTTTGATTTAAGAAGTTTTCAAGAGCAAGCTTTACTTCCTGGGAAATCCTCCTTTCCAGGGCATTTTTGTCCAGTTTTTGGTTCATCATATCGACCCTTGCCCGGGTGACCACCGCTATATTGTCAAAATTATTAAAAACGGGAATACTTAATGACAATCCAAAAATCCGCTGAGGATAAACAGTCACCAACTGATCCCTGATGGTCCTTTCATCCAGGGAGGTAAAAAAAGTATTGTAGTTAAAAAATGCAGACAGTTGGGGACACATGGATCCTTTGGCTGAAGATACCAACCTTTGATTTCCCTGTTCCAGCAGCTGCTGTTGCCTGAAATCATTTCGTTGCCGTAATGCCTGCTCATACAGTTCGGGAAGATCCATATCCAACCACCCGCTTCTGATTTGGTCCAGGGCCACAGGTTGTGGCTTGGGCAAGGTATTGGGCTCCAGCTGCAGTGTTTCAGCCAGTGTCCACAAATCCGTTTCCCATTGTATTTTGGCATTCAAAGCCACGGTTTCCAGCCTGGCCACTTCGGATTGTTGGTTGTATTGATCGGAAAGGGTACGCAGCCCGGCCTCCACAAATCCTTCTATTTGTTCCAGCAGCGTTTTTTGATTATCGAGGTTTTCTTTTGCGATGACATACAATTGCTCATCCAGGAGTACCTGCAGGTATTGCTGCGCTATGGTAAAGCTGACCTCCTCCGCCGCCCTGGACAGACCATATTCTCCAGCTTCTTCAAAGTAGCTGGCCGCCTTCGTTTCATTTATGCGTTGAAAGCCGCTAAATACCGGAATCCTGGCGTTGAGCCCGGAAGAAATGATATCATTGATTTGGTTGGTTACGATCAGTTGTCCTTCTACCTGCTGGAATTGCTGTCCTATCTGCCGGCTGGCTCCGCTGTTGATATTAACCGATGGCAGGTGTCTCAATTGGGCATTAAGCCGGGAGACCTGAAGCACTTCCTGTAGTTTTTGGATCTTTAGATAATCTACATTTTGGTTTAAACCCATTGTCACCGCTTCGGAAAAAGACAGCTTGAGGGTATCCTGGGCAGCCAAAGGTCCGGCAGCCATGAGCATTCCCATCAAGATGGCATTCAGTAATTTTTTCATTTCATATTTTAATTTCCTTAGCAATTTTCCCATCCAGCATTTCGATCAACCGGTTTCCGTATTCGGCGTTTTCCCTGGAATAGGTCGCCTGGATGATGGTGGTCCCCTCCTGATTGAGTTCCCTGAACACTTCCATGATTTCTTTGGCCTGGGCGGAATGCAGGTTGCCGGTAGGCTCATCTGCCAATAATACCCGGGCCTTGCCGGCAATGGCCCTGGCCACACCCACCAACTGTTGCTGTCCCCCGGAAAGCTGTTCCGGAAACAGGTCTTTTTTGGCCACCATATTGAACCGGTCCAATAGGTCGGCGATGATACTTTTCCTTTCAGAAGAAGCTACATTGCGGTAAAGTAAGGGGGTTTCGATGTTTTCATAAACGGTCAGTTCATCGATTAGATGATAGGCCTGAAAGATGTATCCAAATTCAGATTTATGAAGCGAAGACCGCTGCTTGGCCTTCATGGAAGCGATGGCTTTGCCGTCGAAAATATAATCTCCTTCATAATCTTGGTCCAGCAAGCCAATGAAATTGAGCAGGGTGGATTTCCCTACTCCTGAGGGACCCATTAAGGTGATGAAATCCCCTTGCTCAATTTGAAGGTGAATGCCCTTTAAAATTAAATGCCCGCTGGAATCGGGATTCTATGTACTTATCAATTTCTTTTAATTGTATCATGAATTTGCTTTGATGGCCACGGTATTAGGTCTACAACCCCTTGGCCATCCTTGTTTCCACTTCCATGCCATAAAAAATAGCCCTGAAACGGGCAAATAAAAGGTATTTCGCGCTCATAAGCCCTATTCCAGCCGAACACCTTTGTCCGCTGGCGAACAAAATAATGGTTTGATTATTTGATTAATTGATTTGCTGTTGGTTTTTTGTTTACGAATGGCCATTGCAAATGGCCTTATGGAATAGGATTTTCAAAAGACATTTTCGTGGATATCAGGGAGAAATTGCAA
>JBBDSB010000275.1:0-41514 GCA_040905205.1 Cyclobacteriaceae bacterium
TCAGAGACTTCCAATAATCAATAAAACCCTAATTACCAACAATTGGTTTAAATAGTGGAGCCTAAATGGATGGGGTGAATTAAAAGTTTCCTTTTTCCTTAATTAGCGACCATGTTTGAAAATTTTAATAGGTGAGTCTTCAGCACAAATGTTCATCGGGGAACTGCATTTTTTGAAACCTCAAACTGTCTGCAGAGGACAAAATCCCGCCTATTGCAAATGTGCTGTTGGCAAAAGTAACTTTTTGCATTTTATTTTATAACTCAAAGTGTTTTGATTTTCCAAGGGCTGAAATTTGTTTTTCTTTAATTTCCAATATTTTTGATAGCTTACTGAGGAAAAATAATACGATTTTACATTTTTTTTAGTTACAACAAAGTCTTCTCGTACGATTTTAATCGCTTCTACCAATAAAGTCGCTCCCTGGATAGAAGTTTGATAAGCCGCCTCAATATAATCAAATTGCTTTGGAAGGTTTGTTTTGCTTTGAATAATTACTGCCCCAGTATCCAATGTTTTATCTATAAAATGGACGGTCGTTCCTATATAGTCATACAATCCGTAATACATTGCCCAGAAAACTGAGGATACGCCTCTCAGTTCTGGGGCAATCCCATGATGAACATTTAATGTTCCTCTTTTGGGGATTGAAAAAATATTTTCTTTTAATATTCCAGCACCGCATTGCAACATAATATCCGGTTTCAAATCTCGAATTATTTTTTCTGTTTGGCTACCGTTAATTTCCTTAACATAAAATTTTTTTATGTGGGCATCAAAATTCGAAGGAATTTGTTTAGACATTTTTTTATTTACAATCCTTCGGGCCGAATACCAATCGGGGTTTTTTAATAAAAAAAACAGAACTATCTCTTTATTTTATTTTTTATCTTATTTTGTATATACTTAAATCTATTATCAAAGAGAACATATGTAAATTCAATATCTGGAGTCGTTTAGGAAGCCTAGTCAAAAATATTGGTAATTCAAGATCAACAAACTTTCAGATCTTTGGGGCTTTCACCCCTTATCCTTTATAAATAGTCAGGGAACTGGTATCGTCAAAGATCAATTGCTCAAATGGCTGCTCAAGAAATATGGCCATTAATTCAAAAATCAATGCCTCTTCATCATCGTTTGCTGTTTTGGTTTCCTCAGGAAGTTTGTTGCCAAAGGTGACCGGCTGGCTACCTGAAATATTTTTTTTGCTTCTTGCCTTTTGGCCATTCATAAAAAAGCTCCATCCATAAGTTGCGGTGACCCCATCCAAAATGAAGCAAAGGATCATCGTATTTTTGGATAAAGCGGCTAATTTCTGATCCAACTGACTCAGATTTTTTTTTCCGTAGGTACTGTCATAAGGTAAAATATGATTGATCATAAAAACGGAACCATCAACATTCCCAACAGCATAATCTTTAAATTTGGTTTTAAGTGCTTCACTTAAGCTGATGGATTCATTCGTCTTGTTTAAATTACTGAATGAAGAAAATATTTTTTCCTCTTCAACGCCTTTAATGATTATTCCTGCAAATTTCCAACTCATTTTTTTTCAATTTCCGGTATAACTTTCCCTTATCTCCTCGAACACCCTCTTTGAGGATGGATCTTTGACTTTGGCATCGAGTGCCTCGTCTTTGATTTTCATGCTATCCAATTCCTCTCCTTTTGCTATTTTTTTATAAACCAGGTCCTGGTTTAAATTTAATTGTGCCTGACCTGACTTAAAGTCGATAAGCTTAACTTCATCACCTTTTACAGCAATAGCATCTGCCCTGATCAATATTGGTTTACCGCCACCAACAGGAGTGTACAAAATCTCTACCTGCGTATGTACGAAATAACCCTGATTTTTCAAGGCTCTTTCGTTCACTTTTTCCCATAAATCTCCGATTATTTTGTTTTTTATCGTCTGATCAATGGTTGCATCGTTGATGGTCTTTCTGATCACACTCCACTTCACATGATCCACTTCAGTTCCATCGACCACCTGACCTACGGTCTTTTCAACTTTTTCCTTTTGCATTACCTGCTTGTATGCCTGATTTCCTGAACCTTCTACATCTCCTTTGGCAAGTGGCCTCCTAAACCTTTTAGATACTTTAATCTCACCCTCCGCCAATTCTGCACTTTCGCCCCAAAGCAACTTGGCTGTACTTTCCAGCCCTCCTTTCGAATCACTCAGGGCGGCCAAAAGTTTGGTATCAAATTCATCTGCGGCATTAATAGCTGCTTTGATCTCATCCACGGTATGGCTCGTACCCTCCATGAAATCCATGATATGTCTTAAACGTGTTAATCCATTACCATCGCTGCTACCCGTTTTGGCCAGGTCAATGAGCTCAATAATTTTACCATCACCGGGAATCACATCGGCTTTTGCCGCCACCATTGATAAATCTTGAATTGGAAAAGCCTCTCCCAATCCACCTTTAATTTTCGATAGCTCCTTCAAACTAACGGCATTGAGGAGATCTCCGGCCATTTTTACACCTTGCCCATCACCAGAATATTTGAGGATTGCTTTAAATATTTCGTATGAAGATGCAAAATCATCACCACTTTCCAGACCCTTGAGCAAAAGCGCAAGATGTTTTCCCTCCATACCATATTTTGATGCCCTTGTAAAGATAATATTCAGTTGCCATAGGAACCCTCTCATATTGCCAACGACATCAGCAGCGGCTTCTGCCTGCCGGATAATCGCCTGCAACTGATGGCCTGAAAGCACCTTTTTTTCATCTACCATCTTCAGGATCATACTACGTGCTATCTCCAGGTCTTTAGGATCTAAATTCGCTGTAAAGGTGATCTGACTTGAGTTGAGTTCTTTCAGTTTAGTAGCCCCTCCCAGCGTTTCATCCAGTTTTATGTTTTCGCCCTTCTCCTTTAGGAAATCCAGGAAACTGGGTTTTGTTCCTCCGGAGGGAAGACTGGCGAGGTGGTCTTTATAGAGCTTAAAGGCATTGGCCATGCCATCCGGGTGGGTGGCATGATTCAACATCACCTGTTGAAGACTACGGTTAGTCAATATTTCTTCGACCAGGTTGGGGTTATTTTTTACTGCTCCTCTGTTTATAATATCTACTACGTCTGGCAAACCGAAAGCTCCTTTGGCACCTACAGTACCGTAGTATAGAAATACTTTTTTAATTGCCGCTTCATTGGGAAGTAATTTCGTGATATCGGAAAGCGCTCCTA
This sequence comes from Cyclobacteriaceae bacterium, assembly GCA_040905205.1. Lineage (GTDB taxonomy): Bacteria > Bacteroidota > Bacteroidia > Cytophagales > Cyclobacteriaceae > Cyclobacterium. The sequence continues at coordinate 3,202 of JBBDSB010000275.1, forward strand.
CTACCTTAGGGTCTACGAAGCTAATAATGGCTAACCGGCTTAAAACCTCCACTTCAGGCCCAACAGTCTTCATGATGGTAGAAAATGCCATGGGATTTTCATCCATGACCTTTAAAAGTCCCTCTTTCACTCCCGGAGCAAGAGATTGAAAGTTTTCTCCTTCAATGATCTGCTTAATGTCAGCAGGGATCTTTTGCATCATTTGCTGTCTTTTTTCCCAACCTTCTACCAATTGCTTTACAAAATCCTCTTTTGCAATATCGCCTTTGAGCTTACCGGCTGATTTTATCTGATCATATATTTCTCCGGCATATTCAGCGACTTCATCGGTATTTTTGAGTGCTTTACCCAAAGGTTTTATCAGCTTGAGCACATCAGCAAAATCAATTACCAATCCAGCAATAGCAAATACAACCCCTAACATACTCGGCTCGGTCGTTAATGTATCTGTAAATACTGCTTTGGAAGCATCTGCCTGAAAATAGTAGTCTTCCAACTCGATGGCCAGGTCAATAGCGCTGACAGTAATACTTGCGGCAATTAGGGCGGCTCCCGCCCAGGTTGCTCCCCCCGTAAAAAATCCCGCTATACCTAGCACAATTCCGAGGGCCCCTAATGCCAATGATCTCCAGAATTTACTACTTTTTATAGATTCTATCTTGTCATGGATAATCTTACCCATTACATCATCTTTAGACAGTCCCTCTTCCTGCATCATACCTCGCAGCAAGGGTTCAAATTCCCACACAAGGTCGGGGTCTCTAAGCAGTTTTCTCTTGGTTTGCAATGAGGAGGTCTTCTTTTCCTCCAAAATTTCCATGACCTTGGTTTTGATCTCAATAGAGGGTTTTCGGGACAATATTCTGAAATCAGTAGAAATATCATGGAGAATCGGATGATCACCGGTGTGCTTTTCTTTTAACTCGCTAGTAGTTTTGTAATCTTCGAGACGGGCAAGAACAAATTCGGGATAGTTGGTCTCAACATATTCTTTGCTGGCTTTAAACGCATCCTTAAAGGGAAGGGAGTATTGTTTAGGGGCACCTAATTTCAGGTAAGTGTTGTGGGCATAAACATTTTCAAATTGCCATTGGACGTTTTCCGCATCCATGGTGGCTATGGCTTCCATCAGATCTTTTTTTGAGCCTTTATTGGCTTTTATCATTCTCCTGAAATTGCCCGTCATCTTACCTCCCGGTACCGAGAACTCATTCAGCTGATGATCAGCAATAAACCTTCTGGCCGCCTCCGCCCTCAATTCGTCAGCCATATTGTATTTGGGAGCAAATGTGCCTGATAACAGCGTTACCAATTCATCTAATTCGGCCGGGTTTTTTTTATATCGGGCAGATTCTTTTACGGCGATGGTGTAAGCCTCCTCAAGCATTACAAATACCTTCGCCAAGGCTATTTCTTTAAAAATCCTTAATACTTCCGCTTTATCTGCTTCTGTAATTTCTACCGCCTGCTTTCCAAACAACTTATCTTTGAGGACTTCAAAATTCAACTTACGTACCTTGTCTTCGGTAAGAAAATAGCTATGGAGCAACCCCGAGCTCTTTAGAATTTTTTCTTTATTGGCGATAAAATATTCCAGTTCTTCTTTGTATTTATCCAGATTTTGTAAATCAAAGGGAGCTCCTGTCCCTTCAAAATTGATTTTCGCCTTACCTGTTTTAAGCATCCACCTTTCGAAAAACTCGTAATCAGTATGGGTAAGTTGTTCTTGAATCTTTTGGATTTCTTTGAATTTCTCCACCTCGTCCATCCTGTCAGGCCTAAGTACACTTAATGCATCAGTATAACTTCCTATATCAACTAAAATTTTTAATGTTTCACCTGGCAAATAAGATTCTGTATCTTTGTACCATACCCAACCATTATCGCTTTGTTGATATAAGACGATCATACCCGGATCTGCACCAAAAATTCTTTCCATACACCACTGCATGGATTGGCTTCCCTTCTCTTGTTTTTTTGCTGCCGGAAGGCTTTTATCTACCTCAAACTGAAAAGTAAGCTGTTGGCTATATGCCCAGTTCTTTCGATCTGGCTGTCGCTGTACCTCTTCCTTCTGAATGTCCGGAGTCCGTTTTATTCCGTTCGACTGCTGTATCGTATGCGTCAGCTCATGCGCCAGCAAATGTTTGCCCTTTGAAGTCCCCGGAACATATTCGCCTTGGTTAAAATATATATGGTTTCCATAAGTAAATGCTCTGGCTCCCAGATGCCTGCTCATTTGTGCGCCAGAAGGGTCATTATGAATTTTAACCCCACTGAAATCAGCTCGCATCTTAATTCCCAGTTCATGCTGTAAATGAGGAGAAAGAGACCGCCCACCATGGGCATTTTGCAGTTTTCGGGTTACATCGTGAGAAGCATGGTTAGCTGTAGGGATACCAGTATTTCGTTGAATGGCACCTTCCTTTTCATTACTGGTTTTAATTTTGGCCTGTATAGATGCAGCCTTGGGATGTATTTCTTCATCGGAATTTACTTTTGGGTCGGGCATCCTCATCACCTGATCGGCTACAGCATCGGCCTCCTTCTCATATTCATCATCCGGAGCACCAATCTTCAGCTTGGGCTGTAAAGTAGCATCCTCTTCCTCATCATCGGCATTTCCTGCCATACTCATGTGTGGCGGCTTCGCCTGCATCTGTATTTGCTCTTCTTCTTCGCATTCTTCACATTTCATTTGAAGGTCAGGCTCAGGTTTCGGGGCTATCATTTTTGGCAATACCGGCTCATTACTCTGGATGCCTTCAAACGCCGGCCTGGCAGGTTGTATTTTTGGCGCGGAAGGCCTGTTAACTTCAACGGTTACTTCCTCCGGCTGATTTAACCGGTTGGTTGCTTTTTTTTTGCTTTCTTTTAGCGTTGAGGTAGGTCCTGCCATGGTCTGAGTGGACTGTTAAAAAATAAAAATTTTGCCTGTATGTTTACTTGGGTGGGTATTTGCCCACTGATCCGTCTGAATAAGGTAGTGTTTACCTCTGCCGTCATTCTGAAGACAGCATAGTTCTTCATCGTTGCCAACAAACGGTTCTGATTTTACGGGATCCCAGTTATAGCAGTCAAAGGCCTGGATATCCCATTTCAGAAATTCAAACGAATAACGATCTACGCCAAATGACCAGTCTGGTGTCACTTTCATGTCTACAGAACCGCTGAAATCGGTGTCTAGCTTATTGCCCCTCTCTGCATTCACCATTTCAGGCAAGGGTTGTCCTGAGCCTTTTGAGCTATCTAACTTGCTACTTAAGGCATGAGGGGCCGTTAGCCCGTCAGGCTTCATTTGCAAGTCCCTTCCGGCATGACCTGCGGGTTTCAACTGAAATTTCTCTTCCTCTTTACATTTGGCACATTTCATCTGGATATCGGGTTTTTGAGAATCAGGTTTGATCTGTAGACCTTGAGAAGGATTCGTGCGCATTATCTGCCATGGCATCGGCTTCCTTTTCATACTTGTCGCCAGGCTGTCCGACAGCAAGTTTACGCTGAATGATACCTCTCGGCAGCGTGCCGTTGACAGTATCGTTTCGTGTTGGTGTTGACAACAATAGGTTAAAGGTCATCTGATGGTAAGTTCAATTATAAAGACACTGCTGCATTTCAGAAAAGATCGTCTTCACACAGACGGTTGTAATCAGAATGATTTATTAGTTTCAATTACAAAAATCAATTCAGACTTTGCTTCGTATATCTCCTCATTAAATTCAGTCTTGAGGTAGACATGATATTTTTGCTTTGAATTTATTTTAATATTTCTAAACGGATATGTAATCCTAAACCTGAGAGTAGCATCTGCATCTACGGTGAAGGGATTTTCCAACTCCCTATCGCTGCTATAAATACTGAAATTCTTGATCTTTTGCATTTCGGCGTTTTCAAGAAAAAAGACTTCCCTTATATGTACGGCAACCGGCTTCGATGAAGTATTCTTCAACAAAAAGTTGCCTTCAGAAGCAACAGGCATTTCTCCCGGAAAAAAAGATTTTTCGGTAATCAACCCTTCCAATTTGAAACTACTAGTATCACTTTCGGTTTGCATATTCTTATTTTTACAGGTCCATAGATAAAGTACAATTGCATAGATTAATAGCAGATTTTTACATGATGTGCCAAAAGCTCTCATGGACAAACCCAGTTTGCAGGGTCGATGGGATTCATATTGGTCATGGTGACGGCACCTCTTACGCTTTCTCCTACTGCTGCAGGCCTGGTATACTCTGTTCCATTGGGCCTCCGAACCCGCACCTCGATAGCCCCTACTCTGCGAAGTATCCTTTCCCCCGGCACAGAGCTTACACCTCCATATTCCTGCCTGACAAATGTTTCGGCCGCTGGTTCATTTACAACGGTTTCGCCTCCGGAGGTTCTTCTAAAACTTTCTGTAGAACCAGTTGCGTTATTTGTAAAGGTCCCTTGTCCGGGAATCCCAATATCAATGGACCATTGCTCTGCATTAATATACGCATCTCTTTCAGATTCAACTACTCCTGACAATCCCGCCGGTTGCTGTCCATGCCAGCCCTCATGATAAATAACGAAAGCCATTTCCTGACATGATACCCCATTAAGAAAGCCCATGTTAGTGCCGCCACGGAAGCCCCCTGAAGTAAATGTAGAAGTAACCCAGGTGCTACCATCCCAGGTTTCTACGGGAAAAGTTCTGGAATCGAAAGTAATAATATTAAAAGTGGGCAGTATATTTTCAACAAGGTGCTCATTCCAGGGACACAAAAGATCTAAAATACACGGCATAGTCCAGGGAGCAGCGACATTTGCCGGTAAGGTGATAGCGGGAAAGGCCCTGTCAAGTGCACCAATGGTCCGAAATCCGACACGACCATCATCAACTAATCCGTTGCGGGTCTGAAAAATCTTGACCGCTGCTTCCAGATCAGCATCAAATATGCCTATTGCTCCAGTGACAGGTATATTAAAAATGCCCAGGTCTATCAGCATTTGCTGGATCCGTCTCACCTCTGGCCCGGTATCTCCCAATTCGATTACAGCCCGGTTATCTAGCACATCCTCAAACAATGTATTGCCAGCCATTCTGGGAGATGCAAGGTTTGCCTTTTGTATGACTTTGCGCTGCAAATTCCCCTGCTGGACTTTGTGGGTCAATTCATGGGCCAGCAAATGCTTTCCCTCTGAACTTCCGGGGGCATATTCACCCTGATTGAAGTATATATCATCTCCATAGGTAAAAGCTTTTGCCCCGATCTCCCTGCTCATTTGTATTGCGGAACTGTCAGTGTGAATATTTACACCACTAAAATCAGCCCCTATTTTGCTGCTCATTTCTGTACCAACATGTTTGGGCAAGGGATGGCCAGAACCTTTGGAACCATTCAATTTACTTGTTAAGCCTTCAGCAGCCAATATTTCACCATTTCCCGGCTTCATTTGTATAAAACTTCCCGGTTTGGTCAGGGGTTTCATCTGAAGCTTTTCTTCTTCCTCACAATGGTCACATTTCATTTGAATACCTGGTTTTTGATTGCCAGGATTAATCTGGTTGTTTGAAGAAGAAGGCATCCGCATGACACGATCAGCTACGGCATCGGCTTCCTTTTCATATTTATCGTCCGGTCGGCCGATTTGAAGCTTGGGCTGAACAATATTACCCTGCTTTTTGAACTGCTTTGTTTTATAATGTAGCATAACATTTTGTTTATAATTAGTGTTGAGCTATCCATTATCATTATTTCTCCTTAATTCCTTAAAAGAATTAATCAGGATATGCATATCATGCGCCACTTCATTCAATTTACGTGTTTCCGTCCAGCAAATCACCTGAAAGTAGTGCGTTTTTCCTTCTAAAACCTCTATAACATACCTTAAGGAGGTCCCTTGGAATCTACCACTAACAGCACCTTGCAAGGCATTTAATCCATGAACCCATTTCGATGATGCTCTTTTAATATCCGCTTCTTCCAGTTTTTGAGCCACTTGTTGTGAGACATGGTTGTAGTATTGAATGATATCACCTACTAGATCTGTTTTTTCAACTTCAGATTTTTCTTCCCACAGGGCTATTACCAATAACTTTTTGGTCAGATTTAGGTATTGAAATGGTGCACCCTCACTGAGTCCCGCTGTCTTTTCCAGATAATCAGGTATTTCTAAAGAAAATAATCCATCCACAACAATCCGGATAAAACCGGGCTGCAGAAAACCGTCATATGCTTTAGAAAAATTTTCGTTCATAATTTACTCTATGTCGGGATATTCAGATCATTTTTAATATCTGTAAGATCTGAGGTCGAAAAACCATTGCTTTCAACTAGCATCCGCCAATATCTGTTACCGCTTATTTCTCTACGGTCATCTGCATCTGCAGCCGCTATTCCCGCACCTACGTTACCATGGTAAAGATCATGGATCGTTGTTCTTTCAGGAGGTCCGTAAGCTGCTCCAAATCCGGCAATGGCAGATCTTATGTCTTCCAGCTTTTGTGACACTATTAAATTTATCCCATCGGGAGTAATAAATGCATTGACCTGATCTCTGAACCCATTTGCATTACTATCATAGTTGGTTTTAACAAAACTGTAGGTGGATGAAAAATATAGATGTCTGAATATGGCTCTTGCTTTTTCTGACTTTGGACCAAAATTGTCCATTGTAGGATCAAATTCAGTACTTAAATGATCCCTGTTGCCGTCCATCCAGTAGGCCCTGAACTCCGTTTTATAACGTTCTATATCAGTGTTTCTATTTGGTCGAATATCTACCAGGTGAACCGCTTCATGCACAACGGTATTAAGTATACTACTGAAATTTGAAACCTGCGTTAAAGGGTTTAGTAATCTGGTAAGATGGACATGTATAACATTACTAAATCTTGGCTCTGGCCATCGAATAGCACCCACGGAAGGGGTTTCTTCAACTGAATTTGGAGGATTGGCCACTGGAGCTACATCCAAAGGGTTGTCACCTAAGGCAAATACCACATGAGTTGAGGCATTTCGTCCCCAACGATTATGTCTTGCTGCTACCTGTGCGGACATAAAAGCTTCGGAATCCGGGCGTATGATCATTGGCTCCAGTACTATTGTTCCCGCCAAAATCGTTTGTGCTATTCTGGCTGTTTGGGGGGTTCCATGATGAAGCATTTCATCGATAATTGTACCTGCCCCGGATGCAGGTATGGGAGGAATGGGTGATGCGGTATTCAATGCTGTTTTATCAGCAGTCAATTGGGCACTCAAAGCAGATAACTGTGCAGCCATAGGAGTACCTGCAATATCTGCAAGAGATGGATTTAAGTTAAAGGGTTCAGTTATCGTATGAAAAACCACGCCACCGGAAGCCCCTTCTATAAATGACACCGTTACCTCCATCGCATCGGGAGCAGGAGGAGCAACAGGTCCGAGCGCCACAATACTTCCAAGAAAAGAATCTCTAGCACCCGGAGAAAACTGAGTAGGACCAAAGTTAGCAATGGCACTTCCATTTTGCCTGACCTCAGCCTCGCTAAAAACTGTCAAACCATCCGGCAGAGAAAAGGCACCGTTAAATAAAGGATGAACGGCTATCGTTGATTGACCCCCATAATAATTAAAAGAACTTCCGGTAGTAAACCAATGACGATCACCCCCGACGTATACTCTAAAAAGGCGGTTCCCCATATTAGCAGCAAATGCATTATAGCGATCATCTGTTATAGTTACAACTAATGGTGAAATGGGAGCACCCCCTGTTCTCACAATAGGCGTCCCATCGGGATGTTCAGCGGTAAGTACCGCGTTAAAAACAGTCGACCCTCTTCCTGTACCGGTTATTACCCTGGGGCGATGGATTCCACCAGTGGTACTGGTACTTGGCCATGGCACTATACTGTTACTATTACTTAGGTGAAGGCTGGGGTTATCAATAACGACTCTCGATCTCAACGCCAGCCCTGCTTCATCCCGGTTGCTTTGCCCGAATAATTCCATCTGTGTGTCTTCATCTGTGCTGGTAATGGAGGTATTGTTTGCTTGTAAAGACAGGTTATCAACGAAAGTCTGCTGGTCGGGAGTAAGTGCCGGAGGAGGTGCAGCACTTACCGGAGCCGGCCCTGAAGCAGAAGTCGCGGCAGTTCCTGCAATATTGGTGCCCATCCCCACAATTGCGGTGGTACTTGCAGGTGCCGCAGCAGTGAGGTAGGCACTTTGAAGGTAATTGGCCAAATCTTCCTTTAACAAGGGTCCTGATACCGTCCAATCAATAATCAATCGCCATTGATGGGAATTTTCTATTTCCTCCCTATCATCCTCATTCAATGCCTGTGCATAGGGTTGTATCGTGGACTTAAAGGCAACATAAGTGGCATTGGCCAAATTATTGGCGCTAATCAAGGATTGGCTGAAAAAAGCCTCTCTTAACCTTTGTATCCGTGGAGAAGCAATTAAGTTTCTTGACTCTGGTCCCACATATTGTTCCACCAGTTCTCGCATTCCTTCCGAACCTGTGTTCAATCCTGTTACATCATTATCATAGTCGCTCTGAACCTGAGGATCGGTCGCATAAAGGTGGTCAAAAATATGGCGAGACCTTTCTGTCTTCGGCCCTTTACTATCCAAAGCAGGATCAAAAGCATTGGATAAACCTGAGAATGAAGAGGTATCCCACAGTGAATTAAATTTTCCCATGTAAGTCATAAAGGGCCCCATCCCTCTGCCTCCTACGGAAGTAGTGATCTGGGTGTGGGCAATTGATATTGCCTCCTGCAGGATATCATCTTTCAAACGTGGAGCTATAGATGCTACCGAATATTCTCCCAATATAATCCCTTCAAAAAAGTTCCGAATCGTCACCGGCCAAGGATGGGGCCTGTCGGTGTCGTTGCCATAATTTAATATACAAATGGCCTGCCACGCTTCACTAAGCGTGATAGTACCGGCAGTTAAATGTCCTTCAATGGCCGAATAGATAGCGGGACTCTCCGCATGAGCTGCGTTTTCTATTCTCAATGCGTCCATATAGGCGGGTTTATCAGATGCAGCAATAGCAGTATTTAAGGTACTAATAACTCCTGCCTCCGTTGCTCTCTGTATTAAACCATATAATGATGCTCCATTTTGTTGAATCGTATGGGTCAGTTCATGAGCGAGCAGATGTTTTCCCTCCTGGGTTGAAGGATTGTATTGTCCGCTGTTAAAGAATATATCATTTTGGTGAGTGAAAGCTCTTGCGCCGAGACTCCGGTTCAGGTGATGGGCACTACTATTATTATGGATTCTGACTTTCGAAAAATTGGCTTTCATCTTCTTTTCCATCCCGTCTTTAAGCTGACCTTCCAAAGGTTTTCCCCTATTTGATTGAATCATCCGTTCTATTCTGGCCGGAGCATGTGCAAAATCCCCTGCCCCGGAATGAGGCTTCATTTGAAGGGTTTTCTCCTTAGGTTTCATATTGAAGGGGGGGAGGGCAGAAACGTGCTTCATGGATAAATCTTCGTGGTTCTCAGGTCGCATTACTACCTTGTCAGCTATATCATCCGCCTCACTTTCCAACTCATCTCCCCGGTTGCCTATATTGAGTTTTGCCTGAATAACTATTGATTTGCTATTATCATCTCCACTCGAACCGGAGGACAAGCCCGTACCGTACACTTTCATCTGCACCATCTCCTCCTCGCACTCTTCACAAATCCTACTTATATCTGGCTCTTGTTGGCTTGGTTTCATTTGTGTACCTGCCATAGCCGGTGTTTCCATTCCCCAATTCACAGCCTCCACCCCCCGTTCAAATTTACTCACAGGCTCGTCTGTTCTCAGCTTTTGCGGAAGTTGATTGGATTTATCTATAGCTGGTTTAAACATGACCTTACCCAAACTTTAAAATGTCCTCCTATTCTTACCATACTCCCTTTTAACTCCAGCAACGATATCCTGAAGCTGAATTTCATTGCTTTGCCTGCTTATCGCCCGCAGTGAGCAATGCTGGATCACGTTAATGATCACTCCTCCTGAAATTTCATATTTCTCTGCGATCTCTTTCAGGTCCACCTTTTCCGATAAATATGCCGATTCGGAAAAGCCGTTTTTCCACAAGAGGTAACGTTCGTTTTTTCCGGGTAGGGGAAAATGGATCATCGACTGAAACCTTCTCATAAAAGCATCATCTATATTGGTTTTTAGATTTGATGCCAGTATCACCAACCCATTATAATCTTCAATCCTCTGAAGCAGGTAAGATACCTGTTGATTGGCATAACGGTCATGGGCATCTTTGGTGCTGGTCCTGTTCCCAAAAAGGGCATCTGCCTCATCAAAAAACAGGATCCACTCCTTGTTTTCAGCACGATCAAACACCTTGGCCAGATTTTTTTCCGTTTGACCGATATATTTGGAAACCATCTGGGACAAATCAATACGGTAAACATCTCTTCTGGTTTTTTTCCCCAACAAAGCGGCTGTGAGTGTCTTTCCTGTTCCCGGCGGACCGTAAAATAAAGTTCTGTACCCTGGCTTTACCACCTTGCCCATACCCCATTCATTCAGCAGCACCCGATGGTGTTCAATCCAGCTTTCAATTTCTTTCAGTTGCTCTTCAGATTGAGGGGAAAGCACTAAATCCGCCCATTCCATTTTGGTGCTCAATAATTTAGCAGGGAATTCTGCACTGAAGCCTGGCTTTCTATCTTCCCCAAGCGTAAACAGGTCTAAAACCTCCCTCGAAATAATTAGGGGTCCGCTTAAAGCCGGTTCTCCTTTATCTGTTTCTTCCAACCAGAGAATGCTCTCCCTGGCCAAAAGCTGAGTGCCATCAAATACCCTGTGTAAGGTAAATCTTTTTTTAAGGTCATTACCTGCCAGAATAAACATGGCTGTTTCTCCGGTTGGCAGAAAGCCGAGGTGTGTATTGCCTTTCCTCCCACCAAACTCTGTATAGATCTGGTTGGTATTTTCATTTTTCACCAAAAATATGTCAAGCAATTCAGGTTTAATATGAGGGGTTAATGTCAATATCAATAAAAAGCGCTCTCCAAATCCGAGTTGATGCTTTTTAATAAACTTGGCATATTCCGAATTACTGCCATTTAATTGGGGAGGTGGAATGTCATACACATCCTTGTACTCACATGCTTGCTTCGCATTCAGCATTGATCTGGTTTTAAGGATTTCTTTAAACCAATCCAATTCCCTCTGCAGATCCTTAGCGTTCAGTTGTAGTGCTTCGTTTACCATCTTACATAAATCGCGTTTTTATTCCACGGCAATCTAATGACAGAAATAGGCCAACTTAGTCTATCTAACAACACATCTATGGCAATCCTTTCAATATGGACAATCCATCCATTTTGATCTTGCTTGAGCAGGCCGGGCCTTTGCAAGAAGCTGCTCTGTAGACCGGCAGGAGAGGTATTTTTCAATACCGCCCAATTACGGATCACAGATCTCAACAGGTTACCGCACTCCTTTTTCTCCGATTCGCCAAGCTCAAATACGGTAGGCACGAATTCCACAGGCTCCATACCGCAAAGTAATTTAAACAAAATCCACTGATACTCTTCAGTCTCTGCGTCACCATTCACCAGGTAATGCAACAATTGAACTGCTTTTTCCTGGCATGCTTTATCTAAAAACCCTCCTTTTTCAACCAGTTTTAACTCCTTGAAAAACATTTGAAGGTAGGGCCAGAGCAAAACCGTGCCTGCACTGGCTATCTCCATCGTGTCGTCCGGCTGTAAGGAAAATTCAGGTGTCCGGTCTTGATCAAAATCCTGGTGTTTTTTATACGCTCCCACCTGGTCATTCGAAGACGTTTCAAGGCTTGTCTTTTCATTAAAAAGGGACATGCCAAATTGATCCACACCTTCAATATCATCTTCCTCTTTTCCACTCAATTTACCACTTTTTCTATCTATTAATTCTGATTGGGCAGCATTTGTGGATTGGTCTTCTTTCAGGTATTTTCCGATCAGGTGAACCAATGGGCATTCAGGACCTGCTTTTTTCTTCAATATCGAAAGCAGGGTTAAACGATCCGCAAAGCCCAGTTCCTGCAATGTGTCCAGCATCGTCTTTCGCATATCGATAAGGTCAAAACCGGAAGGAGCAAGGGTAGCATGGGCCAGCACATTTTTGAAAAAAATGAATTTTAGGCTTTTTCTGCTGTCTATTTTTTTGAAATCATTATAAAGCTTTAACAGCGAATGCCTGGCTTCCGGATCCAAAATTAAATTTAGCTCATTTGCTGTAAAAACCTCAATCACCCTTAACTGGCAATGTTTCCGGGTCAATAAAGTCCTTACTTTATTTAAAAAATGCTTTTCAGGAAATTTTTCAGCTTTATCCCCTATGAGTTCATTAATACTTTTGCGGGTATTAAAACCATTTGCTGAAGTCCACCAGGGTAGCATGCCATACTCAAGATAATACATCACCGTATCGTACAGGGAAGCGGATTTACCTGAGATTGCCGATACTCCCTCCGGAACTCCCTCTTTCTTGCTGGTTTGTGTTGGATCGATCAGAGAAAGCCTGTCAGATGCTACTTTCAGTATTTCTTGTTTAAATTTCATGATCAGACGCTGTGCCAGTTCTGGTCGGAGCTTCCCTTTACGGACCATTCCCAGGTCAATTTCAAGCTTATTGATGCGGATATATTCGTTTTCCGGACAAAGCTCATCACAAGCCCGCTCCAGGGCCTGTAAAACAGCACATTTAAAATAGGAGGAGAATTCATCCTGCCAGCGTTGTGCTTCTGCCTTATCCGACACTTTGATGTCGATTAGCTGCTTGTGGATGATATGGTTTACTGAAGCCATGAAGCGCTATTTTATTTAATATTCATATACCTTTTTACATTGGACCTATAGTCATTGGTAACATATCCTTCCGAACTCCTCAACCAATTCTGGACTGCCTCCTTCACATTCAAATCCTTATTGTCATTGATAATCGACCCGGTTTCCCTCAATACATCTATACTGGTATTTGTCAGCCTGTCAGGTTGTGTGAATGCCAGCCTCTCCAGGTAGGCATTGGTCAGGTTCTGAAGGGCTTCGGCATGTAATTCTTTTTCTTTCCCTGAGCTTTTGTCCCATCCTTTAACCAGTTCATTGCGAAGGCTGTTGTAATCATTGTTAAGCTTCACTACATTAATATCCTTCTCATCAGAAAATTCTTTAATGACCCCATTGGCTTTCGCTACTGCTGTTAATTCAGTACCTCCAAGCCGCTCTTCAATCTTTTCAGCCTCCCGTTTATAATTGCCCATTTTCGAAGCGTAATAATCCTCTATATTTTTGGCTTCAGGGGTATCCGGGGCCACTTCAAATGACTTATATATCCGATCAAAGCTGATATCTATTTTTGGAGAAGTTTTCAGGGAAAAATTAAGTTGTTGGGTTTCTCCACCTCTTACAACTATGGCCTGCTCTTCTGAATAAAACCCACTATGAAATGCTCGTCCGAGATACTTTCCTGCAGGAACATCTTCGAGAGAAAAGGACCCATCATTTAGTGTCGTCCCAGTTAATTGAGGAAGACCTTTTCTTGTTTTAAATGCTTCACTATTATAAATTTCAACAGTTGATTTTGGCAATCCCCTCTCTTCTCCATTAGCCAAAATGGCTTTAACACTTCCTTTTACCACCCCGGTTTTTACCTGAGATTCAAAAACAATGTTCGTTACATTTTGGGGGTGATTAATATTGGCTGTAACCTCCTGACGGAAATCGCCATACGTTGCGCTTACCTTAAATGACCCATAAGGAACTTTAGCAAATGAATACCCTCCTGACCTATTAGTTGTGGTAACCATTTCCAGCTCAATAATACTTACTGAAGCACCGGGGACAGGGCTGTTACCATTAGCTGTTTTCACTAAAACAGTACCGGTAAGCACTCCAAAACTTGCCTGAAGTTGCAATTGAAAATCAACCGTATTTTCGCCATCAATAATGGTCACCTCCTTAGTTGCTTCTCCGAACTGCGAATGAGAGGCTGTCATATTGTGTTGTGCGACCGGCACTGCAGGAAGGGTATAGGTTCCATCTTCATTGGTTGTTGTACTTAAGGCCGTCCCCACCACAGAAATTCTGGCCTCAAATACGCCCACCTGATTGCCGCTAGCATCTGATGCCGTAACAGTTCCAGCAATGGAAGCCTGCTCTTCCCTTACCACAGGGATAAAAATGGTGATAACATCTTCACCTACCACTTCATTTTTTGAGATATCGGTGACCTGATACTCTATTTCATCGATAAAAATGTAACTTTCATTCGTCTCTTTCTCCTGCTCCAGTAGTTCCGGATCAACAGTATAGTTCAGTACCTGACTTTTTTTGGACGGATCAGGAAGGTAGCTGGTTTCAGTAAGTTCTGCTGTTCCTAGCTTAGGATCCGTTATAAGCGATACTTTATATAATGCGGGATCATACAGGTTGTTAAGCACCATTTTGGTAAAAGGTCTGTGGCTTGAAAATTTTTGATCTGCAAAACTTATAATACCACAAATGGGAGTGACAAGGGGATCCAGGGGAAGTGGTGTATGAGATAGATTTCCACATTCATCGCAGCAGATAAATGGCAATGTAAAATCTGCAATAACCTGACCTTCCATTTCTTTAAAGACACTTGCCAATTGCTCCGAACCAGGTTGTTCTATCTTTAAGTCCTGGCCCTTATATCCAAATAGCTGCTGATTCTCTAATCTGTCGAGAAGCATGTGTGTTTTTTCATTGGGGTTTCCAAATTCTGCAAAGGCTGATTCATATACCAGTATAAAAGTATCTCCCTGAGTCACTCCGGCTTTGTGATTCATACCGGGATAGTTTTTAAAAAAGTTGTGGAACTCCAAAGAAGCAGCCAACTGATCTATTCGCTCCTGAAGCGTATCATACAAGGTGCGAATGGTAATGTAGGGGTAAATAGCAATAAATCTGATTACATCAAAAAGCAGGCACAGGATCATTATTATGACCATCATGCGTATCATCAATACATTGCTGACGGCATAGGTGCTCCAAAATTTCATCAGGCTGATGTACACTCTTAAAACACATTTATATTTGTCCAGCCATTCGCGCATTGAAAAATCCTTAAAATCTTCCGGCATGGCTTTGATCAAACCTAACAGGCAACTATTCAGGTCAGAAAACAACCCTTTTATGGTTGTATCTTCCCTTGTTGTAAAAGAAGCTGATCTTTTGGCCTTACCGCGTTTGGAAATGTCTGCCAGCCGGATTTCAGCTTCAAATACCCTATAGCTTAATTGATTAAAATCGAGCATTCCTTCATCCGCTATGTTGGCAAAATCCGGTCTATTGAACAGTCCGGCAGATGATGATGTGTTTTTGGTCCTGGATGTATTTGAAAACCCTTTTCTATTCTTTCTTTCAAAAACTTCACCATAATCATCTCTGTTTAGGATTATCTCCTCGGCGGATTTGTTGGCCCTAACGATATTATTCAAAATCAACAGCAGTTTATTGCGCCAAATGGCATAGTCTGACTGCAGGTCGGCCACAAGGCAATCAGGCACTGGCTTTTCTGCCATGAGTTCCCCAAAATGAATGGCCTTAAGATCGAAGGAAAGATTCCATTGGGCCTTCGCTTTTTCTATGCTTTCCCTCACCTCATCAACAGGCTTTGCCAAAATTCCCTCAATTCTCAAAAAATTAAACTGATCAAGTTCAAAACCCAAAGGAGTTACAATTGGATGCTCAGGCTCTTGACCAAATTCATGATTATCATACGATAATTGCTTTGGAAAATCTGAGTCATTACATCTTCTGTAAATCTCATAATTCCAGGTTTGTTCCAATGTGCCTGCATTTTCATAGGCACTTTCTTTTTTTGTGTCGTAATAGATGGGAATGGTACGTTGTGATAATGTTCCTTTTTTTTCACAGGAAGGTGTTATCTTCAAGGGCCACTTTTCGGGCGAACTCAGTCGGTCAAGATCCAGGCTCTCGATCATCAAAACGATCCTCTTATGTAAGAACCGAATTTTTTCGACAAGGTCATGCTGTTGACTTAGAACGGGCGAGCTTACGAATTCATTTCTATATTTTAGGGGAACACATACGTTCACTTCACTGCCACAGGCTTCACCCAGCATCAGGTGTTTCGGAAAACGATCCATATCAGGACAACAGATGGATGACAGATCGAAAGAAACATCTCTAAATTCCTTGTAAGCCAACCCCAAATCTTTCACAAAATCATAAATGTACTGGATGCCATAAACAGGCTCTTCCATGGCTATAAAGGCCTCCATATACCCGATGATCTGGCTGATTTTACCCGTGATAACAGAAGAGGTAAATGGGTTTTCATGATAGATCTCCGAAAGGACAGGCTCATAAATATCATAAGTCTGCGCCAGCATGGTCAGAAAATTATCTGAGGTAAGGGCACTTAGATACCTGATACCCATTTCGTGATAGTTGTTGACTTCGGTATCCATCAGCGGTCTTACCCAAAGGAATGGAGGCAACAGGTTCTTGTCAGGGTAAGAAGCATCTGCTTTGCCTCCTTCTATTTCCGGCCATACGAGGTTTTCGAGCTGTTCTTTAGTGATCAGTAACTTGCGCAAGGTGAAAATCCGGTCTATTCCCAACTCATCACAGCTTTTGCCGAGGCAGGATTTCAGGTCCTTATCGAAACACTCCAGGAAAAGCAGTACCACTTTGTCACTGAGGAAACTTTCATCCAGATCGGTGATTTCTTCTTCGGGTTGTGTGATGGCCGTTTCGGTTAACAACTCATATAGTTCCAGCTCCTCATGATCGAAGGGGGGGTAGATGACTGTGTCAAGCATATTATATTCCCGGTATCTGGTAGTGTGGCAGTCTCCTATTCCTATTAGAAAGCCCTCTGAGGTGATCCCCACACCTTTTGAAATAGTTAGTGTAGTTTTTGAGTCAACCGTTTCGCAGCTAACTTTCATTCCACAGACTATACCCATCCCTATCAGGGACACTCTGGTGAGCCTGTTTTGCTGATCCAGATATTTAATCATTTGGTTCAGCTGACCACTGGTCAGTACCTGATTGTCTTCAAATACGGGGTAGTTATTGATAATCGTACTCATCACATCATGTGTTAAAAGGTACCTAAAACTGAGTTGTTTAATATTATTGCTCCTTCCAGCGTGTCATCATCATCGCAACTATGCAACGTTCCTTTGGGATACACGTTTCTGGTCCTGGTAAGAATGTCTATGAATGCTGTCAGCGCCTTTGACAGTTGGGCCTTATCCTGTTTTTCCTTGCCTATCTCCACTAGCCACCTTTTATATTTTTCCTCGAATTCACTCATATGCTCACAACTGATCCAGCAAATGTTGAACAGTACATGTGCAGGGGCTTCGAGCCGGATGGTCTTGTTCATGAATTTTCTGAAATCCAGATGGGTAAACCTGCCCGGCCAATAGGGCAAAACAACGGTTGCAACGAATGAATAGGGATCCTTTTGCTTGCAGGTTTCACAGTCCTGATCAAGGTGGATCGGCAGCAGGCTATCCTGCACCATTTGCTCGAACTTGTCGAATGTGATTTCAATACTGCCGGCATTATCCTGTACTGCGCCTACCAAATACCGTCTGTCATTTAGGCCATCCTGCGAGTCTTTTATTTGAATCTTATACCCCTCCTGAAGGTCTAAGGCATCTGCATCACTGACAACGATCCTATTATCTGCTGAGACAACATTAACTATCGCGCTTTTTTTAACAAATAATAATTCACCATTGGCATGGGGTGCATCCGGAAGATCAAACACAATGGGCGTTTGATCGGCTTTCGTGCTAATAATAGTGTCAGCACCATTAAAATTGATGCTGTCTACCTTGTATTGACCGTCATTAAAGCTTCCCCCGGTAATATGCACTACAGTTGTCACGGCAACCTCCCCAGTGATATCGCCTGAAACTGTAATGGAGCTGTCTTCCACACTGGTTCCGGTGATCAGAACTATTTTTTGAAAATAAAGGTCGCCCTGAGGGGCTAAGCCTTCCGCTAATATGGGGTTTTCCGGTATGGCAAAGATCATTTCATTGACCCTTGGACGAAGGAGAACATGTTCGATGAGATGCATTCCTTCATGGGAGAGGAAGGTATTTTCGATGAAGTCAATCATTTTTTGAACCGCATGTTCATCAGCATTAGCCTTAATGATGAAGGAAGAGGCAGTAATGCCCGTAATCACAAATTGCTTGCTATAAGACAGGTCCCCAAAATCTTCCGAGATTGACAATGGCTCTTTTACACCAATTAGGGTACCCGCTCCACCTGTTTCAAGAGATAAAATTGTGTATGTAGCATCATTACTTGTGGAGTTGGTAATGCTCATCCATCCGCCAACCCGAACGCGACCAGTAATATCGGGGCTTATTTCAAGGATCCTGTTTTCAACGTCCAGGGATATAATCTCAAAATTTTCGGTCCAGGATAGTTGACCGTCATATTCGAGTGGAGACAGTGTATCATCTACCTCAATTTCCACATATGCTCCGTCTGCAGAGGCACTGGCCACGTTGTACATCCCATCGTGGTGTGTTGAACCGGTTACTTCTACCTTTCCTGAATTGAGGTTGGCTGCCTCATCAGCAATGGCATCATTGAAATCACTGGTTATACTTTTTGCAATTGCCACACCATACCTATCGTGAATGAAAAATTGATAGGGGCTTGATTCAAAAGCATAGTGTCCACGACTGACTCCATTATTGATGACCTCCCACAAAGCCTGATGGACGTAAGCCTCTCCTTTTTCTTTGACTTCGGATTCCGTGTCCCCTATTGCTGCAGGTCTTGTCACACTACCTTCCAACAATGCATTTTCAGAAGTAAAATTGAAAGATTTAGCATACAAGGTATAGGTAATGGAAAAAGTAGGTGGCTCAGGATCCACAGGGGTCAAATCCGTTGTTATTTCATATTCAAAGTAATTGAGCAGCGGACAGGTCAGGTTTTTGCGATTTGCTTCCGGGTTGGTATAAAACTCTCTTTGGAGCACTCCTACAAGGGTATCAATGTCATTTCCTGCTGCTGTATTTCCTGCTTCATCATTAGTATAGGTTTTGAAGGCGGTTCCCAGCAGCTCCTTGTTACAACTCAGGGCAAAACCTAAGGAACCCTCCTGGTCATAGATCTCGTAATTCTCCCGGTTAACACCCCTGATCAGAAGCAATTCTATGGTTTCCTTCACCTGGCTTTCCGTATCAAACACTTCGGTTTCCATTAAAATATTGGTACTGTCATCCTCAATCTGACCTTTGAACTGACTTCCTTCAGGAATAATTTTAAAGTTATCGGTGAAAGCCAATTTTTCTGAAGACCAATTCCCGATACCAGTGAGTAGTGATACTCTTTTTTCCAGTCCGGATACATTGTTTATATGCCAGTGCTTACAATCATCCAGATAGTTAAAGCCCTTACCTCTGCGCTTGCTCAGGTCCGGGTAATCATTAAGAAATTTGAGCTTGTCCTCGATCAATTCTCCGGGTGCTTTGGCTCCGGAAATCTTATAGGAAAGCAAGGCATAATCGGTGAATGTTTCAGCAAACCGCCCAAGAAGATGATCTAAAAACCTATTCCTTCTTTTTTCGTATAGCTCCTGGTCTTCCACAATCTCCAGTAACTTGACCATATGACCCGATTTGTCCACATATAGCGGGTCTGCATTGGGGATAATATCAAATAAGGGCTGCGAATAGTAGGTCTTATTTATCAAATAATTCCCGAATTTATCTTTCTCCCCATTCATTGAAAACAGATCCTTTACATGAGAAAGTTGTGATAAATAATTGGCCAGCAACTGGTCAAAAAACAACAGAAAACCTTTAAGCTGTTTCACCTCTGTTTTTCTAATGGTTTTGCCGGTATCATCAAGCGCTTCAAGTCCTGGAATACCTTTTGAGCCTACCCCATAGGTTTGAGGAAATTCTTCCTGCAGGCTCAAATAGTTTTCAATATCCTTATATTCCCCTTTGGGAACCGGAATATCCATTTTTGGGTAGTGTATCTTCTGTGGCCGGCTGTTGTCCTCCAGGCT
Source organism: Cyclobacteriaceae bacterium (assembly GCA_040905205.1). Taxonomy (GTDB): domain Bacteria; phylum Bacteroidota; class Bacteroidia; order Cytophagales; family Cyclobacteriaceae; genus Cyclobacterium. The sequence goes on from JBBDSB010000275.1 coordinate 23,214, forward strand.
TTCTATAAGGCTAAATACCTCGGTTCTATCGGCATGGTAAGGCAACTGATCTTTAAAGAAAGTAAGCTTTGAATCGTCCAGATTAAGTCGGGGAACATAGTTTTCTTCCATGGCCAGCTCCAGGCACCATCTGACACTTTTTGATGGAATATTCTCGGTGTTATCCAATGGCCTGTTGGCGATTTGGATGCTTTTCACCGCCAGCACCCCTTCGATATCCATGATGATTTTTATCAGATCTGATACGTGTAGGTGTTTCATTCTTTCTGCCTTATTGAGCTCATCATCATCGATAAAGCCATGTTTAAGCTTAGGCCCTTCGAATATTTTATCTACAGTGAGGCAAAGGATATCATCAATCGTTCCGATGAAAAGATAAGCACCTTCTTCAAAGGTGTTGGTAACCATCTCTTCCAAAACCTGAATATCTGTATGATCGGGGTTTTCTTTGTTCTTACTGATGCAGGCCACCGTATATTCCCCATCTACCTCCCCGGCACTCAGCACCGTAATCGTATCATCTTTGCTTATATCTTCTTTCAGGGCCTGATTAATGGTAAAGGATTTTTTGAACCGCTTGATCTCAGCTATTTCATATTGTATGGCATTCCTACATTTATTCAGCATTTCTTCCAGCGTATAGAAGTTGACCTGAGGAGATAGGAATTTTGCCATTTCATGGTAAATGTTGGCTTCTACCATTTCTACATCAGCTATCGGGTCGATCTGAATATCCGCGCATAGCAAAATTTCCTCCACTTTTAGGGCATGAAAATTAAAATAGTCGTCACATAAATTCCTGTTTGCATGTAGGCTGTTAAAAACTTCTTCAACGATTTCATGAATCTTGGCTACCTTTTGCACATATAATTGAAGTAAGCCTTCTGCCGGATCATAAATAAAGGTGTTGACCCGACTAATAATTTCTGGCAGACCATCAATTGCGCTTACAGTACCTGAAATTTCCTTATTGCCTGTCAGTATGACTTCATTTTTATTACTGATGGTCACCTTCAGATTATAATTACCTGGAAGATTAAAGATTTTTACAGTGATGTTAATGATTTGAGACTTGATTCTGGCAGGTTCCTCCCAGTTTACGGTTGCATTATCCCAGCGGGGAAATTCAATTTTAATATTAAAGCCGAGCCCTTGGATATTAGGATCTGGTGCATGCTCATAGATCACCAGGTCTTTATCAATGGTGTTGGAGTTCAGATCTCCATAGGTGTCGCAAGAATCGAATTCCAAAAGTACATCATACAATGCTTTCACGTAGTAACCATCCTGTTCCGGCACAAGTGGCACCTTCTCTAATGACAGTTTACTTTTGCTTTGGTTTACATAGATCTTATGCTCAGCCACTGCTGACCTGCTGATCCAGGCATTCTTTACCCCGGCATATAGGCATTCATCGTCTGAATTATCCACCACCTCTACATCCATCATCAGCTTTCGGTAGTCATTTTTCGTGACTGGACAGTTGGGAAGGATCTCACCGGCGGTATAGAAATTTCTGATATCGGTATTATCGTTGGGCTTTTGACCCAGTATATCCTTAATATCATAATTGACCCTGAATCCGAGGTCTGTCATAACATAGCTAATCACCTCCAGCATGGTAATGCCCGGATCATGGGTATTATAATCCGTCCACAGCTTTCCGGCCAACTCCTGTATATGCTTAATCCCTGTTTCCCGCAACAGATCATATTGCATACTTTTTAATTCAGGCGTTTTTTTCGATATGGTTAGCGATTTTTCCATCCTTTAGGTCAGGTCAATGATTTCATCGTCTGTTTTTTCTTCCAGCGAGGTAATCTCTGGATAGCAGGGGCATTCATCTGCTGAGGCTATATCGGCAGGACCCCCCACTTCATTTTCCGGACAGTCGCAGTCTTCTTTTGTCACATCTATCTGCATAATTTCATGTCCATCCGCAGAACCCAGAATGGAGACAGCTGTAGTGGCTATCGCTTCCTCTCTATCTTTATTGGGATCGTGTTCAGGGTCAAGAGGTACGATATGGTACATTTTGAAACAGGAAATATAGTCAACATAGGAACGCTCCTCAACGAAGTTGAGAATTACTGACCTGTGTATCTTCCCTCCGAAAGTGATGTCTGTTCCACACCCTGAAGACCAGGGAGACAAGAACTCTTTAAGTTCCCGCTCGAGTTTGTTTCGATAATAGCCAAAATCACTGCTGAAGAATTTGACTTTAAAAGAAACCTTTACCTCTTCGTATATCGGGTTTTTTACATGAATTTCTGCGCTCATGGGGTTAAGGCCATCAGTGTAGCTGTGAATCTTATCAAGCGTGGCCAAGCTTGTCATGGGTCGTAGGGGATCTACTGCATTTTTGTTCTGTACATTTGATACCACTACTACAGTAATATGCCCCGGTGCCATCTCCGAATAGTTTTCCAAGGTGCCTTCAAATCTGGTATGGTTGATACATTTCACTTTATAGACAGAAGGGAATTGTTGCAGTATCATGTGTTCGTTGTCCCAGATAGTGATGGCACGGTGCTTATGTCTGAGCCTTTCACTGATGCGGGTGTAGTAGTCCCTGCTCTCCTCCCTCACTTCTCCACCGAAAGAGGCATAGGGCTGCTCCACTTTGTCTACTGCACTTGCCGCCTTTTCCAGTTTACTGATGGAGCCGGCAGACAAGGCTATTCTTAGGTGATCAGGGTCATTGTTTTGATCCTTAAATTTCACCATAACAGCCTGTGCCCTGATGTCAATTAGCTTACTGATCGCATCGGATTGTTCAGTAACCGTGGCTCTGATCCAGTAGAAGGGTGAAGGAAGCAAGGTGTTGTCTTTCGTAGCCTCTTCGGGCAAGGCCAATTGTAGGATCCCCGAAGTTAAAAGGTCATTTGTACTGTCTGAAAGAACGGCCTTTTCATCAAGGGGTACCCACTCATTATTGGAAAGAATGGCCCAATTTACCTCTTGTACTTCCCGGTTGGGATTAGCGCTACCCTCCGCCACCTGAAATAGGAGCGAAAGTGTTTGAGGAGGAATGAGATCAGTGATACCGATATAGAGCAAACCTTCATGGTCAAATTGAGGCAACAGAAAAGGGAAAGTGGCACCTTTTTTTATTACTTCCTTAACACCAAAGGGTTCCAGGTAGAAGAATTGCTCGCTATTGGTGTTAGAAACCTGGGTATTAGTAAACTCGTAAGTGACTGAAGATTCGTACTCCAGTGAAAGCTCCTGTAGGGAAGGGGTATAAGGTGCGTTGGGTAGTTGAGCCCATCCAGCAGGGTATTCCTTGGCCAATTCTATGGCCTGTTTGGCATAAGCATTAGGGAAAACCGAATGACCAAAATCCACTCCTTGTAATGTCAGACGAATAAATCCTTTTTGGGTGTTGACATCATATTCATCCAATTTTTTCATGTCCGCCTGGCGGGATAAATCATCTAAATTAGACCCATCAATAGATGTTATCTGACTGTGAGATCCGGCTGTTGGCAGGTCGTTGCCATCGCTGATGGCATCTCCAATTGCGTTAGTGAACAAAGCGGTATTGGTAGACACCAGATCCTTCCAGGATTTATTGTCAAGGCCTTTTATATCGACATTAAAACTGGAGTTTTTCCTGGTGGATGAGGGCAGAGGACTAGTGGATGTATCTGTTATCGTATTGTAGTCGTAGTTGGTATAATAATCACTAAAATTTCCTATAGGCAGATCATTCCATTGGAACCTTAGGCTTAATGAAGAAAGTTGCTTTTGAAAGACTTCCCAGCTGCCAATATAAAATTTACTTCCCACATAAGGGCGGTTGCCAAAGGGCATGAAAGGTTTTGAAGGGTCCAGTACAGCATGATCATTTTGCAGGATCAGGTCTTTGACCCCTGTGACATGCACTGAAATATCCACCTTTTGTGGCTGTAGGCCCTTCAAATGTTTATAGATAAATGGATCGTAATCATTATTGGTATTCAACAGCACCTCAATAACGGGCCACTGTGTTTTAAAAGGTTTCAAAAGTGCCTTTTCATTATAAGCGATAACTGCTGGTTGGTCCTCGCCCAGAGTTCGTTTTAATAGAATCTTATTTCCTATTGCCTGTGTGACACTTGTAGCAAGTGCCCCAGCCACCAGCCAACCATCTTCTCCACAGAGTCGGACAATAAATTGATCATGATTTAAATCACCAAGCCCGGTATTAGAAGGAAAAGTCAACTCAAGGCTGATTTCCCGGATTCCTTCCGCCAGAAACAGTATGGGTGAGGCAAAAGCAAAGCCTATTTCAGGCTGGGCTCTGTCCGCTGAAAAACCTTCCGCACCCTCTTCAAATTCAGGCTGCCCGAATGTCTTCCAGCTCATTTCTTCGTTCTGGATTTTGCCTCCTTCTCCATCCGAAGAATTCGCTACGTTGGAAAGGTACAAACGATGATCGTTTTCCAGGCCGGGTACATCATCTTTGAGGCGGTCTTGAATATTGGCAAAAACGGCTTTTAGTGCTTTCACATTTCCTTTATTGACCACGATATCCTCTACCACTTGGTAAATTCGCTCTACACCGGTATCATCTTTTCCAGCTTTAAGGAGTGTACCCTTTTTAACCAGATAATCGACTACATTTTTTGCCAGATGGAATATGACGGCGGCCTGATCGGGAACGGCAGGGTTTTCTTTCAACTGCAAAACATCACGATAATAAAAATCAAGATGGCGGGAGGTAATCGTATTCAAATCTTCCTGCGCAATGCGAAAAATATAAAGGAAGCCAAAAAACAATGCCAGGTGCGGTTTAGTTTCCGCTTGGATCTTAAGCTTAGTCAAATAACCCTCCAAATCAAACTGATCCCAATTCTCATCGGTGATTTTAAAAAAAATATCCCAGGTATCTTTAATCACGGTGGCTGAAGCACCGTCATATTCGTAATACTGAATTTCCGCCCCCAGCTCAAGGACAAATTGAAACAGGTCCTTCATGCTGCGTTCATCCACATTTACATAGGAGGGTAATAAGGTTTTGAGTAGGCGCTGTTGCTGGCTTACCCCATCCCTGACCAGAGGGTTTTGGGAAAGACAATGCTTTTGAGCCGCACCAGCGTCAGCAGGCGTATTTTCAGATGTACAGATATTGCTCATTGTTCAATATTTGTTCCTTCACTTTCATAAAATGGAAACACCAGGTTTGACCGCGTATTGGTAGCGATGATGGTGTATTCTATGGTCACTTCCAGGAAACCGTTCAGCTCCTCCTGTAAGGGGATTATTTTTTCTACAAAAACCCGGGGTTCATGAATAAGTATGGCTTTTTTGAGTTCTTCTGACACTAAAGTGCCGGTGGAAACATCCAGTGGTTCAAAGATCAGGTCCCTGACGTTGGTACCATAGTTGGTCCTCATCACCCTTTCCCCCCGGATAGTAGAAAGCAGTATGATCAAACTTTCCTTAATGTCTTTTTCAAACGCACTGAGTTCTGCTCCCCGATATCCTTTTTTGAAAGAAACCGGGAACCTCCATCCTCGGCCTAAAAATTCCTTACCCTGAGCCATATATATTTTTATTTTAACCTATTAAAACTGTGGGTTCACCTACTGCAGACATAGCCCCACAACCACAGACATCCGTAGTCCTAATGGCTGGCTTGCCTCCTATGAACACCGTTCCACTGCCGGATGAAAAGGGGGAGGGAGGATGGGGTCCTCCTGCCGGTGGAGGGGGGATTACACATACATGCATATCCCCAGCTACTACAGCCGGCATACCTCCTATTAGTACCGTTGGTTCTCCAGGTCCCAGGATGGTCCCGCCATGGGTTGTTGTATCCGTTACTTTTGCTGCTGCTGGCATGATTTCGTTTTTCTTGTTCCCATCAATTAATTTGTACCAAAGCCCCTTCAATCTTGACTGTTCCGCTTGATTTAAACTCCGCTCCCGAGCTGCCTTCACAGACTACATTGGCAGTCGCCTTGTTATTTACATTGGTTCCTTCCACATTGATATCTCCACTGGCTTTTATATTCACATCCCCGGCACTTTCAATGGTGATTCCCGATGAATCCATCAATACACTGTTACCATTTTCATCCGATAACGTGATGGAACCGCCATCGTCACTTAATTCGATTTTATTCTCATTAGGCGTAATGATGGTGATGATTTTTGTGTCGTCATTAAAAAGGAGCTTAAGTTCACTTCTGGTTATAAAACCCTTTTCGTTGTTTTCTTCTGCCGCAGCAATGGGAGCTGGTTTGGCACTGCTGTGCAACATGCCGAGGACAACTGCATCTCTTGGGTCGTCATTTATAAAACCTACTACCACCTCATCTTCCACCTCCGGCAAAAAAAAGGCCCCCCTGTTTTCTCCCGCATCCAGGCTGGCTATTCTTGCCCATATGCCCTCATTCTCAGGATCTATGATGGGCAGCCGGACCTGGATCCTGTTTTCCCCATCCGGGTCATCGTGTATGGCAGTTACCACCCCTATGTGCAAACCCTGAATGGCTGGCAGCAGGGAGGCAGAAGGCCTGGCCATCACATTATCATACTTTTCTATGAGCCACTCCTGGGAGAGCCCAATTTCCAGATCCGTATACCAGGAGGTTCCCATTCCATAATGATGACCAACGGAAGAGACGAATGCTACACCGTTAAACCGGTCACCCAAACCACCTAATTGCACGACATCACCAGGTTTAACTTCTGCAAAACCTAAAATTCGCAGCCTGCCTCTCACTTTGGCAAGCCGGCTTCTGAGAAACCTGGCATCTGAGAGTGACTGGAGTTCCTCAGTACTCACCTTTCCTCCATGCTGCTGAGGCAGCGCATCCAAACCAATGACACCTGCCAAATCGCTTCCGGAAATATTGCCTGTATCAGTCAGCATTGGGTCTGCCCCTTCCGAAGTAATTACTTCCTGTTGTGCGTAGTCCCATGATTTACTGCTAATGCCATCAAACTGATCACGGGCATCGATACAAGCATCAAATTCCTTTATATTCTGCCCATACACCAGATCCAAAACTGGGGCGGCGGACAGATCAGGTGATTTAATGCCAATAACTCCATCATCCACAAATACCAATTTGCCATTTGCCTCGGCACGTGTTACTACAAAATCCCAATCTGTACAGTAGTATTGCACCATTTCAGAATGGGTCACCGTCATGGATTCCACATCCGGTTCTATCTCATATTCACCCAGTATATCTTCAATAATGTCACTATCCGTTACTTCCTGGAAATACCTGTTCTTCCTGCCAATGGTCAATTTTATGGCCACATCTTTTAGCTCAATGGTTAGCTGAGAAGACTCATGTTCTCTTATTCTGATCCCATGTTTAATGACCAGCCCTTTAAAGATGGTTTCAACACTGTCCCTATAGCCGAGTTTTATTTCTATCTCACTCCCGGGGAGAAATTCATCTTTGTTGCTGGAGGGAAAATCTTCCCTAGCCACACTTCCATCCTGTAGGGTAAGCCGGGCACTCGATATTTTGTTGGTGGACTTAGAAACTGTCAGAGATTCCACCGCAAAACTATCCGGTAATTCTGTTCCATTTGAAAAAATGGAGAATGCAGTTACGTCCAGAACGGTATCATGAATATTTCTTGAGATCATTGCACCTGTTTATTTAGTGGTGGAAGTATCAGTTCTGTACCGGCAGGGATGCTTCGGAAATTGGTTAAGCCGTTGATCTTAGCTATTTCGAGGTAGTATTTCGGATCGCCATACACCTCTTTAGAGATCAAGGGTAAAGTCTCACCCTCTTTAACCAATCTGGCATGTGTCAGGTCTGCTGAAAAAAGCTTGTCAAAAGCCGCCTGGAGTATCCTGGGCTCATCCCCTTTGAATGTGGCATTGATGGTAGCACGCAATGGCCTGCCCAATGGATTGAACATCGTGTAATCGATGGTCGCATTGACCAGCCGGCAATTAAAAATAAATGTTCCCCATACCAACGTAAGCTTGGGAGGTTGGTGCTCATTAGGATCCCTGGTATGTGTTAAGGCAAGAAAAAGCTCAATTTGTACGTCCACACCATCGAGGGCTTTTGCGGCCTCTCCCTGAATAGAGTTAATTGATCCTCCGGTGGCATCGAAGAGAAACTGAAAGCTTATTTCATCACCCTCTATCCCCTCGAAAGACAATTCCTCCCCGGCATCACCCGGCACCTGTCTTTTTTGATACCTGGTTCTGACACTCTTGGAAAACTTTTCCGGGTTATACATCACCGGAAAGGGTATGGGTATACCTTTCATTAATCCGTCATCATCTGTGGCAAATGACAGGATCAGCATTTTAGCAAGTTTTCCGTCAAGCAGTCCCATTTATCTTTCGTTCCTTTCGTTGATCATTTTCATTAATTCTTCGATTCGGTCTCTGAGCGCCCTTACCTGTGCATGGTTTGCCGCTGAAGGCGTGATATTTGTTGGCTGAGGTTGGTCAGGCTCTACTGTTGCGCGAATTACCATTTCCTTGATCTCTATGGGCATTTGTACCAGTTTTTTAGTTTACTTCCATTCGGGTAAAATATTGAAAGGACAGTTCTATCGTCTCAATTACTATTTCATTTCCTTGCGCATTAAAACCTGAAATAGACCATTTTACCGGATACGCTTTTACAAAATTCCAGGCCTCCAGCGGTTCATGGTCGGCATTTAGCAGGGTGACCACAATGTCCTTTGGGTCAAACTTGAACGACTCCACCGCATCTTTGAACCAACCTATAAGGGCGGAACCTACCAGCATACCCCTTTTGAGTACCAGTTTATCGTAAGTTACACGATCTGGCAGCCGATGGACAAAACGATTCTCACCGCCTTCATTGTAGGTAAATTCACCTACCGTGGCATCCAGTCCGGAGACTTCCTGAAAATTAATGTCCTTGTCTCCGGTGGTGAGACCGTCAATATCGACGCGAAAGTGAAACGCAACCGGGGGGTAGTAGCTGGCCATAGATTAGATGTATTCAACAGTCAACCCTTCATGGGCCAGTTCAATAGATTCGACCGCCACTTCATTACCGGTAGAATTGAGCGAAGGGCCTTCAACTTTAGAAGGGAATGCTGCTTTTATCTTCCACACCGTAATCGGATCATGTTCTTCATTGAGCAGACTTACGGTGATATCCCTTCGTTCAATGGCATTCAATGAAACTGTATTGAGCCATTGAAAAAATTCATTGTCTGACCGGTACATGCCGCGCTTCAGTGTAATATTTGAATATTGAGGGATACCGGGCATTTTTGTCACTTGATACTCTCTTGCACTACCTTCTCTGTAGTCGATGGTTTGCACCTCCACAGAAAGTCCTGAAACTTCTGTGAATCCTATTCTTGTACCACCCCATTCCACCTGAAAATGAAATGCCGATACGGGATAACTTTCTGCCATGATTAAGATATTTAAATGATAATTTAATTATTTATGATTCCTGAAGTTTATGAGAAAACTTGAGTATGATGAATTCCGCCGGCCGTACAGCGGCCATACCGATTTCCACATTCATTCTGCCTTCCAGAATATCCAATGCAGTCATCGTTTCTCCTAAGCCTATTTTCACAAAGAAGGCTTGATCGGGTTTGGCACCTGCAAGTCCTCCTTCCCGCCATAGTCCGGAAAGAAAATTTTCGATCATTGCTTTTACCCTCACCCAAGTGGTAGCTGTATTGGGCTCAAAAACCACAAATTCTGTTGCTTTTTTAACGGACTCCTCTACCATGATATACAGCCTTCGAACGGGCACATACCTCCACTCATTGTCATTTCCTGCCAGTGTTCTGGCTCCCCATACCAAAATGCCCTTCCCAGAAAAAGACCTGATCACATTAATGGACTTACCAGTAGAAGCATCCACATTAAGTCCAGCCTGTTGCTCATGCGTTACCTTTACCGTGGGTGCAGAAACAGAGTTTAAGTTCACATTAGCGGGTGCTTTCCAAACCCCTCTGTTGGCATCAACTTTGGCATAAACACCTGCAATAGCTCCAGAGGCAGGAAGGGTCAGGTATTTCTTTTTTAATTCGGCCTCAAATCCACGGAAAATCACCTGATCTGCGGATTCCACTGCTGCTAGTGTGCCCGTATGGTCGGTAGGTGCAGTGCCAGGCGCCGTACCATTGATTGTGATGTTGTGTGTAATGTTTGAATTGTCTTTATCTGTAAGATAATTCAGTGAGGTTTTTAATGAGGGGTAGTAAACAGCCCCATACTTAAGATAGTCCATCCCCAGCTCAGTTCTGAAATCAGTGATTGCTGTCGAAGTTTCGTTATCATAAACATCACAAATGGTGAACCTGTCCTGCAGCTTGTTACACATGGCCAGTGCGGCCTTTGCTACGGAACCGTATTCTATTTCGTCATTAAGGCTTATGCCATCGGGAAACACGTACAAAGTAGGCTCATCTACTTTTTCAGTAGCAGCTATTCCTCCCCGTAAGCCCGCTTTCGGATCTTCCGTACCCACATCCACAGTACCACCGGAATAACTCCCCACAGAAACGATGTAGCATGGTCCTCCTCCGTTATTATAGTATAACTCCAGGCTATGATACAGCTTAAAAATACTGGGGGTCGGTTCATCCACGATATAGGTTCTGGAGGTAAGTTCACCATCCGTATAAACATCATCCAGGGTAAGTGTGAATTCCTGGGGAGGTGCTCCTCCAAACTTATCAATGTATTCCAGTAGAGACGTTATTCTGGTAGGGGTATTGAGCAAGGTATCATCTTCGGTATAGCCAATAAAGGCCGGGATGGCCGTTTCTACACTGGCTATCGATGCCGGTAAAGTGGATATTTCCTGTATATAGACCCCGGGTGTTTTTGGTGGTAACATAATGGTAAATTTTAAATTTTATGATTCTTGAAGTTTATGAGAGAATTTCAAGATGATAAATTCTGCCGGTCTGACAGCCGCCACACCAACTTCTATAATTAACCTGCCTTCCAGAATATCCAGAGTGGTCATGGTTTTGCCCAGGCCAACATTTACAAAAAATGCCTGTTGCGGTGTACCGCCTGCTAAAGCGCCTGCACTCCATAGCTGGGTAAGAAAGTTTTCGATCATTGCTTTTAGTCTTGACCAGGTATTGGCGGTATTTGGCTCAAATACAGAAGGTTCTGTGGCCTTCTGGATCGATTCTTCCATAAAATTGAAAAACCTCCTTACCGGCACATACCGCCATTCATTATCATTACCTGCCAGCGTTCTGGCTCCCCATACCAGGGTGCCTTTTCCTGCAAAAGGCCGGATGGCATTGATTGATTTTCCTGAAGTAGAATCAACATTCAAATCGGCCTGTTCAGCAGGGGTAACCAGTACTGCCGGTTCGTAAATGCCATTTACACTTACATTGGCAGGAGCCTTCCACACGCCTCTGTCCCTGTCTGTTTTGGCATAAATTCCCGCCATAGTAGCACTAGGGTACAAATCCATGCTGTAGGTGTTTTTAATTTTCTTTTTTATCTCATTGTAGAGGCTTGTATCTGCCGGTACCAGCTCCAGGGCAGCACCCGATACCTCTGCGGCATCTCCTGTGCCACTATCCGTATAGCCCAGTGCCAGCAGACCGGCAGGTCCTTTTGCTGTCGCTTTAATAAGGATGACATTGCTGGTACGGTCAACCACCTCATAGGTGGTGGCCCCGGAACTGCTGATGGCATTGGCAAGTGCAGCTGCAGTGGTTGCGTTTCCTGCAGCCTTGGTGAAATCTGTGCCTTCGGTATAGTTATCCGTATCTATGGTGAAGGTATCCCCATCAATGACATTGTTGTCCGTGATCGTTATCTTTCCAATGGCAAATTCATCACCCAAAGTCAGCACGCTTAACGGGCAGTCATGGAAGATGCCCGCTCCCGCACCACCTCTGTTGTCGGTGATGGTCAATTCGTTCTCATCATAATACCTACTGAGCGTGGTTTTTAGCTGAGGATAGTACGCAGCGCCATATTTCAGGTAACTGGTGCCTACTTCATTGTTGCGGAAAGCAGCGGCATCCTGCAAAACAGTGTTGCCGCTGTTGACTGCGACATCAAGCACCGCCACCCTGTCCTGAAGTTTATTGCATTGATCCAGCAATGCATTGTTAATATCTGCCCTGTCAGTAGCAGCAGTTAACAATACAGCCTCAGGAACTACCAAAATAGTAGGCTCATCCTCCTCCTCCAGCTGATCTATGGCGGTAAGGATTTTGGTTTTATCAAAGCTATTATCTTCCTGATAGGCATCTACGGATACAATATAGCATGGACCGCCACCATTATTAAAAAACATTTGCAGCTGATAGTAAAGGATGTAATTGGACAGCCCTTCGGCGGGATTGGCAATGGCAATATCGGTAATGGCAGGATCAGTTGCATTTTCAGTTAGCGTGATGCCAAACATTTCAGCTCTACTGACACCAAATTTCTCTCGGTATTCCAATAGTGAGGTAATTCTCACCGGTTTATCGGTGGGGTGCAGGGCTGTGTATCCGACAAAAGCTGGGATGGCCGTAGCCACAGGCGCTACAGATGCCGGCAAGGTGGATATCTCCTCTACATATACTCCCGGGGTTTTATATTTTGCCATAATATGTGATGGTTATTTAAATAAAGACATAAATTTCAGAGGCTAAACCTCCAGCTTCTTCCTTTACCACTCCACTGTGAAGTGGATTGGGTAAATCACCTAAAACCGGATTGGTTAGTGCATTCTTTTTTAGTTCCAGACTCACCTTAGGTATCTCGTAAAATGGTATTTCGGTATCAGACAGGAATATAATGGTATCCAGATCATTTACTTTTACATCTGCATTAGGCACGCTTCCTAAAACCGAAAAGTTGTTTACGGCATAGGGTCCGGTGGCAGAACCCGTGTCATCGATGCTGAAGGTATCCACACTAAAGTCATGTGTATTGCTTTGGTTCACTACCAGAAACTTCCAGAATGACCTCTTCCGGTAAAATTGTAAGGCATATTCCTCCCTATCATCATAAATGTGATCTTCAGCTGCATCATAGTTGATATCGATAATTCCATTGATGTTTTTTCCTGCCATATCTTCATCCAGATAGATTTTTTTTTCCAAAAGGGTGGTCGTATCAGCTGTATTCCGGACCGTTATCCTATACCTTCCTTTAGATTGGTCCCGCAGATCTATTTGCTGGCTATAGTTATCGTTACTTTGTTTATTCAATGTAAGGGTATCGTTGAAAGGAACGCCGTCGGTATCTTTCCCAACAGGAACCAATGAATTACTTTCATTATACACCCGAAATAATACCTGTGCCGGAGCAGTTGCAAGACTAAAATTATAAGTAAAAAGTCTCCCCTGTATAAAATCGATGAGTTCAAACCCCAATACTTCTGGTGAATTGGGATCATCAGAGGCCGAAGCAGGATCATTTTTAAAGTACAGGATATTTGATGATGAATATTTTTTGGCAGGAGATTCATCGAGGTCGGTTATATTCAAAAATTCATTTTTGTTGGCAATCGAGAGCTCTAAAGTGAGTCTTACATCTTTTCCCATATCTACAAAAGGCGTGGTTTCATCATCTGCCGTCCTGTATAAAACTGTCACACCTTTGGGGGTGTATTTAAATAGCATTTTACCGCCTTTCATTTTCCTAGCCGTGTCGGGAGCCGGAAGCAAGCTCACTCCTTTAGCCAGTCCGTTCTTATAAAAATCGTGCCTGATACTCAGATTAAATAACCGGGTGTACAATAGATTCATAGCCTACCTGCCAAATGAGTTGATTTTAATTTTTTCAATTGGTAAATTACTCTGCTGTACCGCTTGCTCCTGAAACCTGAGCAACCGTACTTTGTAGAGTACCGAGGGTAAATATTTCGTTCCCAAGACACTCCAGAAATTATAGAGTTGTTCAAAGGAATAGGAGTAAAGCTCCACGATAAGCTTCCTGATAGAGGGATCTCTATCGGCAAGTGCAGGTGAGTTTTCGAGTGTAAATACATTTTTACTCTGAAAAAAAGAGATCACGGAAGAAAGTTGCTTCAGCCCCTCCACATAATCATCTTCTGCCGAATCATTTTGCTTATCCTGAAAATTAGCAGAGATGAGGATATACAAATTGAGTTTTATTTCAGGATTAATATGTTCTGTTCGCCCCTCATTATTGATAAAAGTGGCCTGCTGATCTTTGAAGACTCTTTCTTCCTCAATATTTATGAGCGACATTCCCAATGCCATATCTGGAATAACTACTCCACCACTCTCTGTAGCCACATTGGTGATAAATACCCGGTTTTCTTCAGGATCACCCGTTTTCAGCTTTAAATAGTTGTTGAGTTCTGCTGAAAGAAATTGTAATGCGGTGTGCAGCATAAATTTTTTGTTTTTGAAAAACTTGATTGATGCAAGTTCCAGCATTTATAAAGGAATATCAATCCCCATTTATGGTCATTTTTTAACTTGAAATTGAAAATGGGGACCAGGGGATAGATAGACCGGGCCGATTGGCAGGGTAAATTTAATCCCGTATGATCATAGCATTACATCCCAATTTTTTTCTTGATTATTTAGTCCTTTTGCACCAAAGCCTGCCCCGGGCTGCCAAGCGAATCGGGGGCAAAAGGACAGAGACTGATTGCCTTTCATAACCAGTAAACTTTCGATGCGTCCTTGATCAGTTCGGCCGTATTTTTGACATTGAATTTTTCAATTAAATTCTTCCGATGATTAATGGCAGTGTGTTCGCTGATATAAAGTTTGTCTGCAATTTGCTTGGCCGAATAGCCGCTGGCAATTAGCTTCAGCACCTGCATTTCCCTGCAGGATACTTTCTCACAAGGCGGCTTTTTCAGATTTAATTGTATAGGAAAGTCAGATCCCACTTCCTTATCTGGAATTGGTCCTGCATAATTTGATTCGGAAATCTGTGGCCCTAATTTTCTGTTTTCCGAATGGACTTTCAGGTTTCCAAAAATTTTTTTTGGCTTTTTATCCTCATCAAAACTCAGCATAATCAAGTCAGCGAGTAATTTGATCCAGCACCCTTCTTTATTTGATATCCTAAAATGACTCTTTAAACAAAGCGTTTTATCGCATGGTGAAAGGGAGTTTTTTATTTCAGATAGCCTGGCTGCGTACCGACTAAGCAACATGGGGTAATCTGCAGGGTGAATAAGTGAGATAAATGCCCCCAGACCCTCTTGCATCAACCTTTGAGGGTCATGCCCTAAAAGGTCCTTTGATGATTTACTAATAAATAAAATCTGACTGGTGCTCAGGTCACATATAAAGAATACCAGAGAAGATACTTCATTAAACGTTACAAGGTTTTCCTCGGACAGGAGCTCCGGATAGGTAATGAACTTCAGATTTTCTTCCTGTTCTTTGGTAGAATACATACCAGTAATGTTGGTTGAAAATTAATTCAATTTTCCCAATTTGCTTGCCCTACAAAATATTATGGCGGATCTTTACCTATTCAGCCTATGCAATTAAGTAAAGGGAATTTTTTATCTAAACTTATATTCAAAACCACCTTGTCCCTCATGGCCTCGGATTCGTCAGAAGAACCATCTGAAAGGGCAATATTGTCCATAATTACCTCGGAATCGTCCATCCCAACCTGCTGAAAGTATTGGTTGACCTGCTCCGTAAGAATTTGAAAAACTTCAAAAATCATTTTTCAATCAATGCAAAGAATGAAATAATCTCCCTTTTGCTATATAGTTGGTTTTACTGAAAGGCAGAGCAAAAAGGGTTTAAAAGAAATGATCGGATTAAAGCTAATTAATAGGTATTCCTAAGGCAATTACCAATAAACCGGATCCAAATACCTGCCAGTAAAGTCAGGCCCAAAATTAATACACTGTCACTTTCAAATGTCAAATAAATAAATTAAAATTCCTAATAGGATTAAAAATTTTTTCAGTATAAAAAACATTTATTATCTTTTGAATATCATTTAATTAAATATAAAACTAAATTTAGTTAAATTAAACCCGAGATAGTCATTAATACCCACTTTAATTTCCGATATATCGATAGAATTTCTTGAAATGGTGCGTTACCATTGGTAAATACTGAATTCGTTTGATGAAATTGAGCCTGCCAGAGGCAGACAGGCATGATGCCAGCGTCACATGGATTTTTAAAAATTAGCATTTACAGAAAGGAAATGACATTTGATTTCACGCAGCGGTCGCAGCGAATCCGCAGCGCTCGCCGCGTGAAATATTTACTTGTCAATGGTAACTAAGAATTGTTTTGAATAAAATTAGCACTTAATCAATAAAATATTAGACTTTAAGTAATATGTCAATGGTAGGGATGATTATCAAACACCTGCCTGTCGGCAGACAGGTGCGAGATTCCCCCGAATCCCGATAAATACCGGGACGGGGCAGGCTATCACGACCTTCGGTGCGGAACAAGTTATGGCCGCTAAAAATCAATTATAAACATATGAAATTAAAGAAAAATTTATGGGAAAATTCAAAACCGTAAAGACGCTTGAGCAATTAAATACCAATTTGGTGAATTACCGAAATATTAAAAATACTACCGAAGATAGAAAGTTTTGGATAAATAAAATGATTGGAATTTTAGAAAACCTAATTAATTCGGCATAGGAGGATGAACTAATCAAAAAGCACTTGTTTTTTTATTGATATCAACTTGGGACTAAACCAAATCAAAGGCATAGGCATAATCCAATATATCTTTAAGACCATGAATGCCAAGCTTTTTATTGATGTGTTTTCTGTGCTGTTCTACGGTATGCCGACTTATAAACAACTCATTGGAAATTTCGGGGTTGCTTTTTCCCGTCGCCAGTAATTTTAAAACTTCTGATTCCCTATCCGTTAGTTGCTCAAATTGTGCACGGTGGAAATCACGAAACATCTCCTCTGAAATGACCCTTTGCATTTTTTTATTTATACTGTCGAATTGGCTGATCGGGATAGTGAGGGTAAGGTAACCGACACTTACCGAAAGAAACTTCTTTAAAATCACTAAGCAAATACAATAGGCATTGGCCCGGGAACTGAAAATTTGTTGGTAGTTAGAATAAATGGAACCCAATCGCTGATTTTTAAAGTAATTCCTGATTTTGGGGATTTCAAATTGCAGCGTATCCGGATGATAAAATTTTTCAAAGAAAGCCAATTCATTAAATGTGGGTCTTCCTGGAGAAAGGCCAAACCAATCCCTTCCCTGCTTATTCAGGTATCTGATATTAAAATCTTCATCGGTATAAAATAAAATTTCCCTGCTCAATTCCCCTACTTGCTCAAAAGTCATTTCATTGTTTTGCAGCAAATCCTCGTATATATCTAAATTTTCATACTGTTGGTTTAAAATGGAAGTTAATGTTTCCATAGTTAAAATAATTAAGGTGAAATAATAATTTGGATCAAACAATAAGCTTGACAGGGCTGGTAAATCATAGGAAAACCAGAGAATAGAAATAATAATTGGTTAAATAGGATCGGAAACCTTAATAATACTGAAAATTTTAAAGTTATCTATTTAAATAGCTGTATATTTATATCTGGGCGTACCTGTACCAGAACCAATGTGCGCATACAAGTAACAAATAAATAGGTTTAAATATCAAAATAATGGCTGACAAAAACAATTTTTTTATCAATTTATTGGTTGTCGGTTATGTATCAAATGTAAACTCACGTTTTAATTCAAAACTCTCATTGGATTGCTATAGTTGGCAGCATATGCCACAAAGCGCCCCCATTAACAATAGAATGGCGTGGCCCCAACCACCGCTGAACACGGCAACTGATCCATTGTCATCCAACAGGTCGGGGCCTTCAGGTCCTGCCAAAAGGGCCAACTCCCCTTCTGGGCTGATCATTTTTATTTGATGGTTTCCTGGTTTCCCATTGATAGAGATCAGCAGTCCCACTGATTTTGGCTGTCTTTTGGAGTTCCTTGAAAGGATAAGAAAGCTTTTGTAAAGGTTATTACGACAACCACATTATAGTTAAACACCATCACTCTAAGGATTTTCCCATAAAATAAGCGATATTGATATAAAAATAACCTTTACACCCTAAACAACTGATTCCATGATCAAACCCCTTTGTTTTGTAGTCATGCCCTTTAACATTAAAAAAGATGCCGAGGGAAATGAAGTGAATTTTGATAGGGTATATCGGGATTTCATTAAACCAGCCATTGAGGCAGCAGATATGGAACCCATTCGTGCGGACGAAGAAACCGTGAACGGAATTATCCATAAGCCCATGTACGAAAGACTCATCCTTTGCGATTATGCGGTGGCAGACCTCACTACTGCTAATGCCAATGTATTTTACGAACTGGGAATCCGGCATGCTGTTAA
>JBBDSB010000276.1:0-1275 GCA_040905205.1 Cyclobacteriaceae bacterium
TCGATTAAGGAATTTGACAATTATCAATTACCCATCGCCTCTGAGCATGGCATCGTTACGGACCGGTTATTTTGGATTACCATGGCTGTAACTGGGTTCATATTTATTCTTACCCATATTCTTCTGTTTTGGTTTAGCTATCGTTATCAATACAAGGAAAATAAAAGAGCTGCTTATTATCCTGATAATAATAAACTCGAAATCATTTGGACTTTGGTTCCTGCCATCGTACTTACCTTATTGGTGGTATCGGGTTATAAAGCATGGTCAGATATAACCAGCCCTGCTCCGGAAGATGCCCATGTGGTTGAAATCATGGGTTATCAGTTTGCATGGGAAATCAGGTATCCCGGTCCTGACAATATTTTAGGGGACTATGATTACCGTCTCATTAATGCTTCCAATTCCGGGGGGGTGGATTTTACTGACAGGAATTCTTTTGATGATTTTCCCTCTCCTACCATAGTATTACCTAAAGGGGAGCCGGTTCTTTTTAAAATCAGGGCAAGGGATGTTTTGCATTCCGTCTTTGCACCCCATATGAGATTAAAAATGGATGCCGTACCGGGTATGCCCACCCGGTTTTGGTTTGTTCCCAATAAAACAACAGAAGAGATGCGGGAAGAGTTGGGAGACGATGAATTTGAATTTGAAGTCGCTTGTGCGGAAGTTTGTGGTATCGGTCATTTTGGAATGAGAAAGGTCATCAATGTGGTGGAACCGGATGAGTATCGGAAATGGATGGCCGATCAGACCCCTTTCATAAAAAGCAATTCTGATCTCATATCTGATTTGCCAGATGACTTGAAAGAGCTTGCGGAGATTTATATCAATGAACAATAAAAGTAAAAATATTCATATATTAAATATATAAGACATGGCAGTAGCAAACGTTCCAGCTCATGACCCATTGGTTCATGATCATCATGATCATGAACACAAAGATAACTTCATCACTAAATACATTTTCTCCACTGATCATAAGATGATTGCGAAGCAATACCTTATTTCAGGAATGTTTTGGGCCTTTATTGGGGGTTTCTTATCCGTTCTTTTCCGGCTTCAACTGGGTTTTCCCGATATGGATATGACTTTCCTTAAACCTATTTTAGGTGGCTGGATCAATGATGCTGGAAATCTAGATCCGAATTTCTACCTTGCCCTAGTTACCATGCATGGTACCATTATGGTATTCTTTGTATTAACTGCAGGCCTGAGTGGTACCTTCTCCAATTTTCTGATACCGCTCCAGGTAGGAGCAAGGGATATGGCATC
>JBBDSB010000277.1:0-7572 GCA_040905205.1 Cyclobacteriaceae bacterium
GCCCACCTGGGTAATGGAAATCAATTATAAGCTAAAAAGTGAAAAGGGAGATGCAGTGGAAGGCCTGGTACAAAATACCATTCACCGGATGGGGGAGGCTGCTGCTATATAAGCTGTATATCTCAGGGGAAAAGTATATTGGACGTACCAAAGTCAGATTGTTCTCGATTGATTGCTCGTATTCATTTTTGAATTAAATCTCGGTAGGCCGGGCCATGTCATTAGGATCAACAGCTCTTGTAGAATTGCCCCCTACGTGCTGTTCTACATTTGCAATGTAGAACGACAGATAAACAGGATTTGGAATCCTGCTTTCGTATGCATCCGGGGATTACAAATCCCCCGGAGTTTACACAATTTCATTACATAGCAGGGAGTAGCAATGCATCAACAGCTCTTCAAGAATTGCACCTTACCCAATTTCTTTTCGATTTCCTTTGCAGTTAATTTTTTTATTTATGGTTTAACGAAAATGTCTTCATGATAAGCCTGGGGCAATATCCTGTTCCAGTCTCCCACAATCCCTGTTACATTCACGGTTCCATTTGGTAATATTTGGTTGTGAAACTGCGCAGTGGGATGGGTATGGACGCTACCTTGGCGTTTTCCATCCGAAATCAATCGGGAACCGTCAAAGGTGACTTTACCGTCTGCCCGAGGAAACACTACCTTTTCTATCCTGACCAATTTTCCCTTATTATTCCCGGTGTGTAGCTATTCCAGGTTGATGGTTTCCGGTACCAGGCTGACATTTTCACCTAGTTTGACACCAGCCGGTCACTGACACTCCTGATAGCTTCTTGCTCATTGAAAATTACTTCCTCACCAGGATGAGGAAACAAATGGATCGCATTGTTAACCAAAACTGGATATCGGACGGTTTTTAAGTTATATGCCATTGAAGGTTATTCTCATCAGGAAATTGCCAATAAATTTGCCATAAGTGAAAACACTTCTAAATCCCAATTGAGCCGGGCTAGAAGTCATCTTCAAAAAATGATTCATCCACTGGCAAATTGGAAGAAGGATGCCTTAGTTTCCGCCTAATTTCGGATCATCCTATTTTGGAACGCTTGTTTTCGGTAAACTAATTCATAAATGAGTCCGGCCAGGTACAGGAGTAGGCTTTTTTTCCGTTTTCTTCCCGAATCCAAGTATCGAATCTGCGTTTGCCTTCCTTTAAAACAATGATGCGTCCACCTTCTACCGGGGCTTTGCGATAGGTTTTGGTTTTGGTGACTCTTCCGTAGGCCAATGCCATATCGTAATACACGCCAATGTAGTCGTTATTATGATCGTGCCCGACAAAGGTTCCCATGATGTCTTTGCACTCCAACATGGCAGCGAACATGCCCGTATTAATCTCCGGCCCACACTCGTCTTCCTTTCTTTTTCCGATGGCATTAGCCTCTTTATTGCTCCAGGCCTGGTAATACTCTGGTAGGGGAATGTGGAAAAAGGCAAGAGCTGGCAGCGGTACGTTATTATTGGAATTGGTGTATTCCCTGCTTTTTTCTTTGTACCAGATAACCTGAGAATGATCGAACCAGCCCCACCCATCCACATCGGGCTTTAGTGTACTGTAATCATTGGAATCCATTAAGTAAATAAGTGCTTTAGCTTTATCATCCTTGTTCCGGACCGGATAAACAAAGTTAGAGTTGCCGTAGGTTTCTCCTTTGTCATCATTCAGGCAATACCTTAGTCCGCTTAGAAAGTCTGCCACTTCTTTTCTGGAAAGGTCGGCTTGAGAGTCATGATTTCCAAAAGTCACTATCCAGGGCATTTTTTCCTCAGTGAATAGTCTCTCAAAGGCCAGATAGGTTTTTTTGGGGTTGCCATCTGTGGCGATATCTCCTGTCAATACCACCAGATCGGGTTTTTCGAATGCAAGTATTTTTTTTATGGTGGTGTACACTTCCATATTCTTACCTGTCTCTACGTTGGTATGGGTGTCGGTAAATTGTACGATTTTAAATTCCTTGTCATTGTTAAACTGCAAATTCACTGCTTGCTGAGAATAAACGGCGATTGCTAATAGGTTAAGGAAAAAGATTGCAAAAAGGGATTTCATAGCTGATTGGATTGGAATAGGGAGGATGATGAAGGACTTAAAACAAGTAAAATTATTATAATAAGAAGGTTTACTGAAATTTATTTCAGTAAACCTTCTGTAATCAGTTGGTGGTCAATAAATGATTAATAGGGCATATTTGTTCCTTGGAGTAACCACATTCGTGAGCGGGTATCATCATTTGTTGGCACCTGGACAAATTCAGATTTTTCCAAACTATTGACAGCTTCCATGTATTTGTCAACATACTGTGGATCAGGAGGATTAGGTGAATCATAATGATACCTAATAGGAATTGCAGGCTGAGCACCATCATATGGTGGTACAAAATCCGGATAGCCTGTTCTACGCCAATCAAACCATGGCTCTGGTCTGAAAAACATTGATATATATTTTTGAGTCATAATGCGCTCATGCTCATTTGTTGCTTGACTCAAGTCAACATCTTCCTGACTATAAAATTCATCAAAATCAAACTCTCCTACATAATCACCAAATATTTCCCATTCATTCATAGAAGCTTCAATAGCATTTTTATAGTGAGTCTCTGCATTGTTGACACCAAATGCCCCAATAGCTGCTGCTTCTGCCAATATAAATTCAACTTCAGAATAGGTGATAATATTCATACCAACATATTCATTTGCATTTTGAAAATAAATATCGCTAAGACGACTATTAAACGGAGTAGTTTTAGGCTCAACTGATGTAGCTTGAGGACCCGCATTATAGGATGTCCATGAAGCTTGACTACCAACTGGCAATCCAACGTACAGACTTGTATCCAGGTCATCATAGCCATTAGGGTATGGCAATACTTCAATAGGGAAAGTCTGTCCTAGTGGATCCGTATATTGGATCGTTGTTTCTGCAGCAATATCCCTATCCCATTTCTTTTCAACAGGTCGTAACCATCTATACAATCTTGGATCATTTTGATCTCTTAAAGAATTAAGAAAGCCTAACCCCATTCTTCTAGCATAAGTAAGTTCAGAAGACCTGAATGGGCCCCCTCGAAAAGAAGTAGGTGCAGAATTTCCAATATAATCCAGAACAGCATTATCATCACTACCTGTGAAAACATTTTGAGCAGCATCCTGAAATTCTGCGTCTATATCGACACCTAACTCTGCTTTTTTATTGTTTAACAACAAGCACATCCTTATTCTGAGAGAATTAATAAACTTTACCCACTTACCTTTATCTCCGTCATACAACAAATCATATCCATCCAAAACGGGAAGTTCATTGCCAGAAATTCCCTCTATCATATTTTTTGCTGTTTTCAAATCAATCAACAGGGTTTCATAAATCTCTTTCTGATGATCATATTTTGGGAAAACGATTCCTTCATCCAGCTGATTCGTTTCCGAAAAGGGAACATCACCATAAATCTTTGTAACTAAATCTATAAGTGTAGCCCGATATACCAAAGCTACTGCCTCAGTAAAAACGTTTCCTTGCTCAATACTGAGGTCAGACATAGCTTGGACATCAACTAAATTTGAGTAAATAGATTCCCATGGACTACTTTGTCCTGGCGTCCAATATAGAGCATTTAATTCCTCCGATTTATAACCATCTCCAACTTGGTAATACTGTAATAAGGAAGGAATCCTTGAACCCCAATAACCAAACTCACTATATGTATTAGCAAAATTATATGTATTTGTAGTTAATAGAAAATTTGGATCGACCTGACTTACATCGTTAGGACTTACATTCAATTTATCAAAATCACTACATGAGTTTAAAATAGGAATGAATGTGATAGATAATATTATTATTATTATTTTCTTCATGATCATTATTTATTACAATTAAAACCCAACATTTAATTTCACACCTATGCTACGGGTACGAGGAATGACAGAGTAAAACTCATACCCCGGTTCACTCCTATTTCCCCTAGAGACAAAAGCCGTTTCCGGATCGATGAATACATTGTGTTTTGTCCAGATAAATAAATTTTGACCTAACAGCGATAAAGACATATTTTGAAGGTTCATTTTATTTACTATAGACTTCGGAAATCTATATGTAATTGACACCTCTCTTAACTTCACATAAGTTGCACTGTACAGATTAGCTGATGCCAAATATCTATCAGCACCCTTTTGCGCATTATACGGACTTAGCCATATTGTTCCCGGGCCTCCAAAATTCTCGATATATCCTCCTTCGCCATCTTCTCTAACTCCTACTGCAAAACTAGCATCATTTACATAAATTTTTTCTCCATCAGCGTTCACATAGCTTCTGGCTTCTCTTTGCCCCTCATCGGTCCAGGGAAAACCTCCATATTCAGCCTCTCGGCCTCCTACCCATTCATGTGAAAATTTCTCAGGATTATCTTTGATTTGCTGTACTATATCCACATTAGGATCATAATCTACACTTCCATTCATTGATTCTGGAAACCTTCCATCATTCTTTCCTTGCCTCAAGGTCTCTGAATAGAATTCCCCTCCTGATCTCCAATCAAAAACTGCAGAAAGGCTAAAGTTTTTGTATTGTACATTAGGGTTTATTCCCAATATAAAATCGGGATTGTAGTTTCCAATTTTCTCAAAATTTTCAGGATTTTGATCCCTTTCAGGTTTGCCATTACTATATATTATGGCATGACCATAGTACTCAGAATTTACATCCTCTACTTTAAAGTAAGGAGCTTGATAAATATCTCCTACTTGGTCACCTGGATACGTATAAAAATAAGCATACCCTTGACTATACCCAAAATATTCGACTCCATCAGCAAGCTCTTCAATGGTAGTTCTATTTCTAGTGAAATTTAATCCTAAATCAAAAGAAAAATCCTGTCCAGTGAAAAAAGCGGTGCCTAGAGTTATATCCCAGCCATTACTTTTTACCAATCCAGCATTTATTTGCTTACTGTTTGCTCCTGAAGTAATTGGCGTATTAATGCCAAGTACCTGGTTTTCATTCTCCATTGTATAGTATGTTGCATCTAGCGTTATTCTGTTATTAAACAAAGACAAGTCAACTCCAATTTCTTTCGACGTAGCGATTTCCGGTTTTAGTTGGGCATTCCTAGCAACCTTGTCAATACTGGCTCTTTTAGTATCTCCCCAATCTTCACCAAAATTATAATATCTTTGAAGCTGATAAGGATCTACATCATTCCCTACCTGAGCATATCCTGCACGTACCTTGGCTTGACTAACCCAATCTGGCATATCAATCATTTCATTTACAAGCACGCTAAGAGAAGCTGATGGGTAAAAATACGAGCGGTTCTCTTTTGGCAATGTACTAGACCAATCATTTCTAGCCGTCAGGTCAAGATATACCATATTTCTATAGCCTATAGAGGTTTGCCCAAAAAGGCTGTTCACTTTCTTTTCACTCAAAAAGTTAGTATAAATGACCGAACCTGGACCTCCATTACTAATGGTATACAACCCGGGAATAACCAGGTTAGTTGTCGAGTTATGAATATTTTCTATATAGTTGTATCGAAGATTTCCACCAACATTAGCCTGTAGGTCAAAATCCCCAAAATTTTTGTTATAAGATAAAAGGCCCTCCCAGTTTTGTTCCCTAAAACTGGAGTTTTGAAGATCATAATTTCCTCTGATTGAATTAACTGTATCCCATGGTCTTTGATTTACAGCTCTTTGGCTTAAATTACTTCGTAAATATCTTCCTGTAAAGCGAAGGTCCTTAACAAACTCCCAACTCATTTGTATTTTTGTCATAGCCTGTACACGATCAAAACCAGTTGTGGCCAACTCTTGCATCAGATAAGGATTATTCCATCTATTTTTCCATCTGCGTTGTACTATGCCTTCCTGGTTAGGCATCCACCATGTTTCTGGATTACTATAAGGAGCCATGTCAACTTGTGATCCAATAGTTAGAATAGCTCTTGTTGGAGTGAGAAAACTTTTATTCGTATTTGGCCTATTATCTGAGTTTGACTCACTTAGAGATGTCATTACAGTTACTTCCAAATTATCGGTCAGATTCATAGTTCCATTTATGCCAATATTATTCTTTTTTAAATCTACATTCGGCATAATACCTTTGTTAAGGTAGTTACCCAAAGAAACGCGAAAATTAGCTTTATCGTAGTTTCCGCTAATACCCACATTATTTACTTGAGTCCAGCCGTTTTGATAAAAATCTTGCTGACGATTTATATTGTTTTCATGAGAAATCAATTCGCTTGGACTATCCTGATTTCTTTGTTGTGCAATAAACCCATTATCTAACTTAGGTCCCCAAAATTCATAAGCATCGTTTTCAAATACAAAGGCACCTTCTTGCCCTGAAGCAAACTCATTTTGATGAGGAAGATATGCAAACGGATTATCTGTAATGAATGATGTATTGAAATCCACCCCCAAACCTTTTTTCTTACCTGCACCTGATTTCGTCGTAATAAGTACTACCCCATTCGCTGCACGTGAACCGTAAAGAGCCGCAGCACTAGGTCCTTTTAATACTGAAATTGATGCTATATCCTCGGGGTTTAGGTCTGACACAGCATTGCCAAGGTCAGCCTGATTGAATAGGTTATCCGTAGTATTGTAAATCGGCACACCATCGACAACAAATAAAGGTTGATTGTCAGAGTTTAACGATGACGCTCCTCTAATTACCATATTCATAGAAGAACCTTTGACACCGTAGGTTTGAGAAATCTGTACACCGGCTACCTTCCCTTGCATTGAATTAAGAACACTAGCCTGTGGGGTTTTATTTAAATCCTCTCCATCAACTGTTCCAACTGAATATCCAAGGGATTCTTTCTCCCTGGAAATGCCAAGCGCAGTAACGACTACCTCATTCAACCCAACAGTAGCATCAGACATTGTAATGTTGAATATTGACTGGGATCCAATCGCAACTTCCTGTGGTTGATATCCAATAAAAGAAAACTGAAGAATTTCAGTGTCCACTGGAATGGTAAGTGAAAAATCACCGTCTAGGTTGGTCACGGTACCGTTGTTGGTTTCTTTTGCTAAAACCGCAACCCCAATCAATGGAAGGCCATCGACATCGGTTACTTTACCAGTGACCGTTTTTTGTTGGGATTGCTCAATATTTGTGTTCTGCGAATAGGAAATGGTACTGAAGAACATTGTAAAATTCATCACTAACAAAAACAGACTTAACTGCATAATCCGCATTGTTTTACGGGGAAGATTCATAAAATCTTCACAAAATTGTTTTTTTTTCATAATTTTTGGGTTTTTATACGATTCATTTGAAACCGAGCTATGATTTCTTTACATCTCGGTTCTTTCCAACCCCAGATCGTCTGATTAGTCCATTCCCATAGGCATACTTTTTTAGGTTTACGGTTAAATTATAAAGATTCATTTTCACATTCCACAGAAAGAAGGCTGAAAAAGTACGATTGCAATTTCAAAACTGAAAGAAAGATCGCAATTCCAAACTTAAAAGCAAGTTTCTGGTTTCACATATCTGCAATCATCATTAAATGATAATGTATGATTAATTTAGCG
>JBBDSB010000278.1:0-7562 GCA_040905205.1 Cyclobacteriaceae bacterium
CCCTTGGGAAGGTTTAATTTCTATTATTATTCTAGCGATTAGCGTTTGGAAGAGTTGATAAAATGAATATAAAAAACCGAAGAATTTAGAAAAGCCTAGCATTAGCGGGGCTTTTTACTTTTCATGGGGGTTGATCAGGTTCAGACCATCAATGTTTTTAAAGTCGCTGACATTCCTGGTAAGTAAGGGTTCATTGAAAATTGATCGGACTAATATTTTAGGAGAAAAAATTTCATTTTATTTCCACATTTATTGATTTTGAGGGTATTTTACAGGTCAATTCTGTATGGGAAAAGTACAAATTGCTTTTGTTTTCGGCTGCTGGAATAGGTTTATTGGGGTCGGGGCATACCTCTTCCCCGAAAGTCGATTTCCAAAGCCTTTCTTTGCCTGTCAGGCTGCTTTTTTTTCTGCTGGTGGTACTTGGACCGCGGCCGTTTGATCCCTGCCTTTTTGCAGATCTTGAAAAGCTGTTTTTCAAATATCCATTCACAGCATTCCCAGAGCAGTTTAACATCGGTGGGAAAACGGATATAGCTTTCATAACAGGTGGCATCCATGAAAAGCACATGGGTATTGCTTACATCGCGTTTCCAATGGCAAAGAAGCACTTCCTGTACCTTTTCCCAGTCTGCGTGTTTTTCCATGTAGCTCCTTATCCTCCCGGTGAATCCTGAATCCTTTATCATCTGGTTTTCTGCTCCCCTGAACAACTTTTATCCGTGCCTACTGCAGGTAAACAAAGAACCTTTTGCCCCAATGGACAGCCATAAAGATAGTTTTTTCTTTTTCAGTTGAAATTTTTCTGCCGCAAGGAATGAAAAGAAGGCTTGTATGGACTGCCTTTTTAAAACATCATCTTAAAAGAATTTACTAAAAAAAGCGGTTATCTTGGGGGCGGGAAGAACTTAAAGTAGGGTGATTGGGCAGGATATGATAACCTCAAATTCTTTAAATAATCAAATATTTTGAAGACCAATTGAAATGCCTTCACTAGATCACATAACCGCAGATATGCTAATAAGTTAAAAGGAGAGCCATTAGTACCTGATCAATTTTTGTACTGATAGTGTTATTGATCTAGTAGGTACATTATCTTGTCTCGAGCCTCTTTAAACTTCCTTGGGCTTATCCCTCCTATTTTATAGGAAATAACGGATTTCTCTGCTGTAAATATTCGGTTAGGACGAATGTTGCTTTCCATTTTTAATTGCCCCAAAATAATCTCTGAATCCGGCAAAACTATCGCATGATGATCCTTCAATCCCTGGCTGGTTATCTGGCATAATATTATGTCCGATCCACTTAAATCTGCCAATACAAGGGCCGGCCGCTTTTTTGAACCTGATAAATCCGAGAAAGGGAACAGAACCACCACTAGGTCTCCTTTCACAAATCGCTCCATGCCTCGTCTTCTTCAGGTTTTTCCCAATCCCTTTTTAAAACTTTTTCACTAGCAAGGGCTTCGTTCATGCTGTCATGATTTCTTAAATTCTTATACTTTAAGTATTTCATATAATCATATAGCTCACTCAGCATTTCATCAGGCATATCGTTCAATTCATTTTTTAACATTTCTTTACTTAATACCATAATCGCTTATTTTAGATTAATAAAGATAACGAATTTAAGCCAAATCCTCTTTTCACCTGCTATCACTTACCAGCAGGAAATCGGTAAGCATCTTATGTGGAATTAACACATCAATCAACTCCTTTTATAGCTAATTAGTCAACTTATCCTTCAAAACCTTCCTGCCCATCCAATCGCAATAGGTATGGTTCATCTTCCCGAACTACCGAATAACATATTCCAACAATTCTATTTCCTACTGTCTGGCACGAAGAGAATAGCGAACCGCCAATGCCAAACCTAAAAGTTGAGCCGGTTTTTGATTTCCTCACGGACGGATTAATGGGACACGTGTTGCCCTTTATCCAAATGCTCCAGCCCTTCATCGATGGCCGCCCGGTCTTCCGCACTTAACCTTTCCCAAAAATCCACTTTGTCCTCAATGTTCAAAAGTGATTTAACGGCGTTCAAAATTAGTTGTTTTCCACAAAAAAATCATCAATAAATTGTCCTCCATTCCTTCATCCCTTCTTTGATGCTATCCAGGATCTCCTGTTTGGTAGGTTCCTCATAATCCTCTTGGCCATGGATACGAATAAAGTCCAGGCTTTTCACGAAGTTGAGAAAAGCAGCGGCCTTGCTGTCTTGGATGTCTAAAGTCACTTTCATTGGATACTGGATTTGAATTTAATTTGTCCTTGAACCTGTATTACACAGCATAATGATTCTACATTATGCTTCAATAAAAGGATCATAATCGATTTTCTTATTTTTTTGGAAAATTAAAATTTACTACAAATCATCAATTGTTTCACAAAAGTATTTGAATAATTTTTCGAATTGCAATTGCAATCGTTAAAGCGTTTAATGCACCAATATAGGAACCTTTGGTGTGTTCGGTTAGTTCTTCTAGTAGTACGGAGAGTTTCTTAAACAAAGCCTTGTTCCCTGATTTTTTATGAAATTCAATATCCTTACTGGCTTGTCCGGATAAATCGATTTGGTATGCCATTACATACCCAAGAGGTTTTTCAGGTCTTTCTTCCCAACCCTGGTATAATTACCTTCTTCAAATTCTTGTTCACTCTTTTCAATTTTAGCAACGAAATCAGGGTCATAGTTGCTTTTTTTGGCCACTTCGAATTTTATTTTAAGCACTTTTGCAAATGCTTTAAGGGCATTCTCTTGTTCCTTATTTTCAGGATGGATAATGATGGTATTGCTCATATCTGGTCAAAATAAGATGTGTTAGCTTCTATCGTTTTAGCATCAATTAAAATGGCATAAGTAAAGGCAATCAATTGCCCCTTTTATCCGGTGCACAGGTATTTTATCTAGCTTTTTATTGACAATTTATTCCACCTGGTCACCAATTTAATTCATGATTACACCATTTGGTTAGATGATTGTACATCAATAACACAATAATAAGCCAAAAAAATGCATAATAAAAATTCTAACCGGTGAAGGGTGACTTTATGGATTTGGTCTGACCGTCTATAACTATGGCAGCGCTAACCGTTTACTGTCGGTTACCGATAATGTTCCTTCTGTCTATAAAAATGAGACCATCTGTTTTTATTCCAACTCAATGTTTCTGGCCTTAAATTGCAAATGCCTGTCAATAAACTGATAGGCCTCCAACCTGGTTGCTGTAGGAAAATCATGTTCGGCATCAGGGTACCGGACCTGGAGATGCTCCGGAACACCATAAAGATTAAAAACTTCCTGAGCCTGTGCCATTCCCTTTTTTACACCAGCTACATCGAAGTTACTGTCATTCAGTGGGGAATTGGAAAAGAAGGCCCTGGGTGCCAAAGTGGCAATCAGTTCAGGGAAATCAAAGGGGAGTTTCCCGGCTTCCATATAATTTCTGACTTTAGGCATATATCTGACTTGTGCCCATGCACCCAACCTTCCCCCATACCTTTTTGATCCGGCGGCACCGATATTATAGTAATCAAAGGGCGTCCATCCACAGCTGGAAACCACCACCTTGAGCCTTTCATCAAAAGCCGCAGCGAATATGGAATTATGGCCTCCCAATGAGTGGCCAATGACCCCGATCTTTTCAGGGTCTACTTCATCCAAAGATTGAAGTAGATCTACTGCCCGGGAATGATTGACAATGGCTTTCATGGTCGCCGATTCGTAGCGGTCATTTTCAAAATCATAATCCGAAAGGTCTCCCATGCTCGGATAATCCGGTGCAATGACCACATAGCCTCTCATGGCCAATTCTTTGGCTACCGCCCTGTTGGCCAGTGGGCTTTCCCCATCTACCAGCTGCTTCCCAAGATCCCCAGTACCATGCAACACCAGCATGGCCGGGATATTTTTGTTTTGCCTTCTTTTTAACGGGCGATAAAGATATGCTGGCACCTCCTCATTAACGGCGGCAGTGTAAAGAATGGAATACCGCACATAATTCTTAGCCTGTAGACTGTCCAGGTATTGAATGGCCAGAGGAGGGGAATCGTCAAGGTTGGGCAATGGTCCCGTTACTTTCTGGAAATTTTCAAGGATATCATTTTTTTTATCTTCCCATTCTTCCACTTTGGTGATGGGGCTTTCATCTTTTTTAAACAATAAACCCTGAGGTTTGGAGGAAGGAAAATCTTTATGCAACAGTTCTTTTATGGCCCCCATAAGGACGGCCTCTGCTTTTTCGGTAACCGGGCTTACATTGACTTCATAACCTCCTTTGGGATAGGCAGAGGCAGGCCCGATGTAAAAAGGCCCATAATCACCGTATGCGGCCATGGCCACAAATAAATCCGGTCTTTCTTCCTTGGCGGCCAATTGATATTCCACAAATAATTCCCCTGGCAGGTGCAAAATCCGGACATTACCGACATAAAGACAGGAGATGTCTATTTTTTTTCCTTCTTTTTGCCGGTTGTACCAGGCGA
The DNA here is from genome assembly GCA_040905205.1 of Cyclobacteriaceae bacterium. Taxonomy (GTDB): domain Bacteria; phylum Bacteroidota; class Bacteroidia; order Cytophagales; family Cyclobacteriaceae; genus Cyclobacterium. The sequence continues at coordinate 4,485 of JBBDSB010000278.1, forward strand.
GTTTCATCATATTATTGGTAAGCCATCGATGGTTTTGAGTCTTCATTTCTGTACGGATTTCTTCCAGGCCTTGCTTGGGCTCCATTGAAACAGGGGCAAAATCCCAACCCAGATCTTCGGTGGCAATAGGGGTTTTAACCGTATTCTCCCAAGCTCTTCTCATACCATCCGCCAGCCTTTCAGCCAATTTTAAGCGGTTTTCTTTGGAGCCATCATTGTATTTGCCGGCAGTAACATTGGCACCGGCCCCATTAAAATGAACATGCAAGGCATCTGGAACTGCCATTTGCCTTAGAAATCGCGCTACGCCCGGAAAGTCAGGATTGGCTACTTTGGTAAGGTAATAGCTTTGGGGATGTACGGCATAATAGCTCAACACGGCCAATGGCTCCTCTCCGTTCCAAAAACTAACCAATGACACTTCCGGATCAATTAACCCTTCTGGTTTGGCCCTCAGGGTAGAATCACGGGTCGAGGAAGTTCTCGAAAAAGCGATTTTACCATCCTCCCCTTCAATTCTACGGTTACTGGCCACATGATGCACTTGGGCTTTGCCTTTTCCTACATGGGTTACCGTTTTCATATTTTGCATGCCGTCGGTAATGGCCGTTTCTAAATTGGCAATCAATTGTCTGCTAAAGCTGCCCTCAAAACTTAGGGGTTCCATGCCTGCCTCCTTCAAAATCTTTTCAGCTCCAAAATCCGATATCGGGGCATCGTGCTGGTGCAGAGTATGAATGGCTACCCTTGAAGGTATGGTCCCGGCTGCCCTGGCCAAGCCTTCCTTGAAAGCATCCTGGCTTTCATTGGCGATGCCAATCCAATCTACCGCACATAGGACTATGGGCATGCCCTTACCCACCAAAACGATACCCTTGGCTTTGAGCCCCATATCCCAATTGTTTTCCATGGGATCATATGCCAGCTGACTTCCGATTGGCGGCGTAGCATCCACATCAAAGGTTGCGATTTTGACCATTTCGGCTTCTGGCAAGGAATTGGTGCCCTGGGCCATTGACCAAGTTGGGAAAATAATCATGAACCAACAAAGAAGCAGGGAAAAAGGAATTCTAATAACGGGGTACCTGAAGGCAATATAGGTCATCATTTATTTTGTTTTAATATTGGTTGAATTTTTGAATGTAATCTTTTACCGTTTGGACTTTTTTCGGATTTTGGAATTGGTTTTGGGATTAAGGATCCTCGTCTATTCCCCAATCCTCAGGGAGTTGAAGTGACCATACATCATTGTCCAGCGGGGGAATCATCCCTCCGGCCACATAAATTTTATCATTAAATACAAAAGCTGAATGCTCATGGCGCTCAGGCCAACTGACCTCAGGTCTATAGGCAATCCATTCTTTGCCATCCTTGGAGTACCAGGCATCAGCCCAGTTTTTATATGGATTGTTGGACCAGCCTCCCATCACCCAAATCCTGTCTCTGTAAACAACGGTGGAAAACCAAATCCTTTCATGCCAGGGCGCATTTTCCGTTACTTTTTCCCAATTTGCTCCATCTTCTGTTACCCAAACATCATTTTTAGCATGGTAATCGGGGGTGTAGTTGCCCCCTCCGAATAAATACATTTTTCCGTTGAGCACAGCGGCTTGGTGGTAAGCCCTGGGAGACCAGCCGGCATTTTCCGTGGCCAATTCCCAATCTCTCCCGTTTTCCGAATACCAGACATCATTTTTAAGGCTGGATTCATCCCCAAAATAGTAATTTTCAATCCCTCCGAGCAACCAGATTTTCCCCTTGAATTCCACTACCGCCGAAGCAATTCTTGGAGACCAGGAAGCTCCCTTTTTTTCCAGTACCCAATCCGCTCCATTGGTGGAAGACCATACGCTGTTGCTTGCAGAATGACCTTCCAGACGGCCATTGTACCATCCCCCCATAATCCACATTTTGTTATTGAAAACAAAAGTCATGGGAAGGTCACTATGGATCCATGGTGCCGAAGGTTGAATAAGCTCCCAATTTTTACCGTCTTCTGAACACCACACATCCCGTGGCGGGGCTTCATCGGAATTAAACCATCCCCCTAATATCCACAATTTATCTTGATACACCACCTCACCTTGGGAATCCCGAGCTTCCCAACCGGCATTTTCGGTTATATTTATCCAATTGTACTGGTCATGTTGAGCATACAAACCCAACATTAATGACAATTGAAAAAACACAAAAACAACAATGGTTTTTAAATTCATTTTCACTGTTTTATTATCAATGTCCTTGCAGGGTGATTTTGGGAGTTCCAATCTACATTTTAGCTTTATTCTTCAATGGTTTCCAATGGAGGAACATTGCCTTCAGCACCCTGATAACCTGCATTTTGGTTGATTTTACCCATGGTATTGGCCGTAATCACACTTTGTGGAATAGGCCAATAGATATTATGGGTTTGGATTCTCGGGGTCTGACTTCTCCACCAGGTGCCTTGGGGGGTAGCATAAATATCATTATAGGCCATGACCCGGTCATACCACCAACTGCTTTGACTGATATTATTCAGACTGTAACCGTTCATATTTAACCTGGCCATGATATTGGAAACCCGGACCATTTCAGAATGTCGTGTTTCTTCTGCATACAACTCCCTGGCACGTTCATCGAATATATAATCAATGGTGACATCCGATTCAGTAATCAATGGTGCATGGGAACGTGCCCTCACCATATTGATATCATTGGCTGCCTGGCTTAGTTGGTTATTCCAAAAATAGGCTTCTGCCCTGAGCAGGTAAATACCTGCTAACCGGTAAACATAGGAATCTCCATTGCCTCCTCCCCAGGTGCTCTCTTCCTGATTGGAAGGATTATAGGTCTTGTAATGGGGCCAGGAATACCAACGAATAGTGGTATCACTGGTATTGGGCCAAAGCTGCCGGATGGGTTCCCCTAAATTGGGAGATCCCTGGCGATTATACCTGATTTCCGACATTTCAATCCAATTGATGTCCGACCTTCTCAAATCAGGGGTGTTCTGCCAGCTATAGGTTTCATCTTCCCACAAATTGAATTGGTAAAAGTTGGAAGCAGTGATGATTCCCTGACCTCTCATCAGGGTAT
>JBBDSB010000279.1:0-1272 GCA_040905205.1 Cyclobacteriaceae bacterium
AAAAAAAGAAAACAACATCTTTATTTCCAATGTACTGCTCCAATGAGAAGTTTTCTACGATTTCTTCCCCATCCACTACAGCAGGCGAATTGAATAAAGGTGCTTTTTTTCCGACTAGTGACATAAAATAGATTTAATTTGTTTATAGATTATTTAAAGATTGATTTAAGAAATTTATTTTGTTTTTTCCTTCAAAACCAATGATACTTCCTAAACTTAAAACAGATCAATTTGGTTCTTTTTAAAGTAATTTTTTTAAAATATTTCCAGATTGTGTTTTTTTGGTATTTTTAGGTCGCTATGCGCGCAAGAATGGCAGTTATTGGGAAGGCTTCAACTACATAATCAATCCTTATTGCGAAATAAGTGGGCAAAAGTAGGTAATATTTTTAGGTATTCATATGGATAGTTCTTTCATTTTTTTAAATTTAACATTTACATCATCTTATGTGAAACCTATCGAAATGGCTGTGCCCGATTAATCTTGAAGTTTAATGATTAGAGTATTATTTGTCTGTTTAGGTAACATTTGCAGGTCTCCTTTAGCGGAAGCCATCCTGAATCATAAAATTTCAGATAGAAAATACCAGGATAAAATTTCCTGTGACAGCTGCGGTACTTCTGATTACCATATTGGGGAACTCCCTGATGAAAGGGCTTTGGCCTGTGCATTAAAAAATGGCCTGTCTCTCCACCACAGAGGACGACAACTCCATAGGACTGATTTCAGGGATTTTGATTATCTGATCGCAATGGATAATTCCAATATTGAAAAAATCAACCACCTGGCTTCCGTAGTTCGTGGCCAACCGAAAAATCTTCATTTAATGAGGGAATTTCAAAAAAATGCAGACTTTATGGAGGTGCCTGACCCTTATTATGGTGGTGAAGAGGGCTTTCAGAAGGTGTTTGAAATCCTTGATGAAGCCATAACAGGATTTTTACAACACGTGGAAAAAAAGTACCAGTGGAATGGAAAACCCTGACCGGTTATTAGAAAAAATCCTTTTTATCTCTTTTGGAGGGAAAGAGAAAATCAAAGAATACCAAATGGTGGCGGCAGGAAACCTTAATCAGGCCATTTATTTGAAAACCGAACGACAGGAATACTTCCTCAAAACCAATCATCAAAACAACCCGGAAATTTATAAAAGAGAAAGAGAAGGGTTGGAATGGATACGCAACCATTGTCCCCTTCATGTTCCTGAAGTCATTGTAACGGGCACCTGTGAAGATACCCAGTATTTATTGATGGAGTGGGTCCGAACATCC
>JBBDSB010000280.1:0-1269 GCA_040905205.1 Cyclobacteriaceae bacterium
TCACCCCCTACTTGCTTCCTTTTTTTAAAGGAAATTTAAAGCAATTTTGTTCCTTGCTTGGTCGCTTGCCTCTGTCCTCCCAAAAGCTTCCACTTCTTACTGGTTTTGAAGGGGAAGGGGTTAAAAAAATTTTATCAATTCTTTTCGACCCTTTGGTTTAAAGAGCAAAACGCCTACGTTTGCCACTTTGTTGCGAATATTGATCTTGCCTTAGTGCTTCTGCCGTTACCCCTTTCTCCTTATTTTAGATTTACATCTTTATTAATTCTGTAAAAAAGGGTGGGTTTTTCGTTTTCAATTCTTTTTTCCAGAAATTCCATCCCAATACTTAATGCTACATTCTGAGATGCTTTATGGGGTTCATCCGTAGCGGCAGTTAGATAACTAAAACCTAAATGATTAAATGCAAATTCCACTATCGCCAAGCCAGCCTCTTTGGCATATCCTTTTTTGGTAAAAGCCGGTAGCAGTGCGTAAATAAGCTGTGGTTGGGGTTCTTCAAAAAAATACCATAATCCCACATACCCAACTATATGTTTCCCATCTATCTCATTAATTTTCCACAAGCCATAACCGCTCTTATTGAAATATGCTTGATTCTGCCGGATAATATCATCACATGTTTCCTGGCTGATCATTTCATCGTCCCATAAATATTTTCTGATGAACGGGTTATTGTTCAATTCTAAAAAAATTTTAGAATCCTCCAAGTCAAAAGGAATGAGTTTGAGCCGCTTTGTATGAATTAGACACTTCATAATAATTTAGCCAATCACAAAGGTAAACAACCATCATCTTACAAGTGAAAGAATTTTTCCTGAAAGGAAATGTGCTTTCTCTAAAAAGAAGGAATTACCAGCTTCTGGCCCCGCCTCTTTGACCGGGTCCCCGGCCGGGAAAACCACCGGGACGGTCCCCATCTACTGGCGTATCGGGTTTTTTTACGTTTCCTAAAATATAGGTGAAGGAAAGCATGCCATATCGGGTCAACACATTGGAATAAACATCGGTAACGGCCACATCGGAAACCGATCTGGAAATGCTGTTGTTTTGCTTTAATAAATCAAAAACATACACCTTTAATTCCCCCTTATTATTTTTTAGGAACCTATAACCCGCTTCAATGTTCCATAACCAAACCGATTGGTCCAAGCCCTCTGAAAGCCCCCTGTAGAGCATATTGTTCACATTGTTGGCAATAAAAGTTTTACCATCATTGGGGGAATAATAAAACCTCAGGTTACTGCTCTGAATGTAGTAATTTTGGTC
>JBBDSB010000281.1:0-1268 GCA_040905205.1 Cyclobacteriaceae bacterium
TGGCGGCCTCACTTGAAAAAATTGCAAAAGGAGGCAGAGAGGCGTTTTATGAGGGTGAAATCGGAGAGGCAATAGTGGCTCATATACAAAATGAAGGCGGTTTTCTTACCATAGATGACTTCAGGAGTCATTCATCCGCATGGGTAGACCCGGTTTCTGTGAATTACAGGGGTGTGGATGTTTGGGAAATACCTCCGAATACCCAGGGAATGTCGGTTTTACAGATCCTCAATATTCTGGAGGGGTACAATTTGGGTTCTTACGGTTTTGGCAGCAAGGAACATGTACACTATTTTGCTGAAGCTAAGAAACTGGCATATGCCGATTTGAAAACATACTATGGGGATCCTGATTTTAATGATCTGCCAATAGAAAACCTCCTCTCAAAAGAGTATGCAGAACAAAGAAGAGGTGAAATAAGGGATGACTGGACCGGTAATTATGGGCCGGGACTGGAAGCAGATAATCACACCATCTATTTGACCGTGGCCGATAAAGATGGAAATATGGTGTCGCTGATCCAGAGCAATTCCTGGTTATTTGGTTCTCTGATTACACCACCCGGCCTTGGATTTCCGCTTCAAAACAGAGGAACCGGTTTTACGCTTGAAGAGAACCATGTAAACACATACGCAGCCGGCAAGCGTCCGTTTCACACAATTATTCCTGCTTTTGTCACTAAAGATGGGGAGCCGTATATAAGTTTTGGCCTTACGGGTGGTGATATGCAGCCACAAGGACACGTTCAGATTATTTTGAATGTGGTGGATTTTGGAATGAATATCCAGGAGGCGGGAGATGCCCCCCGGATCCGTCATTCCGGTTCGGGGGAGGGAGCCATTGAGTTGGAGTCCGGTTTCGATTACCGTACGGTAAGGGAACTTCTCAGAATGGGGCATGAAGTAAAATACGGGTTTGAACGATTTGGCGGATTCCAGGGAATTCTCTTTGATGGGATGTTTTATTATGGAGGTTCCGAGTCGCGTAAAGATGGCCAGGCCGCGGGGTACTAAAGATGGGATTAATTTGAAGAAATAAAAGGAGATTTCCTTCTTCAAATGGCAACAACTATTCAAATACGAATCAGCAAACGGGCAGTTGTCGCGAACAATATTCTGGTGAAACCGGAAAAATAAAAGAACACATGGTTGGAATATTTTAGTTTTCAGGGCATAACAGTTAATTTGTAAGCGCTTTTTTGATCAATCAGTTACTTTCCTGGAATAATTAATTGAAGAATTAAAAAAATTGGATTCTATCTTTGATTT
>JBBDSB010000282.1:0-7522 GCA_040905205.1 Cyclobacteriaceae bacterium
GGCAGGTGCGAGATTCCCCCGAATCCCGATTTATCGGGACGGGGCAGGCTATGTGGCCTTATAAAAACGAAATATAAACACATGAAAATATATACTAAAACCGGGGACCTGGGGGAAACTTCTCTTTTGGGAGGAAAAAGGGTCCAAAAGTCCCATCTTAGAATCGAAGCGTATGGTACCATAGATGAATTAAATGCTTATATTGGGTTGTTGGCAGACCAGGATGTTAACAAAAAGAGGGTACGATTTATCAAAGATATCCAGGAAATATTATTTGTGGTAGGGGCCACTTTGGCCAGTGATACAGGAAACCCCAAAATTAAGAAACCGGTATTAGGTAAAGGGGATATTGTGAAGCTGGAAAAGGCCATTGATGAAATGGAAGAGGGTCTTACCCCCCTAAAGCATTTTCTGTTGCCAGGTGGGCATCCGGCTGTATCATTGGCCCACGTGGTCAGAACGGTATGTCGAAGGGCCGAAAGGTGTGTCGTGGCCTTAAATGAAAGGAGTTCTTTGGATGGGTTTATCCTGGAATTCCTTAACAGGTTGTCAGATTATCTTTTTGTGTTGGGGAGACAAATTGCCAAAGAATTGAATGTAAAAGAGATGGCTTGGGTACCAAGTCTATAAGGGAGTATGAATAAAACTTTAGAAATACAGATCAATAAATCTTCATCGTCAAAATTGGCTTCTACCAATTTTGACGATTTAGCCTTTGGTCAAATCATCAGTGATCACATGTTTGTGGCAGATTATAAGGATGGCGAATGGCAGGACCTTCGGATAGAAGCCTATGCACCTCTGTCATTGAACCCGGCGAATGCCACGCTACATTATGGGCAATCTGTTTTTGAGGGGCTCAAAGCCTACCGAAATGATAAAGGTGAAATTTTGGTATTCAGGGGAGATGCCAATCAAAGGAGGTTGAATGAATCAGCCAAAAGAATGTGCATACCCGAGGTTCCTGAAGAAATTTTTATGGATGGGATGCGAAAATTGCTTGAAGTGGATAGGGAATGGGTTCCAAAAAATCCGGGATGCTCCCTATATATCCGCCCGTTTATATTTGCCACAGATGACTATTTAGGTATTCGGCCTTCCAATAAATACAAATTCATCATTCTCACTTCCCCCGTAGGCCATTATTATGCCAAACCGGTAGCGGTAAAAGTCGAGACACGGTTTTCAAGGGCCATTGAGGGAGGGACGGGATCTGCTAAGGCGGCAGGGAATTATGCCGGTTCACTGTACCCTGCACAACAGGGACAGAAGGCAGGCTATGATCAATTGCTTTGGACGGATGGGAAAACACATCAATACATAGAAGAAAGCGGTACCATGAATGTGATGTTCGTGATCAACGGCGTCCTGATCACCGCACCCACCCTTACCGGTACTATTTTGAAAGGTATCACACGGGACAGCGTGCTTATCCTGGCCAAAGAAATGGATATGCCGGTAGAGGAAAGGTTTTTACCGGTAAAGGAATTGGAAGCGGCTTTGGAAAAAGGGATACTGGAAGAGGCGTTTGGAACAGGTACCGCTGCTACTGTGGCCCATATCAATCTCATCCATATTAAAGGAAAGGATCACCATTTGCCGGAAAAGCCAAAGGATGCCTTTTCCAATCGGGTCCTGGAAATTTTGGATGGCATTAAATATGGACGGGTTGAAGATCAACATGGATGGATCACAAAATATTAAAAGTAGGATCCAGCATTACCTTATTTTAACATTTATAAGCAGTTTTCGGCTTTTCCCTAAATTTTGCAACTAGATGACCCATCTAAAGTTTAAATTTTATTTTTTCATTTTACTTTTTACTGTTTTTCGATGTCAAATATCCTTTTGTCAAAACGTTATGATTCTTCAAAGGGGAAACAATGAAAAAACAAGGATTAAATATGAAGAGGGTGAGCAGCTTATATATCTTCAGGAAAATTTAGATTATTATATAACCGACATCATTCAAGAAATCACGAATGACTTTATCATTTTATCGGAAAATATAATCTCCCCTAAACAGATTGTCGCAATAGATATCAGGGAAAAGGATGAGAGAAACCGAACCCTCGGTAACTTTACCATGCTGCCTGCCGCAGGTGGAATATTGTTGCTTTTAGCAGAAGGTATCAATGATTTATATGGTGAGGGAAGGCTTTCCTATAGCCCTGAAACATTGGTTATTTCCGGTGTATTATTAGCCACCAGTTTGGCCCTTAGCCCAATTCGGTATAAAAAGTTCAAGGTAAAAGGGAGAAATAAAATTCAAATTATTCCATTCGAAGATGTGAAAGCTCCTGATGCAAGGGATTAAATTTATTTATTGAATAAAATAAGGAAAGAAACTTAACAGCCTTTTATAAAAGAAATAGGCACCATTTTTTGTTCTAGAATTCGGAATTCAACAGGGCATTTCGGTAGGTTATGTTAATAGAATTGACGAAATTTGCCATTCATTTAAATCAATCAGTTATGACATCAGAACAGTTGAAAGACTTGAAGGCCCGTGTTTTGGCCTTGAGGAGGTATCTTTGACTACGATCGGAAGAAACACGAAATAGAAGAATTTGAAGCCATCTCGGTTCAAGCAGATTTCTGGAATGATCCGGAAGAAGCAGAGAAGGTCTTGAAACAAATACAGGCCAGGAAGGCCTGGACCAGCGTATATGATAGTGTAGCCTCCAAAATCCAGGATTTGGATGTTCTTTGGGAGTTTTACAATACAGATGAAGTGTCTGAGGAGGAAATAAAATCCGAATTCAGTAAAGCACTTTCTGCCCTTGAAGATCTGGAGCTTAAAAAAATGCTGGGCGGAGAAGAGGACCAGCTGAATGCCATGTTGGAAATCAATCCCGGGGCAGGAGGTACCGAAAGCAATGATTGGGCATCCATTCTTCTTCGTATGTACATTATGTGGGGAGAAAAAAATGGTTTTAAAGTAAAAGAGGTAGACCTTCAGGAAGGGGAAGTGGCTGGCATTAAATCCGCAACCTTGGAATTTGAGGGGCCCTTGGCTTATGGATATTTGAAATCCGAAAGCGGAGTACATCGTTTGGTAAGGATTTCACCATTTGACAGTGGAGGCAGAAGGCATACTTCATTTGCTTCCGTCTATGTTTACCCTGTGGTGGACGACACCATTAATATTGAAATCAATCCGGCGGACATTGAATTGCATACTTCCAGATCCGGGGGTGCAGGAGGGCAGAATGTAAACAAAGTGGAAACCAAGGTTCAGCTTACCCATAAACCCACCGGCATCGTGGTAATATGCCAGGTAGAAAGATCCCAATTGGCGAATAGGGAAAAAGCCATGCAAATGCTTAAATCCAGGCTGTACCAGATGGAAATGGAAAAACGGAATGCCGAAAGGGCAAAAGTGGAATCGGGAAAAATGAGAATTGATTTCGGTTCACAGATCAGAAATTATGTGCTCCATCCCTATAAATTGGTAAAGGATGCCAGGACAGGACATGAAACCTCAGATGTACAGACTGTACTGGACGGTGGCTTGAACGATTTTATCAAAGCCTTCCTTCTGGCGCAAAGTGAAGAGGAAGTTAAAGACAAGGATTAATTAACATTCAGAGCACTTTTTATGCTCCAAAAGTACTAAACCAAAAAAAGTATTGTGCTTTTGGGGCACTTTTTTAGGATTTTGGCCCTTACTTCGATTTTTTGTTGAAGACCATTCAAACTCTCCCTCAAAGTCCGGACAAAAAACTATGCAATAAAGTTGAATAAGTAGTAATGGGTTTTTTATATTGAATCCAATTTTGAAACGTCCTATTCGTTAATTTCCATAATCATAACCCCCTGTGATGTTTCAGCATGACGGCATGCTTTTGGAAAAATAAAAAAAACTGGAGAGGTAGTTTTAATTTAAAACCAATTCATCAACCATCAACCATCCTTTTCTGCCAGCTCCTCCGTGCCATGCAGGAAGTGAATTCACGGGGTTGGCAACGATTCTCATTTTTTCTATGCCTGAAGCGGTGAATGGGATATCCATTTGCCTTAGATGTGCCTCGTCCTCTTTTTTTGGTGGATCAGGGCGGAATTTTTTTGCAAGGCTCCAATCCTGTCCTTCTTTCTGTACCCAAATTTCCACCTCTTCCGGAGGGAAAAAGCTGGCACGGACATTGTGCCAGATGGACAGTGCCAGATGGTTGATTTCTGTGGGTTTTTCAAATTCCATTTCTACGTCCAGTGGATTGTTTTGGAATCCCAGCCAGTTGAGGTTCCATACATCCGGAATGGCTTTGTAGCCATCAAAAAGACTTTTAGGCCCATCTCCTTTGTACCTGTCCTCTGGGTTAAATTTCATTTCATAGTCTTTTGGACTGATTTCAGAACGGATAAACTCTGCCGTTTCCGTCGGACTGCCCGCCCAGCCTTCAGCGAATGCCCGTGCTTTTAGGGTGAGGTTTTCTTCAATTTCAATTGGTCCCTCATAAAGGAGGTGATTGCTGCTGTCAGGTTCTGTCCCATCCAAAGTATAGAATATACTGGTTCCCTGAATAGCATGTTCTATTTTCAGCTCCATCTTTTGGCTGAAAAAGGCCTTATCAAATTTAATTACTGGCGGGTTTAAGGTGAAAACGGTTCCATCATCTTTGTAACCAGTTTCAATTTCCACATTGGGAAGATCCTGCTTAAGTTGGTCGAGGACATTTTGGTCCAGGCCGGTATTCCAAATAAAAAGATGCCTGAGCTGCTTCATGTTAGCGAGGTGGTCAATTGCCTTTTCATCCAGGGGATTTCCTGAAATAGAGAGGTAGGTAAGGTTTTCCAATCCTACCAGATACTGCAGGCCTTCTCCGTTGATGTCCGCAAAATTCAAAAATAATTTTTCCAGGTTCTCAAAAGGTTCCAGGTATTCAAGGTCTACATCTTTTACCGGCATATTATTCAGGTTAAGGGAAACCAACTGTTGACTTATTTCCTGCAGCTCCTGAATGGATTCCGACTTAAAACTGGCCCTACCAAAATAGCTAGCTGATAGGGCAGGGGATTCCAATCCCAATGGTTGGATTTTCCTGTAAAAATTATTGAGCTTCTCCAGGGTTTGGGCATCCGCATCTTTAAAATCATAGATTTTTGGAGCAGATTTAAATTTGTTTACAGCCAGTTCATAGATTCCTGTGGTATCTGAAAGAGCCATTACTTTTTTCTCGAATTCTGCTCCTGCTTCTATCCATGCATAAAGAATGGCCATTTCTTCCTCACTGAGCTGAGGCTTCCCTTCAGGTGGCATGTGTTCCTCATCCTCAAGGGGAAGGTGTATTTTTTCTATCATGAGGCTTCCTTCGGGATCAAAGGGAATTACTGCCGGCCCTGATTCGCCTCCCTCAAGCAGGTATTCCGGTGAATCCATTCTAAGCTCGCCTTTTTGTTTGGAGGCTTTATGGCAACTTATACATTTATTTTTCAGAATGGGCATGATGACATGTTGAAATACCTCTGCCTCCTCCAGGCTTACGTTCACCATATTATTACTCATAAATGGTGCAGTAATAAAATCATCTCCGTGTGTTATGGAAGCCCCCAGGTGTCCGGATACCACAACCACAACAGCCACCATTCCCGCAGAAAATTGCACTACCTTTTGTGTACTTTTTTCAATAAAATAATAGAGCAAGGATGAAAGCCAGAATACGGTAAGGCCCGTCCACTTGTGCCATAAGAGCGCATTCTGATCATACCCCGTTTCATGGGAAAGCAAAAGCCCGGCAATAACCGTAAAAGCAGCCGTAATTGCGCCCAACAATAAAAGGTTGGTGCCGTAATCTTTACTGTCCTCCCGGGTTTTTAGCAGTCCGGGGAGTGCGAGAAGCACTACGGCGATCATGAGCAGCACAATTGGAAAATGCAGCAAAAGGGGGTGAAGCCTTCCAAAGACATGAAGCCAATCCGGAATCATTACCCTGTTTTCGGCAATTACAAGGAAAAGAATAAAAACGTTGGCAGCAAATAACAGCTGGCCCAGCAGCGCCTTAATTTTGGGTGAAAGCATATAAGGAAATTGACTTTAGGATCAAGAAATTACATTTTCAGGCAATGATGTCATTGACAAGATTACCCGCTACATCAGTAAGACGGTACCTTCTTCCCTGATGTCTAAAGGTCAGTCTTTCATGGTCAATTCCCAATAGATGGAGTATAGTTGCATGAAAATCATGCACATGAACTGGATCCTTTACAATATTATAGCCGAATTCATCCGTTTCTCCATAGGTGATGCCTGGTTTGACGCCACCACCTGCCATCCAAAGGGAAAAAGCCCTTGGATGGTGATCCCTTCCGTAGTTATCAGGAGAAAATTTACCCTGACAATAATTCGTTCTTCCAAACTCTCCTCCCCAGATGACCAAAGTTTCATCCAAAAGGCCTCTTTGCTTGAGGTCCGTGATCAAAGCCGCAGAAGCCTGATCCGTATCCTTGGCCTGCATGGCCATTTCATTGGGAAGGTTTCCATGCTGGTCCCACCCCTGGTGGTAAATCTGAACAAACCGCACACCGTTCTCAGAGAGTTTTCTTGCCAAAAGGCAATTGGCAGCATAGGAACCAGGGACAAGACATTCGGGTCCATAAAGTTTAACGGTACTATTTGGTTCATTGCTAAGGTCAGTGACTTCGGGAACAGCAGTCTGCATCCTGTAGGCCATTTCATATTGTTGGATCTTGGCACTGATCTCCGGATCGCCAAAAGATTCATAATTCATTTGATTTAAGGCTGAAATTTTATCCAGCATTCTTCGGCGGTCTGCTTTTCCCATGCTTTCCGGGTCGTTGAGATAGAGTACAGGATCATCACCACTTGAAAATTGTACCCCCTGGTGTACAGAATCCAGAAAGCCATTGGTCCAAAGTTTGGAATAAACCCCCTGCCCGTTGCCTTTTCCCCGCGAAAGCAAAACACAGAAACTGGGCAGGTTGTTGTTTTCACTGCCTAAGCCATAACTTAGCCAGGCACCCATGCTTGGTCTGTTACCTACCTGTGCCCCTGTTTGGAAAAAAGTCAGGGCAGGGTCGTGGTTGATGGCTTCCGTATGCATGGACTTCACAATACAAATATCATCTGCGATTTTGGCGGTATAAGGAAACAGATCACTGATCCAGGCCCCTGATTCTCCATATTGATTAAAACCATGGTAGGATCCAACCAATGGGAATGAGGACTGTCCGGCAGTCATGCCGGTAAGTCTTTGCCCCTGCCTGATGGATTCCGGAAGCTCTTCACCTACCCGTTTGTTCAAGGTGGGTTTATAATCAAAGGATTCCAGCTGACTTGGGGCGCCATTTTGAAAAAGATAGATTACCCTTTTTGCCTTTGGGGCAAAATGGGGTAAACTGGCCATCAGTTTATCGGTATCCAATTCTGATTTTCCCGTAAACAGATCAGGTATCAGCAATGAACCAAGGGCAACACTGCCCAGTCCAAGACTTATTTTTGAAAGAAATTTTCTTCTGTTTTCGTTTAATCCACTTTCTAATCTTTCTTGTTCCATATCAGGTT
>JBBDSB010000283.1:0-1265 GCA_040905205.1 Cyclobacteriaceae bacterium
AGTACACAGGCTGTTTTTTTTGATTACGATAGGGATGGAGACATGGACCTTTATGTCATCAATTATCCCATCGTTCCCTCACGCACCAATATTATGGAATATTTAAGTTTCCGGGATAATGCGCCCTATCATAGAAGTGACAGGTTATACCGAAATAATGGAGATGAATCCTTTACGGATGTGACCCAATCTGCAGGTTTGGCAAAATATGGTTTGTCATTGGGGGTATCGGTGGGAGATTACAATCAGGACGGCTGGCCCGACCTCTATGTTTCAAATGATTTCAGTACCCCAGATTATTTTCTTATCAATAACAAAGATGGGACTTTTAGTGATGAAAATTTAAATCTTACCAATCATACTTCTTATTTTGGTATGGGCACAGATGCGGCTGATTTTAACAATGATGGGCTTCTGGACATTTACCAGGTAGACATGATGCCAAAAAGTTATCGTAGGGCAAAGGAAAATATGGATAGTATGGACCCGGAGCGGTTTTATAATATTGTGAATAATGATATGCATCATCAGTATTCCATTAATACCTTACAGTTAAACATGGGAAACAACCAATCCGGCTTACCCTTTTTCGGGGACATTGCAAAATTTGCCGGTGTCAGTTCCACGGATTGGAGCTGGGCGGCTTTGTTTGCTGACTTTGATAATGATGGATGGAAAGATATTTATGTAACCAATGGGGTGAGAAGGGATATCAATAACAGTGACTACTTCAGGAGTGATCAGGTCCAGAATTTTGAGGGTCAGAATACCCTGGAGCTGACTTTAAAAATACCTTCTGAAAAAATAGACAATTTTGCCTTCAAAAATAACGGGGACCTGACCTTTACAGACGTTTCCAAGGATTGGGGTATCAATTTCAATGGATTTTCCAATGGGGTAGCTTATGCTGACCTGGACAATGATGGAGACCTGGACCTGGTGCTGAATAACCTGGACGACAAAAGTGTGATTTATGAAAACAAATCCAGTGATCTTAAAATCAATAATTATTTAAGAGTAAAGCTGGTAGGTCCAAAGGATAATGCATTTGGTATAGGATGCAAAATCTGGTTGGAGGATGGGGAGGCGCTTCAATATCAGGAAATAACAATGACCAGGGGATTTCAATCTTCGGTAGAGCCCATTGTACATTTTGGTTTAGGAGATAAAGACACGATCGCTAAAATGAGGGTGTTGTGGCCAGATGGGACAGAGGAAACCTTTGAAAATATCAAGGCCAATCAGGTGGTGGTTGTTTCCCATGA
>JBBDSB010000284.1:0-1262 GCA_040905205.1 Cyclobacteriaceae bacterium
AACTGGCCAAAGGTATCATGTTTAAAACATTGGCTATGGTAATGGCGCTGATCAGCAAAAAGAATCCATGAATAATGGCAGATTTTTTGGTTTTCCCCCCAAAAGCAATATTGGCAGAACTCCTGACAATGACCTGTGTAATCGGCAATCCCCCTACCAGACCGGAAAGGGTATTGCCTAAACCCTGTGCTTTCAACTCCCTGTTGGTGGGGGTGACCCTTTTATGGGGGTCCAGTTTGTCGGTGGCTTCCACACATAGCAGCGTTTCCAAACTGGCCACAATGGCTATGACTACTCCAATTCTCCATATTTCCGGCATGGCCAATGCGGAAAAATCAGGATATGTAAACTGACTGAAAAATCCATCAATGCTATCGGGAACAGGGATGTTTACTACTTGATCATTGTTCAAAGAAAAATTCAATATGCCGTTCTGGTATAGATAATGCATCAATATGCCTAGCAATACCACCACGATGGGTCCCTGTAGCAACTGAAATATTTTATGCTTTTTGGTCAATACCATTTCCCACAGAACCAGGATGCCCATGGATATCACTGTGATCAACAAAACGCCTGGGGTGACATTTTGGAAGGCGTTTATAATCTCGGTAAAAGTATTTTCCCCATTCATCTGAGAAAAAACGAAATCACCCATTACATCATTATCCCATCCCAATGCATGAGGGATTTGTTTTAAGATGATCAGCAATCCGATCCCGGTCAACATTCCTTTAATGACGGAAGTAGGAAAGAAATAGGCAATAAACCCCGCTTTGGCAAATCCCATGATAAGCTGTATAATCCCACCGATGACAACAGCTACCAGGAAAAATTCCCAATTTCCTCCAAGTTCTTCAATGGCATTAAAAACGATAACTGCCAATCCCGCCGCCGGACCACTGACTCCCAATGGGGAGCCGCTGGCCATTCCCACGACAATACCTCCAATAATACCGGCAATTATCCCTGAAAAAAGGGGGGCTCCCGAAGCCAGGGCAATGCCCAGGCAAAGGGGAAGGGCCACAAAAAAAACAACAATACTGGCAGGTAAATCACGATTCAAATCTTTAAACATCTTTGTTTATTTTTGTTGGTGAATATTTTTAGTCAATTTGAAAATGAAAAATTTTCCCAAATTTAAAAAATAGATTTGAAACCAAAAAATATCTGGTTTACCTATTTACCAATGGTAATTTAAGAATGATTGGAAATGTTAAAAAAAATTAAATGAAATTCAGTAATACAATTTTTCATCTAGC
>JBBDSB010000285.1:0-1899 GCA_040905205.1 Cyclobacteriaceae bacterium
TCTTCTCTATTGAGTGAAGCATGGGCTATCAAAGAAATCAAAACCCCCTCAAGTTCCCTCACATTGGTATCAATGGTGTAGGCAAGGTATTCCACGACTTCATTGGGGATGACAATTCCTTCCGATTGCATTTTCTTTCGGATTATGGCTATTCGGGTTTCAAAATCCGGCATCTGTAAATCTGCCGTCAAACCCCACTTGAACCTGGACAATAAGCGCTCCTCCAAACCCATAAGGTCTTTTGGTGCACAATCAGAGGTCATGATGATCTGCTTTTTGTTTTGGTGAAGGTGGTTGAAAATATGAAAAAACATTTCCTGCGTACGGCCTTTTCCGGCCAAAAATTGAATATCGTCAATAATAAGCACATCCACCTGCATATAAAAATTGGTAAAAGACTTTATGTTACTGTCTTTTATCGCATCCATAAATTGGTTTACAAACTTTTCTGAAGAAACGTACAAGACAAATTTGTCTTCTAACCCGTTTTTAATTTCATTCCCAATGGCTTGTACCAAATGGGTTTTTCCCAAACCCACACCCCCATAAACCATCAATGGATTAAAGGAGGTAATACCAGGTTTATTGGCCACAGCAAAACCTGCAGACCTCGCCAATCGATTGCAGTCCCCTTCAATAAATGAGTTGAAAGTATAGGTAGTACTTAGGTTGGATTGGAGGGTGGTTTCCTCATCCAAACTGGACAAATCAAAAGGACTGTGGTTGGCGGCCAAAGTTTCTTTCGCTTTTTTGGAGGCAGTGGTATTGCCTTGGGGATAGCTGACCATGTAAGGTTGGTTTTGGGAATTGCCTTTGTCAACGATTACTGCATATTCTAACCTCCCATTCTGACCTAAAACCGTTTTAATGGCAAGCTTCAATACATCTACATAATTATCTTCCAGCCATTCATAAAAAAATTGGCTTGGCACCTGAATGGTCAAGATGGATCCTTCTACCCGGGCTGGGTTTATCGGCTTGAACCAAGTCGAGAAACTCTGCTCGTTCACATGTTTTTCAATAACACGTAAGCATTCAGACCATATAGCATTCGCCTCTGAATTCATCAATTTTAGTTTAACTGAATAGTGAAAAAAACTTAACTACTCCTTAGCAGGGGGAAACAAAATTGTGTAAAAATTACTTAAATAAAAAATCGATTTTTACTTGACTTTTTTACTTTGTGGGAATGCAGTAAACTAGGGCCATTTTTATTTTTAGATTATTAGAAAAATCAAATTAATATCATTTTTTAGAATGTTTCAAAGCTTTTTGATTCCCAATGAAAAATTTGATATGCTTTTGTTTCTATTTAAATTCTAACCTAACAAAAAGACAATACTTCAAAAAGATTTAGGGAAAACCCCTCTTTAATTAATCGGTTTTGGAATCTTTATGCCTTATTTTTGGGAAGGACAATTCCGACAATGTATCATTTTCGCAGCAAAAGACCCGTATGAAAGCTGAATTTCAGAATATCAGTAAGTCTGCCTGGCTCAACGCCATGAAAGAGGAGGGATTAAGCCCTCAAAAAATCACCTATTCTTATTCTCCTCTAGATAAAGTGGATGCTTACTATACCAAAAATGAGGAGGTATCCCTGCTCCAGAAATTTAATTATTTGCTCAAAGGCCCAAATGAAACGGATGGTTCAATTTCAAGGCACTGGGATAATTTAGGTCTTATTGATGAAATGGATGACCATCATGCCAATTCTGCTATCTTTTCAGCTTTCAAAAATGGAATGGAAGGCCTCATCCTGGACCTAAAAGGCAATGAAGACCTGAGTGTCAGGTTGAAGCAGGTTAATCCTGTACATATTGGTATTTGGATCAGGACTTCGGAGGGGCCTCTGGAAGTATTGGGTAATTTTTTCAAATGGATCAAGTCAAACATGTC
>JBBDSB010000285.1:1999-7491 GCA_040905205.1 Cyclobacteriaceae bacterium
TAACCTTTTTGTGATCGGAAAAGTTAAAGACCGGATTTTTACCGAAATGGCCTACTACAGAGCCCTGAAAATTGCTTTTTACCAGCTATCCTGTTTCTTATTTCCCGATGACCCACATCAAAACCTGCCGTTTTTGGCCCACATCATTTCGGAAAAGGATGAACCCAATCAGGGATATGTTCAACAGACAGTCAGGGCCTTGGGGGCGGTGATGGGACTGGCTGATGCCATCTGGATTCAACCTTTCCAAACAGATACGCATGAACCCAATAAATTAGTGGAAAGGATTACCGGAAATATTGGATTGATCCTTAGGGAGGAAGCCCACTTGGGTAAAACTGCGGACCTCGTTGCCGGCTCCTATTTTTTGGAAAATTTAACTTTTAGCCTCCTTGAAAAGATGGAGGGAAATATCAAACAAGTTTTTCCTGACTTTGATGGAGATCATCATGGCAACAATAAAGTCAATCCAACAAAAAAGAATAAATGGGTTAGCCCTGAAGGGATTGAAGTAAATTCCGTTTTCAATCCAATGGACATAAATCAATTGGAGCATTTAGGATATGGAGTAGGGGCACCTCCTTATTTAAGGGGGCCTTATGCCAGTATGTACCTCAACAGACCATGGACCATTCGACAATATGCGGGATTTTCTTCCGCATCAGCCTCCAATTTATTCTATAGGAAAAATTTGGAGGCTGGCCAAAATGGACTTTCCGTGGCATTTGACCTTCCTACCCATAGGGGATATGACTCGGATCACCCTCGGGTTTTGGGCGATGTGGGTAAGGCAGGGGTGCCCATTGATACAGTGGAGGATATGAAGGTGCTTTTTGAGGGGATTCCATTGGATAAGGTTTCCGTTTCCATGACTATGAATGGTGCC
Organism: Cyclobacteriaceae bacterium; assembly: GCA_040905205.1. Classification (GTDB taxonomy): domain Bacteria; phylum Bacteroidota; class Bacteroidia; order Cytophagales; family Cyclobacteriaceae; genus Cyclobacterium. The sequence goes on from JBBDSB010000285.1 coordinate 2,886, forward strand.
GTGATTCCAGTATTGGCCTTTTTTATTGTGGCTGCTGAAGAACAGGGCGTTGATTTGGAAAAGTTGACCGGCACCATTCAAAACGATATTCTGAAGGAATTTATGGTAAGGAATACCTATATTTATCCTCCTCCTGCATCCATGCGGATTGTAGGAGATATATTTTCCTATCTGTCCGAAAAACTTCCCAGGTTCAATTCCATTTCAATTTCAGGTTATCACATGCATGAGGCAGGTGCCACTGCTGATTTGGAGCTGGCCTATACCATGGCAAATGGTTTGGATTATGTGAGGAAAGGATTGGAGGTAGGATTGAAAATTGATGAATTTGCCCCAAGGATATCCTTTTTTTGGGCAATTGGGATGAATACCATGATGGAAATCGCCAAGTTGAGGGCGGGGAGATTGATTTGGGCACAGTTGATCCAACCCTTCCAGCCCAAGAATCCAAAATCAATGGCCCTAAGGGCCCACTGTCAGACTTCTGGTTGGTCCCTTACCCAACAGGATCCCTACAATAATATTTGCAGGACCACCATGGAAGCCATTTCAGCGGTACTTGGTCATACCCAATCCTTGCACACCAATTCTTTCGATGAGGCCATCGCATTACCTACTCCTTTTTCGGCCAAAATCGCGAGAGAGACTCAATTGTTTCTTCAACATGAAACGGATTTAACAGAAATAATTGATCCTTTGGGGGGCTCTTATTATTTGGAATACTTAACTGATCAACTGGTTAAAAAGGCAATGATTCATATCCGGGAAATTGAAAATAACGGTGGGATGACCGAAGCCCTGGAAAAAGGATTGCCCAAATTGAGAATAGAGGAGGCAGCTGCTGTGAAACAGGCCAGGATCGATGGAGGTGAAGACATCATTCTTGGATTAAATCGGAATATAGTGGATGAAATGTATGATTTTGAGGTTCTGGAAATAAATGATCAAAATGTTCATGCAAGCCAAATTAAAAGATTGAATGAAATAAAAGCATCCCGGGACCGGTTGAAAGTGGAAAACGCATTAAGCCGGATCAAAGAAATTGCATTAAAGGAAAAGGGTAATTTGTTATCCGCTGCCGTGGAGGCAGCCAGGTGTCGGGCCACTTTGGGAGAGATTACCCAGGCCATGGAGGATGTATTTGGCAGGTATAAGGCTAATTCAAAAACGGTAAGCGGAACTTATATTAAAGCAATGAAGCAAAATGAATTGGTAAAGACAGCCCTCCAAAGAGCCAATGATTTTGAATTGGTGGAAGGTCGCAGACCCCGGATTTTGGTGGCAAAAATCGGCCAGGATGGACATGATCGCGGAGCAAGGGTGATTGTTACGGGTTTTGCAGATATGGGTTTTGATGTGGATGTAGGTCCCTTGTTTCAGACCCCTGAAGAAGTGGCCAGGCAAGCCATTGAAAACGACGTACATGTAGTAGGGGTATCCTCTTTGGCCGGGGGCCATAGGGTATTGCTCCCCAAATTGGTAGCGGCCTTACAATCCTACGATAGAGGGGATATTTTGGTGGTGGCAGGTGGAGTCATCCCGACAAAAGACCACGAATTTTTGAAAAAAGAAGGGGTAAAAGCAATTTTTGGACCTGGAACCCCTTTGGCCAAAGCTGCCTTAACCGTTTTGGAAATATTGCTTAAGGAATGAGGGCTAAGCTGAAAATTACCTTAAATTACCAATATGAAATCGAGCCTGCCTGCAGACAGGCATGACGCAAGCGACACACAGAGGGATGATTATCAAGCACCTGCCTGACAGACAGGTGCGAGATTCCATGTGGCCTTATAAAAACAAAATATAAACACATGAAAGGCATTGTATTAATATATGACAAGCAAGAATCGGAAACCGTCGAGGAGGTTATTTTGCCTGCTTTGGGTGCTGAGGTAAAGACCAAAATACCTTTTAACAATGTTCTAAACTTCGATCTGGAAAAGGATGAATTTGTTGTCACCTACCTTTCAGATGAACAACTTAAAGAGTTATTTCCCCTTGCACTTAAAAATGAATGGAAAATTGGCTTATTGCCCCATCCCAAGCTGATTCATGGCCGGCAAGGATTCGGAATCGGGAATGACCTGGAAGACAGCCTTGAATATATCCTGGGTAAGGAAGAAACCGAAGAGGTAGACCTGCTCACCATCAACGGCAGACCTGTATTCAATACGGTGGTCATCGGAGAATCCCTCAGCCTTGTGACCGGCACCTTAGCCCAAAATGGCTGGCAAAGATTCTGGAAAAAATTACGTTATTTTTTCAAGCTATTCAGAGATGTAAAGGTACACGGATACACCATTACAGCCAAAGAGAAGGAAAAACTGGAAACTGCGGCCATAGGGATGGTCATTGTCCAACATGGAAAAAGTAACCTGTTAAGCAGGCGGGTTTTGGAGGATTCCTATATAAATGATGGTAAGATGCACGCCATGATTTTGGCGCCCAAAAGTATCACGGGATTATTTTGGTTTGGATTGGACAGTTTTTTTAGGTCCAGTAAAAAAAGAGGTCTTCCTCCTTTTGCCGCTCATATAAAAACCGAATATCTGAAAATTGAAAGTGAAACACCCATTAATTATTCCCAGGATGGGGTTTTGATGAGTGCCCAATGCTTGGAGTTGGAGGTAAGCCCCAAAGCCATAAAAATAATTCCCGGCAAACACCTGGAATTGGGTAACAAAGGATCAGGTGAAGATGTGTTTAAGGTAAAGGTGTTGCCTAGAGGTGAGGCCAGGGAGGAGCTTTTGAAAATCAACCTTCCCCTGATCCACCACGCCTCCACGGAAGAATTCAAAGACCTTTTTTCAAATCTTAGGGCAGGAGCCATGGCTTCCAACAATTATTTGGTACTGATGGTGATTTCCACCTTCATTGCTACCCTAGGGCTCTTTGGTAATTCCTCACCGGTCATCATTGGTGCTATGATTTTGGCGCCATTAATGGCCCCCGTCATTTCCTTGTCCATGGGTGTTTTGCGGCAGGATAAAAAATTAATACTGAACAGCATAAAGGCCATAGGATTGGGTATGTTGCTGGGATACATCTGTGCCATGCTGTTAACCTGGTTGACCCCTTTGAATATTTCCAACGATGAAATCCTGGCCAGGGTAAGGCCCAATCTTCTTGATTTGGGAATAGCGGTGGGTTCAGGGGTGGCAGGGGCCTATGCAAGTGCCAAAGAAGAATTGGCCAAAACCTTGGCAGGGGTAGCGATAGCCGTGGCCCTTGTACCTCCATTGGCAGTTTCAGGAATAGGCTTGGGTTGGATGGAATGGGATATTTTTACCGGTGCCTTATTATTGTTGTTGACAAACCTGGCAGGGATGGTTTTTGCGGCGGCATTGACATTTTTATTGTTGGGTTTCAGCCCTTTTCGTCTGGCCAGAAAGGGGATTGCCTATACCCTGATTATCGTGGGAATGATCAGCCTGCCATTGTTTTTGGGTTTTATGAACATGGTGCGGGAAAAAGATGTCATATCCAAGTTAAACGGGCACCGGGTTGAAGATGTGGTGCTGAGGGACATTTCCGTAAGAAGCCTCAAACCCATCCACCTGGCCATTAAGATCATCGCAGAAGGGAACCTGGAAGAAGAGCAGATCAGGGCGGTAAAAAAGGAAATTGAGATGATATTGGGCGAAGAGGTGGAGTTGGAAATAACGGTGGGGATGAAAATTTTGTAAAATGGGATGACTCATCCCGAGTGAGTCCGATTTCCAATTATTTTTCTGTCCGACCTGGCTTTGGCTGAAAGATAAAAACCTAAGGATTTAGGGGTTTTAGGATAAAGATTTAGTTTTAAAAAATTAATATTTTCCAACCTATTTTTTGTACTATTTTGATTTTCCTTTTTATTGGGCCTGATTTAATTCAATTTACCGTAATAATATTTTATGAATTAGGTTATATTTCTTTATATTGAATAAAATTTGATTTAAGTTTAAATTATAATTAGAAATATTCATAGCTAAGTAAATTTTTATTAAAAGGTTTTATTGTAATATGAAATTTATAAGGCGATAATATTTATGATTTTCTTCTCAAGACCAAAAATAAAGATTTATATAAAATAACATTTTAATAATAAAAATACGCCTATGACCAAATATCATGATTAAAAATAAGGATATTACAGAATATTATTTTACCCTAATTTTGAATTTATTAAGCAATAAACCTATTATGGAAATAAAATTATACCCACGCTGCGAAATAAAATGGATTCTGTTTCTAGCAGCCCTCTTGTTTTTTATATTGACTGGAAGTTTACTGGCCGGCGATACCAGGGGATTTAACCTGGAACTTCCCAATACCGAAAAAAGCCCCTCTGTTACAGCATTTTATGAAAGTGCGGTTGATCCAAAGGTGGTCAATATATTTGATGTAACTATTTCCGGGACGGTGACGGACCAAAATGGAGACCCCATTCCCGGCGCCACCGTATCTGTACCGGGTACCTCTACAGGAACAGCAACGGATTTGGATGGCAAATATACTTTAAGTGTACCCGACAATGCCTCCCTGATTTTCTCTTTTATCGGATTTGAAAGCCAAACGGTGGAAGTAGGAAACCAAACTACCATTGATATTGTCCTTACCGAAA
>JBBDSB010000286.1:0-1253 GCA_040905205.1 Cyclobacteriaceae bacterium
CTGATCAGCGCCATTACCATAGCCAATGTTTTAAACATGATACCTTTGGCCAGTTTGGCGGCCATCCTATTTTTGGTGGGTTATAAATTAGCAAAACCATCATTATTCAGGCAGATGTATGCATTAGGTAGGGAACAATTTGTTCCTTTTATGGTGACTGTAGTGGCCATCTTGCTTACTGACCTTTTGCAGGGCATTGCTGCAGGTATGGTTGCCGGTGGGTTTTTTGCCTTGTACCATAGCTATCGCAATTCCCATCATATGAAGGAAGAAATCACTGATGAAAATGGTGTTAAGGTTTATCATTTGATTCTTGCCGAAGAAGTTTCGTTTTTTAATAAAGCCAGTGTCATCAAGGAATTTGACCGCATACCGCCCAAATCAAAAGTGATCATAGACTGTACGAATTCAAAATCCATTTCTTATGATGTAATTGAGGTCATTAAAAATTTTGAGGAAAATGCGAAAATGAAGGAAATCACTGTGGAAAAAATCAACTTTATAGAACCTGTATATTAATTGATCACTTATATGTCGTGATCTTTTCTTCCTGGATAATGGTAAGGTTGCCGGAATTTGATTTATATGGCTTGGAGAGTTGGAAATCAGGAACAAAGAATGGATTTCAGGCAATATCATTCTTTGGATTGGCAAAGTGAAAAAATAGTGCCGGCCATCGCCATCCTTTGACAATAGGAAAGCACAGGCAACTGTTCCCTGTTGGTATGTTGGAACCTGGTAATCCCGATTACCGACCATATTGAAGTGTTTTGTTAACAATCGGTACAACACACCTCATTTACGGCGGTAAGCTTTGTTGCCCGGTAAATTCGGTGGTGCCCCAATTCATCGCTAACCGGGCTTGGTTTTTGGGGTACTGCCGAAAAGGAGGAAAAGTCCCCTGCCCTGTTTCGTTTGGTGAATTCCTGGTTGAAATTCACTTTTTGATTTTCGCTCATCAAATTGCTGGCGGTTTGGGCAACCTGGGGTTTTTCCAATCCCGACATGTGTTCGAAAATATTGTTGATCTGGGGCAAAGTTTCTACCACAATCACACTTAAGGAAGCGTTTTTTGGTAGACCATAAGTGGTGAGGAGTTGACTTATTTTCTTGTTACTCCATACAGTGGTGCCATATTTGGTGGCATTCTTATTTTTATTACCCAACTTTTTAATTTTAAGATAATTAATGATGGTCCCTCCCGATACCTGACCTTTCATTATTTTGATGGTAATCTGGTTGAGTAACTGCAA
>JBBDSB010000287.1:0-1250 GCA_040905205.1 Cyclobacteriaceae bacterium
GGCCAACGGAACATTTCCCCTGCCAACTCCAAAGCCCGTTCATCCAGGATAAAGTCGATGGTCAATTCATCTGGTGAAATTTCCATATCCGATTCATGTCCCGGCCTGGCTGCTCTTCTTCGTACCGTGTTGATGTAGGTGACGCCTTCGTCCAATTCCCCTTCTTTCATCAATGCCTCCGCAGCAATCAGATACATTTCGGATAACCGAAACACAAACCAATCACGGGAACCTTGAATATTTATATTCGAGCTTCTCAAAGGGTCTGTGTGTTTCTCAAAGAGTGTTGGCCACCTGCTTTTCTTACCAATGGGATTTTCGCCATCATAGATTCTATCGATATCAAATATGGTATATTGGTCAGCCTTGGCATCAATTACCTCTTGGGGAATATCATAAGGCACTACCAACAAGGCCGTGTCCCCCAAATTCTGATCGGGAAGTAAACTTGCCTCATGGTTGGCATACCAGACTTCTTTCCAGACTTTTTCGTACCTGGCATCTTTCCACCTTGTTTCCTGTAACATATCCAAATAAAACCTGCTGGGAAAGTACCTGACCCAGGAACGACCGTAATCGATATGCAAAGTTATTCCAGGCTCAAAATCATATTCCATCAAAAAATACAGATGGCTTCGGTTTCCACCTTCATTCAACCTTTCGTCCCTGGTATATTGAACGGCCCAAATCACTTCCGGATTGATTTGGTTTTCAATGTTCCAAATTTCGGCATAATCATCCAGGAGTCTGAAATTATAATCTTCAATTACCTTTTTGGCATAATCTGCCGCTTCTGCATTTTGATTGGTGGTCAAATAAACCCTGGCCAATAAAGCCTGGGCAGCGGGTTTGGTGGCCCTTCCATAATCGGAAGGAACATCCGGGAGCAGTGATTCAGCTAAGAGCAGGTCATCAATGATCTGATCATATACTTCCGCTTCAGGAACACGGGTTGCGGTGGTTTTTACTTCTTTTACTTCTTCCAGCTCAAGAGGCACATCACCCCAATGCATCACCAGTATATGGTAATACACCGCCCTAAGGAAATGTGCTTCCCCTAACCTGGTATTACCCTCCTCTTCAGGCATTCCCTGCACCCCGGAAAAACGGGAAATGACGGCATTACAGGTGGCTATACCCTGATAAAAACCGGACCATACGTTCCAATAAAAACCATGGCTGGGAGCCATTCCCCCATCATAATTATTAAAGGATTGGACACTGCCATACCCTGCTCCCCAAATATCAGT
>JBBDSB010000288.1:0-1249 GCA_040905205.1 Cyclobacteriaceae bacterium
AGCTTCTGAGAAGTGGTCAGAATGGTAGGAATGGTTTTTTCGTTGTCTTGAAATAGTCTCAACAGTCGTTCTCCCTCTTCTCCATCATTGGCGGTAACACGGACGCAATAAAAGGGATCGCTACTCTTTGCATGTTGATTCACCAAATCACGCAACAGTGCCGCATGGGCTTGATGCGCTCCAAAAATAATGGTCTTTTCCTTTTGGTTGACGTCATCCAAAAAAATGTTTACCCGTTTTTCTTCTCGCTCTACAATTTCGATGCTGCGGTTAAAGTCTTTTTCTTCGTAGAGTTTTTCTTTGTCAATTTCGCCTTCCAAAATGGTGTCGTCCGAAGTGTACCGGTAATCGTCCAGGGTGGTTTTGATGCGCTTTACTTTAAAAGGGGTTAAAAAGCCATCATTGATACCCTCTTTCAGCGAATAGATATAAACAGGTTCGCCAAAGTATTTATAGGTGTCCACATTGTCATCTCGCTTGGGTATGGCTGTTAAACCCAATTGAACTGCCGGACTGAAATATTCCATTATGCCCCTCCAATTGCTTTCATCATTGGCTCCGCCCCGATGGCACTCGTCAATAATGATGAAATCAAAAAAATCTGCAGGATACTGCCCATAGTTCGGCACTGGATTCCCTTCTTCATCTGATCCTGACATGAAAGACTGAAAAATGGTGAAAAAGATACTGCCATTGGTAGGCACGCGTCCATTCCTGTTTACTTCCCGGGGTTTTATCCGGACCAGAGCATCTTCCGGAAATGCTGAAAATGCATTGAATGCCTGGTCCGCTAAAATATTCCGGTCTGCCAAAAATAAAATTCCCGGTCTTCTTGCAGGCTCTTTGAGTCGGTGAGCCTGTCGAACCGTCCAACGGGTTTGAAAAAGCTTCCATGCAATTTGGAATGCGATGGCCGTTTTTCCAGTGCCGGTGGCTAGGGTGAGTAAAATCCGATCCTTTCCGTTGGCCAGTGCTTCCAGGGTATTTTTAACGGCTATTTCCTGATAGTATCGGAGTTGCCAGGTGCCGCTCTTATCCTCGAAAGGAACATTGGCAAATTTTTCCCTCCACCTTTCGGCACGTTCAAGGCGCATTCGTTCTGATTCGGTGGCTGAGCTTGTCGAAGCTACCGAAAACGTTTTTTCCCAAAGTTCCTCCGGACTTAGAAAACCTGCTACCAAACCTTCTTCACCTGTTTTCATGCAGATTTGGTAAATGGCTTTTCCGTTGGTGCTGTAGGTGGTTTCCA
>JBBDSB010000289.1:0-1249 GCA_040905205.1 Cyclobacteriaceae bacterium
TCACCGTTTTCATATAATTTCCAATCGGTATTGTAAATAAATCTCCTGGGTTCAAATTTCCCCCAATTGGGATCATAGTGACAAAAAATCCACTCTCTGGCATTTTTGGGATGCTTTTCGCCCAATAGTTGATCGTAAAAACTGATCCCGTCCCATTTGTTGGAATGGTCCTGAGGTTGAGTACCCGCTGCTTCCAAAAGTGTAGGGACAAAATCAGTGAAATCAATCAGGTTGGAATTAATACTTCCTGCCGGGATTTTTCCCGGCCAATACGCAATCATGGGTACATGAGTTCCAAGGTCATTGGTGAATCCTTTATTGCCCTTTAAAACCTGTCCGTTGGCCCTGGAATGCACATCCCTATCGGTACCATTATCACCGATAAAAATTATCAGCGTGTTCTCGGAAATTCCCAAATCTGTTACTTTTTTTACAATCCTGCCCACCAGATGGTCCATATATTGGACCATCTGTGGAAAATATTTCGGGTCATTGATCCGCTCTTTGGGATCATATTGTTCAAATTCGGTTGAGTTGGGGGTGGGTTCAAACGGATCATGGGTCAATACCATGGGGAAATATGCAAAAAAGGGGTTTTCCACATTATTTTCCATGAATTCTTCCAGGTAATCCACAAATAGATCCGGGCCATATGCCCCTTCATAAGTTTCAAGCCCTGTTTCTTTGGTATCCAGAAGTGGATTTTTGTACCTTGAGCCAAGTTCCTTAATTTGCCACAGTCTGTAATGATCAAATCCGGCATCTTCCGGGAGGGTACCTTTTTTTCCTCCCGCCAATTTCCTTTGCCCTTCGTTTCCGAATAATTGCCATTTTCCAGTAATGCAGGTGGCATAGCCGGCCTGTTTCATTAAATGACCGAAGGTGGTTTCCCCCGGGTCCAAAATCCCAAACCCCACATAATTCCGGAAATTGTATTTCCCGGTCATGATCTGAACCCTGGAAGGAGTACAAAGGGGAGTGGAATGGCAATTTTCAAATCGCATACCCTCTGCGACCATCTGATCAAGGTGTGGAGTGATGTTTTCCTCATTGCCGTAAGAAGGGATAGCCTCATATCCCAAATCGTCCGCCATGATCAAAATAACATTTGGCTTTTGTTGGGATAAAACGGGCTGCGCGGCAAAAAACAGCCCACATAAAAGCATCGTTTTATATTTCATAATTATATGGTTTACCATCCTGGATTTTGTTCTAAATTAGGGTTTAGACTTAATTCGTCCTGGGGGAT
>JBBDSB010000290.1:0-1246 GCA_040905205.1 Cyclobacteriaceae bacterium
ATGAGCAAAAAGAAATGCTGGAAATGAGTGAAAACGATATTAAAAATGGAAGGTGGATTTCTCAGGAAGCAATGGACAAACGAAATCTTGAATGGCTAAACGAACTATAGTCTGGACAAGAACGGCCGACATTCAATTTGTTGGTGTTTTAGAATATTGGGTCAAAAAAACAAGTTAAACACGTATTCGAAGAAGCTAGTTCGTTTGGTTATCGAAAGGACAAAACAGATTGCCCAAACCCCCTTCATCTACAAATCGACCGATTTTAAGGACATAAGAGTTGCATCAATGGGAAACTACAGCATTTTCTACAAAGTGTCCGATGAACAAATAATTATCACAGCGTTTTGGGACAATCGGCAAGACCCCAAAAAACTTCTAAATATTTTAAAGGACAAAAAATAACGTTGCACAACATGAGGCTATAAGCCAGCTGGCAAACAGCTAATTATGATAGATTTCGGCGTTTTGGCTACAATTTTGCTTACGGACAGGTTGGAGCTTTTAATACCCGCCTGCTCATAGCCCGGCACGTTGTGAGTAATTAAAATCATATGAACTGGCAATACAACGAATTCAAACAAGTAGGAAAGGATTATTCTCAAAAAGAAGAAGTCGATGTTTATGAAAAGACTCACTCACAATTCCGGGACATACTTTGGGAGAGCAAAGAGTTAATTAACCACCTTAATATTTCAGCTAATGATACCTTAGTGGATTTTGGCTCAGGAACAGGTATTTTTGCAATTGAAGCAGCTAAAAAATGTAAAAAAGTATACGCTGTTGATATTTCACCTGAAATGCTTGCTTATTCGCAACAAAAAGCGAAAAAGGAATTAATTACCAATATCGAGTTTGTTCGTCGCGGCTACCTTTGGTCACGGACGGATAGGAAAGCACTCCGAAAAGCTCCACGTTTCTAAGCAGCGACACGTTGCCCGCAGAAAATTAAGAATGCTCAATAATGCACAGGACATAAACGATATGAAAAAGTTGAACAACATACACCCGGGTGAAATTTTATTAAAAGCCATGAACACCGAAATGTGTTAGATAAGGAACCTGCATTTTATGATTATCATATTCATAAAGCCACGGAGCGATATCAGCTTGCCGGACGGAAAGAAGAGTTTTATGCTGAAATAACCGATCGGTATTCGAATCTTCGGGGTGCATTGCAATGTTTAATTGATGATTGTAATGTATCTTTAAAGGAGAATCCCCAAACAAGCCTTGAGCTGAAATA
>JBBDSB010000291.1:0-40637 GCA_040905205.1 Cyclobacteriaceae bacterium
CTGAGTTAGATGACGTTTATTTTGCTAGGCAGTATCCTCTTTAAAATAGACACCGAAAAAGCAGATCAGGTAAATCCCCCTTGCCCCCTTTTGAAAGGGGGAATTGCCTCCGGAATACCTTACGGGAGTTTTTTTCTGAAATTACATCGAACTACAGGTTAAAAGTATCAACCTTTTCATTTAAAAATTTTAGATTTAATAGACAACACTTTAACCGTCATAAACGAAATCAATTGGAAAAGGCCGGAGAAACAGAAAATTAAAGGATGTATTGTGAAAGATCCCTGTTTTTGGACAAAGAACTTAGCCTTTCCTCTACCATATCCCGGGTGATCATGATTTTACTGTTGGCCTGAATGGTGTCTGGAACATCAAAAAGATAATCGTTTAGCAGGTGACTCATTACGGTATGCAATCTTCTGGCTCCTATATTCTCCACATCTTCATTGATTTTAAAGGCCAGGGAGGCAATTTCCAAAATGGCATCATCCGTAAATTCCAAATATACCTGTTCAGCTTCAAAAAGCGCCTGATATTGTTTGGTAAGCGCATTTTTAGGTTCTTTAAGGATTCTATAAAAATCTTCTTCTGTGAGGCTGCTGAGTTCCACCCTAATGGGGAACCTGCCCTGCAGTTCGGGAATAAGATCGGAGGGTTTACTGACATGAAAAGCTCCGGCCGCAATAAACAGGACATGGTCAGTATGAACCAAACCATATTTGGTGTTCACTGCCGTACCTTCCACTATGGGTAAAAGATCCCTTTGTACCCCTTCACGGCTTACATCAGGACCGCTTCCCTTACTGGAGGAGGAGGCGATTTTGTCGATCTCATCTATGAAAATAATCCCATTGTTCTCGGCCAGATCAATCGCCTGTTCCTTAACTTCATCAAAATCAATCAGCTTGGAAGCCTCGTCTTCCATTAGTATTTTCCTGGCTTCAGCTATGGTGACTTTTCTTTTTTTCGTCTTCTTGGGCATCATGTTGTTCAACATGTCCTGAATCCCAGCCATGCTGGCTTCATCCATCATGCCATTTCCGATCATTCCTATGCCGGAGGAGGAGGATTGTTTGACATTGATATCAATTTTCCGGTCCTCCAGTTCTCCGTTTTTAAGCTTTTCCTTGAATTTCTCTCGGGTCTTTTCATTGAGCTCTTGTTCGGAAGCCTTATCAGGATTAAATTGATCTGATTGGCTCCTGGTATTGCTGAATCCTGTACCTTTTACCGGTGGAATCAGGATGTCCAACAATATATCCTCCACCATTATTGCCGCTTTTTCCTTTACTTCCTCATTTTTGGATTCTTTCACCAGATTGACCGATTGTTCCACCATATCCCTGACCATTGATTCCACATCTCTTCCCACATACCCGACTTCCGTAAATTTGGAAGCTTCCACCTTCGTAAAAGGGGCATTGGCAATTTTAGCCAACCTTCTTGCAATTTCTGTTTTACCAACTCCTGTAGATCCTATCATTAGGATATTGTTGGGAACAATATCTTTCTGAAGATCAGATTTTACCATGAGCCTCCTGATTCTATTCCTGAGTGCAATGGCCACGTTCCTTTTGGCATCCTGTTGACCAATGATATATATATCCAATTCAGCAACTATTTGCCTAGGGGTCAATTGGTTTATTTTATCTTTATTCATGAGACAATGTCATTTAAATATTTAGTTATTTCCGCCTCTCTTGCATCTAAATGATGAAGATTTATTTTACCCATTCATATAAGTATTGTCCGGGCGGCTGGGGGAAATATAATTTTCACAAGCTATTCTTTTTCTAAAGGGTATTTTTGTTCAGCATTGTAGGAAAATTTCAATGGTTCATCCACTTTATCTTTTAGAAGGGCAATGTCCAGCACTTCCCTGACATGCTCGACAAAGTGAAAATTAACCCCCTTGAGGTATAAATCATCGATTTCTTCAATATCTCTTAAATTGCGTTTACAAAGGATAATATCGTCTATTCCAGCCCTTTTTGCAGCGAGGATCTTTTCTTTAATGCCACCTACAGGCATCACCTTTCCCCTTAAGGTGATCTCACCGGTCATGGCAATTTTTGACTTCACTTTCCTTTGGGTATAAATTGACGCTATGGCGGTTAGTATGGTGATACCTGCCGACGGGCCGTCTTTGGGAACCGCCCCGGCAGGGACGTGGATATGCAAATCATATTGATCAAAAACCCGGTGGTCAATATGGAGTTTTTCCGAATGGGATTTAAGGTAAGAAATGGCCGTCATTGCTGATTCCTTCATGACATCACCCAGCTGTCCCGAAAGCGTAAGTTTACCTTTTCCTTTGCTGATACTGGCTTCAATAAATAAAATTTCACCTCCTACCGAAGTCCAGGCCAAACCAGTGACCACTCCGGCAAGGGTGTTGTCCTGATAAATTTCCTTATCAAAAATTTCCCCACCGAGGATTCGTCTTACCATAGGGGAGGTAATCTTTTTTTGATAAGATTCATCCATGGCAATTGATTTGGCTAAATTTCGGATCACCTTTCCTATTTGCCTTTCCAAGCCCCTCACTCCGGATTCTCGGGTATAATCTTCAATGATTTTAATTAATGACTCTTTGCTAAAAGTCAAATCTTTTGCTTTTAGACCGTGCTCTTTCCGCTGTTTCGGAATAAGGTGTTTTTTAGCAATCTCCACCTTCTCTTCCATGGTATACCCTGTGACTTCAATGATTTCCATTCTGTCCCTAAGGGCAGGCTGAAGGGTTTCCAAAGTATTGGCCGTTGCGATAAACAAAACTTTGGAAAGGTCATAGTCCACTTCGAGGTAATTGTCTACAAAGGCATTGTTTTGCTCCGGATCCAATACCTCCAATAAGGCAGAGGAAGGATCACCCCGAAAATCCGAACTTAGTTTATCTATCTCATCGAGGACAAATACAGGGTTGGATGATTTGGCCTTTTTCATGTTTTGGATGATTTTTCCCGGCATGGCCCCCACATAAGTTTTCCTATGCCCTCTGATTTCTGCCTCATCGTGCAATCCACCTAAAGACATCCGGATATATTTTCTTCCGAGTGCTTTGGCGATGGATTTTCCCAAAGAGGTTTTCCCTACACCAGGAGGACCAAATAAACATAATATGGGTCCTTTTAAATCCTGTTTTAATTTTAATACCGCCAAAAATTCTATGATCCGATCTTTGACCTTATCCAGTCCAAAATGGTCTCTGTCCAATAACCTCTTAGCTCTGTTCAGGTCAAAATTATCGGTGGTAAACTCGTTCCAGGGCAGGTCTACCAAAGCCTCCGCATAATTTAAGGATATGGGGTATTCCGCTGCTGCCGGATTCATCCTGAGAATTTTATCCAACTCCTTATTGAATTGTTTGGCCACTTCAATGGGCCACTTCTTCTTTTTACTTTTGTTGCGAAGGTCTTCCACTTCCTTTTCAGCCCCTTCTTCACCCAGCTCAGTTTGAAGCACTTTCATTTGCTGTCTCAGGAAATAGTCTCTTTGCTGCTGATCAATGTCAGTGTGGACTTTTTTCTGGATTTCACTCTTGAGCTCTAGCATTTGGATATCCTTCATCATGAATTCCAGCAGCAAAGTTGCTCTTTCTATCCCATCATTGATTTCCAGAAGCCTTTGTTTGGATTCCACCGGCGCATTGATGTTTGATGAAAGAAAATGGGTTAAAAACGGGGTATTGTCTATATTGTCCAAAGCCACCTGGGCTTCTCTTGGGATTTCCGGATTAAGCTGTAAAATTTTAAATGCCGATTCTTTCAAGGACTGCTCCAAAGCCTGAATCTGCTCGTTGTTTTGAGGAAAGGTTTCATCCAGGTATTTGACTTTTGCCTGAAAATAGGGATCCTCCGTAACCTCATCCTCAATCTCAAATCTTTTTTTGCCCTGAATGATAATGGTGGTGTTTCCATCAGGCAAAACAATCATTTTTATGATTTTGGCCAAGGTCCCAATATGGTAGATGTCTTCCCAGGAAGGATCTTCCATGTTAGGGCTTTTTTGCGCACAAACCCCAATCAATTTATCACCCTTTTGTGCTTTTTTTACCAATCTTATGGAACGCTGCCTGCCCACAGTGATGGGAATGACAACACCGGGAAACAATACCGTATTTCTTACTGATAAAATCGGGATTTCCCTGGAAAAATTTTCATCTTTTAATGTCCCCTCATCTTCATCATCGGTAATCAACTGGATGAGATCTCCTTCTCCTGAATAATCGCCTAAAATAAGTGATTGATATAATTGATTGTCGCTATTGTTCATACAGACATTATGACAGATTTACTGTCATTTTTGTTTATTAAATTGGAAAAACCTTCCATTTAAAGAAGGGTGTTTATGAATTACTCAAGACGTATGCCAATATGGAATTATTCACCAATTATCAGATAACGCTTAAGTATTTTTAAAAATTCCAGAATAAAAATTCATTGCTTTTTTCAAGGGCCACTCAATCCCTAAGTCCTATTTACCCTTATTAACTACCTGTAAATATTTTCAGGATATCATTTCCAATAGCAAATACCATGATGGCCAGCAAAAGTACCATTCCGATTTTTTGGGCATTTTCCAAAAAACGATCCGAAGGGCTTCGGCCTGAAATCATTTCATACAACAAAAACATGACATGACCCCCGTCCAATGCAGGAATCGGAAGTAAATTCATAAAAGCCAATATCATTGATATCAATCCAGTAATGGACCAAAATTTTGTCCAATCCCAGGTATCACCATAGATTTTTGCCATACCGATGGGGCCACTCATGTTTCTTGCCGAAACTTCCCCGGTAAACATTTTACCCATGGCCCGGGCGTTAATGATCACCACACTAAAAGCCCGTTCTGTTCCAATGGGGATAGACTGGGCAAGGCTGTATTTTTTTCTGACGGGCTCAATCAGGTTATTAACCTGAATACCGATAGTGCCTTTTTCACTAACTTGTACTGATTTGTTGATTTTTTCACCGTCCCTATCGATAAGGACCTCTGCGGTTTTTCCACGTTGCTTATCCAATGCCTGTTGAAGGTCATTGAAATAAGTAATTTTCATTTCATTAATTTCCAGGATTTTATCACCGCTTTGAAGGCCAGCTTTTTCAGCAGCCTCCCCCTTCATTACTTTCTGCACATCAAAAGGAAAACGTATGCTAAGAAAGTTGGACATGCTTTCCTCGTTGGAAAAAGAATTAATAAAGCCTCTTGGAATAGGAATTTTCACCTCTTCCCCTTCTCTTAACACCGTATAATAGCCGCCAGAGCTTAATAAGGCATCACCACTACTCAGGTCATTAAATGATTCATAAGCCTGTCCATTAATGTCCAAAATTTTATCACCATCTTCAAAACCGATTTGTTGGGCGATATCGTAAGCTACAATTCCGTGTTCGATGACCTGGTCTCGGGAAAAATAAGTTTCACCTCTGCTGTACACCAAAAATATAAATATGATGATGCCGGTGACCACATTCACGAAAATACCGCCGAGCATGACTATAAGCCTCTGCCAGGCAGGTTTGGACCTGAATTCCCAGGGCTGCGGTTCGGCTGATAATTGCTCAGAATCCAGGGATTCATCCACCATACCGGAGATTTTTACAAAACCACCCAAAGGAATAGCTCCTATGGAGTATTCGGTATCTTTCCATTTGAATCCTGCGATTTTTGGAGGAAAACCTATTGAGAATTTTTCCACCCTCATCCCAAACATTTTTGCTGCCAGCAAATGCCCCAATTCGTGAAGCCCTACCAAAATTGATAAACCCAGCAGCAATTGTGCTACCATTATTAATGTATCCATTATTTATTTTTAAAAGCTACTGATGATTTCTGTTGATAATATTCTTGTTATTTTGTCTGTTTCAACCAAGTCATCCAGTCCAGGTGACTTTATAAAACCAATTTTTTGCATAGTCTGTTCAATTAGTTCTGACATTTGCAGAAATCCAATTTTATCTTTCAAAAATGCTGCCACGGCGATTTCGTTGGCGGCATTAAGGATACAGGCCATATTTCCGCCTCTATCCAAAGCTTCATAAGCCAGTCCAAGGTTTCTGAAGGTATTGAAATCGGGTTGTTCAAATTGTAAATTGGGATACGCTGCGAAATTGAACCTGGGAAAGTCAGAAACCAACCTGTCAGGAAAGGAGAGCGCAAACTGTATGGGAATACGCATATCAGGCAATCCAAGTTGTGCCTTGATGGAACCATCCTCAAACTGCACCAGGGAATGGATCACAGACTGTGGATGAACCACTACCTCAATTTGTTCCTTTTTCAGCCCAAAAAGCCATTTGGCTTCTATAACCTCCAATCCTTTATTCATTAAAGAGGCAGAATCGATCGTTATTTTGGCACCCATGTCCCAGTTGGGGTGTTTCAGTGCCTGCTCCTTTTTCACCTCTTTGAGAAAGGCTTTGGTTTTACCTCTGAAGGGTCCTCCGGAAGCAGTCAGGATTATTTTTTCAATGGGATTTTGAAATTCACCCATCAGGCATTGAAATATGGCGGAATGTTCCGAGTCAATGGGATAGATATCCACTCCTTTTTGTTTGGCAAGTTGAGTGACCAGACCGCCTGCCACCACCAGGGTTTCCTTATTGGCCAAGGCAATGGTTTTACCTGCCTCTATGGCTTTTAGAGTGGGGATCAACCCTGCATAACCTACCAATGCAGTCAAAACCAAATCAATTGTGGCCATTTCCACTACCTCAGAAATTGCTTTTTGTCCGGCAAAAACCTTGATGGGATAGGAAGAAAGTGCCTTTTTCGTATGGGAATATAATTCTTCATTGCCAATGACAACAGCGTTGGGGCTGAAACGAATGGCCTGTTTTATCAATAAATCCGAATTATTTTGGGCAGTTAGTACCTCCACCTGGAATCGATCCGAATGCTGTAATATGACCTCCAATGCCTGGGTTCCAATACTGCCGGTTGATCCTAAGATAGCGATTCTCTTAATTGATGACATTTATTTTTTTAACTTTCTGAATTAGAATAAAAAATCCTTAATGGACTAAAACGGACTCATTTGGGAAAGGTTATTTAATACTAATTGACAAATTTACAAGGTTAAAACAGTTTTTCTCCTTTTTTTCTCTCTTTTTACAAAATCTATTTTTTGGCATAAATTTAGACCTCCATTTTTAACCGAGGTTACCTGTCGAATTTACTGGTCAGATGATATTTTTCCTAAAAAATGTTAAAGGGGCAGGTTCATTTGGGTAAATTGGTTTTGTATATTAATTTCACCATTATGCGAAAAAATATTATGATTCTTCTTGTATCCTTCTTCGGAGGGATGGCCGGTTCCTGGTTTTTTTCTCAGCTTCCCGGGGGAAATTTTAATAATGACCTTAAATATGAGGCCGACCAGGCCTACAGTCAAAGAACATCAGTAAGGGAAGCACCTGATCTTACCACAGATAAAACTCCGGATCAGGAATTTTCTGAAATTCCCGATTCATTTGTTTCGGCTTCTGAAAAGAGTACGAATTCGGTGGTATTTATTAAAAACTTTTCCGGAACAGATTCCAGAAGGTACAGCATTTTTGATTACTTTTTCGGACAGGGAGCGCCCCCCCAAAGGGTCAGTACGGGTTCGGGAGTGATTTTTTCTGAAGATGGATATATCCTTACCAACAACCATGTGATCGACAGATCGGAAACATTGGAGGTCATCCATAAGAAACGAACCTATAAAGCCAGCTTAGTCGGGGCAGATGCCAATACCGACATTGCGGTATTAAAAATAGAAGCGGATGAATTGCCGGCCATAAAAATCGGAAGTAGCCAACAACTGAAAATTGGGGAGTGGGTTTTGGCTGTGGGAAATCCCTTCAACCTTACTTCTACGGTCACTGCCGGGATCGTCTCTGCTAAAGAGAGACAGATCAATATCATGGGTGGAGAATTTCCCCTTGAATCTTTTATCCAAACGGACGCCCCTATCAATCCGGGAAACTCAGGTGGGGCATTGGTAAATGTGAAGGGGGAATTGGTGGGGATCAATACGGCCATTTTGAGCAGGACGGGATCCTACACTGGATATGGTTTTGCTGTTCCGGTAGATATTGCCACCAAAGTAGCAAATGACCTTATTAAGTACGGGGAAGTACAGAAAGCCATTCCCGGTCTGGAAGTGGTAGAAATCACACCGGAATTGGCCGATGAGATGGCTTTTAAGTCCCTGGATGGCGTTATTATATCTCATGTGATAAGAAGCGGGGCAGCAGAAAGAGCTGGATTGAAGAGAAATGATGTGGTGGTTGGTATAGATGGTAACCCGGTTACAGGAAAAGGCAATTTCGAGGAATTACTTTCTTACTATTATCCGGGGGATAAAATCACCATAGAATATATCAGGGAAAATAAACGCCAGCAGGCCCAACTTACTTTACAGAATCTATTTGGTGGTACAGGTGTCATTAAACGTGAGTTTTATACTTCCCAGCTTTTGGGTGGCAGACTGGAATCAGTCAATTCCATTGAGATGGATCGATTGAATCTTGAATTTGGTGTGAAAGTTACAGGATTGACGCGGGGATATTTATGGGATTTGGGAATTGGGAATGGATTTATCATCACCCATTTAAATGGAAAACCTGCAAGGGAGCCTAAAAAAACAGGGGAGTTTCTGGAAAATTTCAGTGGTAGATTGAGGATAGAAGGGTTTACGGCAAACGGCCAACCGTTTATGCAATCCTATGATATTAGATAGGTGGTTTTATTCATCCTTAAGGATGGGTTATTCCTTTATTTCCCTTACCGGCTGCCCGGGTTTGGCATAAGAAAGCCTTGCCAACCTTCGGGCGGTATGGTATTCATCCAAGCCAGTGACGGCCACTGTACCCAATTTTTCCATGTTGACAAACCCTGATGGATTGACCGCGGTTTCTTCCAAATAGACATGCTGTATGCCTCCGATTATCAAAATGGTATCATTAATAGATAATTCAATTTTATCTGCCAGGATACAACCTATTTTAAGCGGACTGATTTTAACATAGGGAGCAATAAAAGCGTCCAAATAAATTTCCTCCAAGCCGGTAGCTTCAAATTCCGACTGTTGCCATCTGGCACTACATTGATGCGCCTGTTTGTAAAAATCAGATGTCACATGGTTAAGGGTGAAAAACCGGGATTCAAGGATATTTTCCAGGGTATGCCTCTCAACAGTGTGAGGACGGAAGAGAATACCTAAAAGCGGTGGATTGGCCCCAACGTGGAAGACCTGGCTAAAAGGTGCCAAATTGGACATTCCATCCTTGTTTATGGTGCCCATAAGATGAAGGCTTTTATACCCGGTCAGGCTGTTTATAAGATCCCTTCGAAAATCTTTGTCAGCGGAGGAAATGTCATCAATACTAAAATGTTTTATCATGTAAAGATGGCTTCTTCCAGGGAATCACAGTATTTGATGTCCAGTTTATTTATGATATTTTCAGGATGATTTTCCATGATCTGTTTTTTGGCAATCATCACCATTTTTTCAAACCACTTTTCATCAGGAAGGATTTTCCGGTGTATGTGGATACCCTCATGGTACATCTTTTTCTTCCAATCTAAAAAATACCATTCCATACTAGGCTGATGAAATGCCCTAAGGGAACGTTTATCGAAAATGAACTTTTTAAAATCCCCTTTAATGGCGATCTCTGAGATTTTACCAAATGCAGTTTTAAAATCTTCGATGGGTATGTAGTCTACCAAAAGCGCACAAATAATCATTCCATCCTTATCGTTCACGAATACTTTGGCATATCTCCCCTCAAAAGAAAGCTCAAAGTTTGCCATCGCTGTTTTATTTAAGGTGTCGTTCATTGAAACTTTTATTTAAACCAAACTTATTACAATACGGAAGAAATGGATATTAGATTTAATGAAATGAGTTTTTTCTTTGCTTTTTTTCATTTTCTACCTCTTCCCGGAATTGATCAAGATCTTCTTCCAATCTAATCGCATAATCTATGGTGGTTTTCATCAGTTCCTGTTGGGCTTCAATCTGTTCTTTTAAACGGGAGAGTTCACGGTTCATTTCACATAACTTTTCATCATATGCTTTTCTTAGACGCTCCTTTTCAAGTTGGGCCTTTTTAAGCTCTGCTTTAAAAATCAAATATGATTCTGGTGGCGTCCTCATAGGCATTCAAATTATTCAAAAGTAATTCCATATAGTTTAATTACAGTTTGTTCAACTGAAATGTTATAAAAAATTTTTTTTTCATTTTAAGGTAGACATTCCTCCATCTACTTTTAAAACCTGGCCTGTCATCCAGGAAGATTTATCGGACAATAAATAATAGGCCGCTTCGGCGATGTCTTCGACAGTGCCGTACCTGCCTAAGGGATGTCTTTTGGAAGCAGCAAGTTTTTTTTCCTCATTTGATAAAAGGGGATCGGCAAGAGGTGTATCCGTCAAGGAAGGAGCGATGGCATTGACGCGGATATCAAAACTGGCCCATTCAGCAGCTAAGGACCTGCACAAGCCTTCTACAGCGCCTTTGGCACTGGCTATGGAAGAATGAAAGCCCATTCCGGTTTGGACCGCCACGGTGCTGAACAACACCACCGAAGACCCCGAGGATTTTTTCAAACCCTTTTGGGCGGCCTGTAAAACCTTTACTGCACCTAAAAAGTTAATTTCAATATCAGATTGAAATTCGGAAATGGAGAAACGGTGGAATGGCTTTAGATGGATGGTGCCTGGGCAGTATACCAGTCCGTGTATAGCATCCGGTAAACCTTCAATTTCTTGAAAGTCTTCAGTTATATCCAGGTGACTATTTCCCGATTGGCTGCTGGAATACTTGAAAACTTGGGCTCCTTTTTCTTCCAGCAAGGCTACAATCCCTTTTCCAATCCCACTGTTTCCTCCTATTACAACTATATTTTTTTCATTCATAAATATTCGTTCTATTATTTTTTAAGCTCCAGGTATTTTAAAAACTCAGATCTGGAGGAGGGATGGCTTTCAAATTTACCACTATAAAAGGAAGTTACGGTACTGCTGGAACTGTCCTTCACACCCCTTGAAGACACACACATATGATCGGCATCCAAAATCACAGCTACATCTTCTGTTCTCAAGGCTTCTTTCAATTCGTTGCCGATTTGCATCGTTAGTCTTTCTTGAACCTGGGGTCTTTTGGCAAAATATTGGACAATTCGATTAATTTTAGAAAGGCCGATCACATGGCCGGTTGAAATGTAGGCCACATGCGCTTTCCCATATATAGGCACAAAATGATGTTCACAATGGGAAAAGAAGGTGATGTCTTTCTCCACCAACATTTCGTTGTACTTGAATTTGTTTTCAAAAAGTTTGGCTTCGGGTTTGTTTTTGGGATCAAGGCCACTGAAAACCTCCTTAATGAACATTTTGGCTACCCTTCTTGGGGTGCCCTTCAAGCTGTCATCAGCTAAGTCCAATCCCAAAATGTGCATGATCTCCTTAAAATGTTTTTCTATCAATTCCATTTTCAGATCATCATCCATTTCAAAGGCATCATCCCTCAAAGGGGTTTCATGGGATGAGGCGATGTGCTCATCACCAATTTCTGCTATGGCTTGTTGGAGATCAATTCCCGTCGTATTCAACAAAGTTTCTTTCTGTTTCATATAATCGAACTGTTAAGTCGTATTTTTTTTCAATTTTTTCCCTCAAAATATTCCAAATAACCACAGCAATGTTTTCTGCAGTTGGATTAAGATTTTTAAATTCATCGGTATCTAAGTTTAGGTTTTTATGATCAAATTTGTTGATTACGAATTTATTGATTAAGGTTTTAAGGCGTTTCATGTCATATACATAACCCGTAGCCTCATCTATTGGACCGAGGAGTTTGACGATTAATTCGTAATTATGTCCATGAAAGTTGGGATTATTGCATTTACCAAACACCTCCATGTTTTTCTCATCAGACCAATTGGGTTGATGTAACCTGTGGGCGGCGTTGAAATGTTCTTTCCGGTATACGGCTATATTCATAGAATTTAAAACAGGGTTTTTAATTTTTTGTTTAATTTTTTCATTAAAATAAGTCAACAAATCTCTTTTGGTTTTAACATGATGGATGTTTTTTTAGCAAAACTATTCCCCTGTTTTACGAGCTCAGAAATGATATTCACGGAAAAGAACAAGAAACAAAGCCCAAACAGTTCAAAATTAAGCCATAAATGGAGAAGCATTGGCTTAAATGAAATTTTTTCTCCTGATTCTTTGTTTTGAAGCCAATGGAATAGGTAAATTGTCTTTTTACCAATGTTAGGAATAAACCTGTGGGCCCCGGAGAGTCGGACCCAAATGGGAAAATGATCATGCAATGAACAAAAAACCATTTATTTTATTATTTAGTTTGATGTTTTTTTTGATATCTGGGAAGATGCACTCTGGAAAGCTGATCAATGAATCGGATTCCATTTTAGCAAAAGAAAAAGAAATGTTGGAACAGATGACCACAATGATCTGGGACAACATGGGAGGAATGAAACATGGGCTCAAAAAGGAAGTGCTCCTCTTAGCTATAAACGGTTATTTAAGGTTAAATCAGGAGGGTTCCCTTCAATCAGGAAAACCCCTCACCATCATAGATTTTGATCTTCC
The DNA here is from genome assembly GCA_040905205.1 of Cyclobacteriaceae bacterium. GTDB lineage: Bacteria > Bacteroidota > Bacteroidia > Cytophagales > Cyclobacteriaceae > Cyclobacterium. The sequence goes on from JBBDSB010000291.1 coordinate 12,614, forward strand.
ATCCACCGATAAAAGGATGTGGGTAATTGATATGGAAACCTACACTTTAAAGTTTAATTCACTGGTGGCTCACGGCAAAAATTCAGGGCACTTACATGCCAAAAATTTCTCCAATCAACCTGAAAGCCATATGAGCAGTTTGGGTTTTTACCTGACTGGAGAAACTTATTTAGGCAAACACGGTAATTCTTTGAGGTTAGATGGATTGGAACACGGTATTAATGATCAGGCAAGGTCAAGGGCCATTGTGATTCATGCTGCAGCATATGCAGAAAAGAAATTTATCAAAAATTTTGGGAGATTGGGCAGAAGTCTGGGATGCCCGGCACTTCCTAAGGAGAATTACGAAGAGATCATAAGGATCATCAAGGACAAAAGTTTAATTTTTGTTCATTCCAATCAAGGGAATTACAAGCGTGAATCAGTATTTTTGAATGGGCGTGTTTGATTGCCAGGGCTTTTTTAACAATTGATATAACGCATCATCTCTTTTGTAGATATCCTTTCTAATCATGGGAACATGACGGCTGTCTGTCCAGAACGTCAGGTATAACAAAATTACAGGGATTTTATTTTTGAGGACTACTGTTTGTTCCTTACCGGCGTTGATGACCATCTGAATGCGATCTTTGGTCCAAAGTGACTGATCCATTAAGAGCAATTCTGCCAGTTCAGCAGGTTTTTGGATGCGGATACAGCCTGAGCTTAAAGCACGGTCTTCCCGGGCAAACAACTCTCTTGCCGGGGTATCATGAATGTAAACGTTGTATTTATTCGGAAACATAAACTTCACAAGTCCCAGGGAATTTTGCCTTCCGGGGTCCTGTCTGATCATAAAGGGGAAATTTGAAACAGAGATATTTTGCCAATCAATGCTTCCGGGATCCACTTCTTTTCCGGAAAAAGTAAGCAGCCGCATGTTTTTGCTACTAAGGTATTGGGGATCCTTTTTCACGGCTGGAATAATGTCATTTTTTAATATGGTGGGAGGAACTGTCCAGGTCGGATTAAATACCAGGTAAGATAATTGGGCATCGAAAACAGGGGTTTTTCGATAGGTTTTTCCAACGATAGCTTTTGAATGTAATAAAGTGTCTCTGTTTTTAATGTAATCCAAGGAGTAATTGGCAATATTGACCAGTATGAATTCATTTAAGGTGGTGTCGGGAATCCACCTTAGACGTTCCATGTTTACGGCAATTTGGTCAATTAATTCTTTAGGCGACTTATTGATGGCCTCGATTGTTGCCTTTCCGATAAGCCCATCTGGGTGTAGTCCATTTCGAGCCTGAAATTCCAAAACTCCATTCAACAAAGCACTGTCATACAAGGTTTCCTCTAACCATTTGTAATCATTCAAATCTCCCCAAAACAACAATTTCTGTCTAATGTTGGGAATGGATAAATGACTTTCCATGGGTTTTATGGAATTGTCATAGGTTATGGTTTCCCAATCCCGAAATTTCCCCATTTTTTTTTCATGGAAGTATATCATGGACCTGCGCATCCTGCTATAAAGCGGGAATTTTGGTTGAAAACTGTATAAATGCTTCCTAATCTCATGTCCGGCTAAAGCTTCTATCAGCTGCCCAATGATTTCGGGTTCTGAAGTCTTGGTCCTGATCTCCCACCCGGAAGTCAAATATTCGGGATGAGTTTTTCCTTTGTATAAATGGGTGGCATACAGAAAAAAAGCATCACTGAGGAGTATATCCAGTCCGGCCAGTTCCAGATTGGAAGGAAAGGAGATCCTATTATTTGAGAACTGTTGAAAATAAAATTCAATCCGTTCCAAATGGTAATCCTCCGGAACCAAACCATCGAAAATGGACTGTTTTATAAGATGCCTTAACTCATAGGCAAGGCAAGTCAACTTACCATTTTCGACCCAAGCTTCCTTAAAATTACGTTGGGAATAAAAATTGACCAATTGGTCGAATGAGAAAATGGGATTATTTTCAAAAAAGTGAAAAGATTGACCTTCAGCACCCTCTAAAATCGATCTTATTTCAAAGGATATCCCCTGGTCAATTTGCCTGGAAAAAGTGTGGGTGGACAGGGTCATTAAAAAAATAAAGACCACGAACCCCAAAATCTTTAAATTTTCAATGCCTACATACATTTTATTATCACTCAATGTTTCATTGGTCTTCAGTTTAATACCCATTATTTCTTCGCTTCAACATCATCTTTTATTTTTCCATTGAATGGAATAAAGGTCCAACCGCCTTTGAGCGAGATTCCGAACTGATCCGGTTTTCCTTAATTTGGTCAACAAATCCAAATCCACATCTGCCACTATGGTGGTTTCTGTATTGAGTGAGGCCTCTGCAATGATGGCATCGTGGGGAAAAGAAAAGTCTGACGGGGAATAAATTGCGGCTTGAGAATGTTGAATATCCATATTTTCTACCCTTGGGAGGTTTCCCACCGATCCGGAAATGGCAACATAGCATTCATTTTCTATGGCCCTGGATTTGGCGCAGGTACTGACTCTAAGGTAGGCATTTTTTGTATCCGTCCAAAATGGGACAAAAAGGATATCCATTTCATTTTCGGCCAAAATTCTTCCCAATTCCGGAAATTCCACATCGTAACAAATCAAAATGCCAATTTTTCCCGCATCGGTATCAAAAACCTTGATCCCATTTCCCCCTTGCAAGCCCCAATAAGCCTGTTCATCAGGGGTGATGTGAAGTTTGTATTGCTTGTCCATGGTCCCATCCCTTCTGCAGAGATAGCTCACGTTCCTTAATTTTTTCCCATCATATTCTGGCATGCTTCCGGCAATAATATTCACATTATAGGATAACGCAAGGTCTCTCATTCTAATAATAATTTCCTCCGTATAATCCGCCAGATTTCGGATGGCTTCTGAAGCATCCATATTATTGAATTCGGCCAATAGTGGTGCGTTAAAAAATTCAGGAAAAAGGCAAAAATCCGATTTATAATCAGAAACCGTATCCACAAAAAACTCCACTTGCTGCATAAGGTCATCCACATTGTTGAACCGCCTCATTTTCCATTGAACCAATCCCAGTCTGACAATTGTTTTTTTATTGCCAATAAGCTTTTCTTCCTTTTCATAATAGATGTTTATCCATTCCAATAGGGTGGCATAAGCTCTGGAATCGGTGTCTTCCGGCAGGTATTTGGTGATGACTTTTCTCACATGAAATTCGTTGGCCAGTTGAAAGGATAAAACAGGATCGAAAATCTCTTTGTTTTTCACCAATTCGATGTACTTTCTTGGGGTCATTTGATCCGCATATTTACTGTATCCCGGTATTCTGCCTCCGGCAATGATCGATCTTAGGTTTAGATTTTCACATAATTCCTTTCTGGCATCATATAACCTTCTTCCCAAACGGAGGCCACGGTATTCTTTGTCCACAAACACATCTGTTCCATATAGGGTATCTCCTTCATCATCATGGGTATCAAATTTTCCATATCCGGTAATCTGGTCATAGGTATGGTTATCTCCGAATTTGGAATAATCTACGACTAAAGATAAGGCGACGGCCACTACTTTGCCATTATCTTCCAGGCAGATCTGACCTTCGGGGAAGGCATTCAGTTGGTTTTTAAATTCTTCTTTAGTCCAGGTGCCACCTTCATCTCCATAGATTGAAACCATGATTTCCTGGATGTCAGAATAATCTGACAGTTTAATATTCCTAAGTTTGAGCCTATGCTCGAGTTCCTCTTTTTGCTTACTCATGCCGTAAAATTAAAAAACAATTTTTCCCTATTTGAAATTTAATATGTATAATGCAATAAAAACTTATAACAAGTTTATACCTAACAGAATATAATTGCAAATGAACAATTGGAAGCGTAGTTTGATTTACCGTTATGCGGGTAATAAATTACTTATGTTTCGCAGTACCCGTTTTGTCACAATTTTTGCATGAAACCGCCAAAACTATATTTTATTCCCTAATAAACTAGTAATATCTGGCCTCTGGGGTCCTTCAACAAACGGAAAAGAATTAAAGAATGGAAAATTTAATTAAACATTTAAACAAGCTGCAGGGGCATATAATGCTCCCAGCTTGTTTAAATCAATGTGGAAAACATAAGTAAATTATTGACGGAAATAAAAAAAAATCGGGGATGAAGGCAATCATAGAAGACATAAAAGAGGGAGATTTTAGTGCTTTTTTGAAGCATTTTAATGATCTCATGAACTTTAACCTGTTGATGTTGGGTGAAACCAAACTTACCTTAGGTTTGCTTTTGGGCCTAATTATATCCTTCACTTTACTGTTTATCGTCTCTGAATTGGTCAGGAAATTTTTGGCGAACAGGGTACTTACCAGGTACAAACTTGATTTGGGCACCAGGCAGTCCATTTCCACCATCGTAAAATACATTTTGATTACCATCGGGTTGGTAACGATTTTGCAAAACAGCAATGTGGACCTGAGCGCATTGGGTATTCTGGCCGGTGCCATTGGGGTGGGAATCGGATTTGGCCTTCAGAACATCACTAATAATTTTATCAGTGGATTGATTATTCTTTTCGAAAGTCCCATTAAAGTAGGTGACAGGATAGAGGTGGATAATGTTTATGGGGATGTAGTCAAAATATCGGCCAGATCTACCATGATTTTAACCAATGATAATATCAGCATCATTGTACCGAATAGCCAATTTATTGACAATCCGGTCATCAATTGGTCCCATAATGACAGAAACATAAGGTTTAATATTCCGGTGGGTGTATCCTATAGAGAAGACCCTCAAAGGATTAAGAGAATACTAGTTGAGGTGGCAAAACAGAATAAAGGGGTATTGGAGCATCCTGAACCGGATGTTTTATTCGAGTCTTACAATGAAAGCAGCATTGATTTCAATTTAAGGATATGGACTTCAGCTTACATCAATAAACCCAAGGTATTAAAAAGCCAATTGTATTATGAGATATTCCGGAGATTTGCCGAGGAAAAAGTGGAGATACCTTTTCCACAAAGGGATCTTCATATCAAGTCAGGGCTTGAAAAATTTAAAGCACCTTAATTTTTTTTATGGGAACAATTATTTTATATTTACTGCGTTAACTACCACTGGATTAAACGGGGAAGATTTTTTATGTGAAGAGATTTTTATATGCTTAAATTCTTGTTGTTTTTTGTAATGTTTTTTGTTTTCCTGGCTTGCAATACTTATTCCCAAAGTATCTATCGTTTTAGATTTGAGGAGCCATGGTCATTTGCCTTGCATGTCGGACCCACCCAATATTTTGGGGATCTGTATTCCTTATGGAAGTATGAAGAAGGGGTGCAGCCGGATTACAATGCCGGATTCACTGGCAGGTACACTTTTGGGACCAATCTCAAGGCAAGGGCAGATTTGAGCTACTATCAGATTTCAGGTCGTGATGTTAAGGCAGATCCCATTAGCGGACGAATTCCAAGGAACCTAAATTTTAGGGCCAGAAATTGGGAGGCGGCTTTTTTGGTGGAATACTATTACAAGCCTGTAAAGGTGTATAACATTACCCGTGAATTCCTCAATCCCTATTTGTTTTTTGGTTTGGGAGCGAGTACCAATAATCCCAAGACCTATTTTCAGGAAAGCTGGGTGGAATTGAGGCCTCTCATGACAGAAAATGAGCTTTATCCTGATGTTGTCATGGTTTTTCCTATGGGTTTGGGCCTAAAATATAAGGTAAATGTTTATATGGATTTTTACATCGAGGGCAGTTATAGATTTACCCTTACAGATTACCTTGATGATGTCAGTACCTACAACATTTCCGGATATTATGATGATCTTATACAAGATTATATATCAGGGGAAAACCCAGACCGCCTCCGTTTATCCATACGTCAGGAAAGGTATCTCCTTCCAAATGGAGAACCTAATATTGAGATGATTCAAAACAGCAGAGGAGCGCCCAGGCGGGGAAGCGGCGATCCCCGTTTGGATGAACCCAATGCCAGGTATGATGGGTATTTTTCCTTAAACTTTGGAGCGGAAATTTATTTTTCCCGGGACATTTGGGACAACTGGATTTTCAGATACCGCGGAAGAGGTTTTAGATTCTGGTAATTTATCGGATATGTATTTAGCATTGATTTGATCCAAAATCCATTTCTATTTCCAAATTCAAAACGAATGCTGATATTTTTTTATAATTTTGAATTTGGTTTCATAAATATTGATATAATAGAATGTCGGATTACAATTTTCGAGAAATAGAAAAAAAGTGGCAGCAACAATGGGAAAGCACAGGGCTCTTTGATGTAAAGCTGGATCCTTCCAAACCCAAGTTTTATTCCCTGGACATGTTTCCCTACCCTTCAGGGGCTGGTTTACATGTAGGGCACCCATTGGGATACATTGCTTCTGATATTGTAACCAGGTATAAGCGACTAAAGGGTTTCAATGTACTTCACCCAATGGGTTATGATTCATTTGGCTTACCTGCGGAGCAATACGCCATCCAAACCGGACAGCATCCTTCCATCACTACGGATAAAAATATTGAAAGATATACCGAACAGCTAAAGAATATCGGTTTTGCCTTTGACTGGAACAAAGAAGTAAGAACTTCTGATCCTTCGTATTACAGATGGACCCAGTGGATTTTTATGCAGCTATTTAACAGCTATTATGACCTTTCTGAAGACCAGGCCCAACCGATAGAGGAATTGGTTAAGGTTTTTGAAAGTCATGGCAACAAAAAGGTAAAAGCGGTTTGCGATGAGGATATTCTGCTTTTTTCCAGCGAAGAATGGCGAGGCTTTGGTGAGAAAAGGCAACAGGAAATATTATTAAAATACCGTTTGACCTTTTTGGCAGAAACCACGGTAAACTGGTGTGGGGCACTGGGAACGGTGCTTTCGAATGATGAGGTGAAGGATGGATTTTCTGAAAGAGGTGGGCATCCTGTAGAGAGGAAAAGGATGATGCAATGGAGCATGAGGATTACGGCATATGCAGAACGTTTGTTGAATGGACTGGACACCCTTGATTGGCCGGAACCGGTCAAGGAAATGCAAAGAAATTGGATTGGCCGATCGGTTGGCGCAGAGATCATATTTGCTATAGAGGGTCATTCCGAAAAAATAAAAGCATTTACCACCAGGATTGACACCATTTATGGGGTGACCTATCTGGCTTTGGCTCCGGAGCATGAGCTGGTTCACCAATTGATCACTCCAGACCAAGAGAAGCATGCCCTGGAATATGTAAAGGAGGCCAAAAACAGATCGGAGAGGGACAGGATGAGTGATGTAAAAACCATTTCAGGTGCCTTTACAGGAAGTTATGCCCTAAATCCGTTTAATAATGAAAAAATTCCGATTTGGATAGCCGATTATGTACTGGCCGGGTATGGGACAGGGGCGGTTATGGCTGTGCCTGCCCATGATGAAAGGGACTATAATTTCGCAAAATACTTTGGGCTGGAAATCCGGCAGGTATTGGAAGGCAGTATGGAAGAGGGCTCTTTTCCCGGAAAGGGAGGTACTACCATGAATTCCGGCTTTATTTCCGGTCTGAAAATGCAGGATGCTATGGATAAGGCCATCGAATTTTTGGAAAGTAAGGGAATCGGAAAAGGGAAGATTCAATATAAGATGAGAGATGCCATCTTTACCAGGCAGCGTTATTGGGGAGAGCCCTTACCCGTATATTTCAAGGAAGGGGTTCCCTTCCTTATAGATGAGTCTGATTTGCCATTAAGGCTGCCGGAAGTGGACAAATACCTACCTACAGAGGATGGTGCACCTCCACTTGGCAGGGCCAAAGGCTGGAATTATACTACCCCGAAAGGGACTTTTCCCCTTGAGTTAAGTACCATGCCCGGTTGGGCGGGATCAAGTTGGTATTTCTTCCGTTACATGGATTCCAAAAATGAAAAGGAATTTGTGGGTAAAGAGGCAGTCCGGTACTGGGATGCGGTCGATCTATATATCGGAGGAGCGGAGCATGCCACCGGACATCTGCTTTATTCCCGATTCTGGACTAAATTCCTGTATGACAGAGGGTTTTCACCATTTGAAGAACCTTTTAAAAAGATGATCAATCAGGGAATGATTCAAGGTCGTTCGAATTTTGTTTATAGGAAGAAAGGAACCAATACCTTTGTTAGTCATGGATTGAAAGCATCTTATGAAGTCATTCCTATGCATGTGGATGTAAATATTGTCCAAAACGATCAGTTGGACCTTGAGGCATTCAAAAGCTGGCGGCCCGATTTGGAAGAGGCTTCTTTTATTTTGGAGGAGGGGAAATATTACTGTGGAGCTGAAGTAGAAAAAATGTCCAAATCCAAATTTAACGTCGTAAATCCTGATGATGTGATCAATCGTTTCGGGGCTGATACTTTACGCTTATATGAAATGTTTCTAGGGCCACTGGAACAATTTAAACCCTGGAATACCAATGGAATTGATGGCGTGTTTAAGTTTTTAAAAAAGCTTTGGAGACTTTTTCATGATAATAGGGGCAATTGGAGTGTTTCTGAACAAAAAGCTTCAAAGGAAGAACTTAAAATCCTCCATAAAACCATAAAGAAAGTAGAGGAAGATATAGAAAGACATTCCTTTAATACGCCCGTTTCTTCTTTTATGATTTGTGTCAATGAATTGTCTGCTCTGAAATGCAACAAAAGAGCGGTTTTGGAACCTTTTCTGGTCATCCTTAGCCCTTTTGCTCCCCATATTGCGGAGGAATTATGGGAAAGGTTGGGGTATGAAACCTCCATTATTTATTCTGCTTTTCCCACTGCCAATGAAGAATTTCTGGTGGAAGAAAGCCATGAATATCCTGTATCCATTAATGGAAAGATGAGGGCCAAATTGAGCCTTCCACTCTCATTATCCAAAGAGGAAATAGAAACAAAGGCCCTGGCACATGAATCATTGCAAAAATGGTTGGATGGCAAGCCACCCAAAAAGGTGATTGTTATTCCTGGAAAGATTGTAAATATTGTCATTTAATTTTTGGTTTAAAATTTAAAAATTAAATTATGCCGTTCCCTATGGCTTCCCGGCTTTAGGGAATTTTTTATGTCCAATGAAATCAGCAATTTAAAATTTTTAGGTTTTTCCACCATCAATTTGGTAAATTTGAAACATGAACATTGGAGATAAAGTCAGATTATTGCATGGAAAGGAAGAAGGGGTGATCACCAAACTTTCACCCGGAGGGCAGGTAGAAATAGAGATTGAGGATGGATTTCGAATCCCGGTGCTTAAATCTGAAGTGGTGGTCATCAATGAGGCCGAGGAAAAATATTTTAACCGGGGGGAGTCAGAAGAAAGCAGGGACACAGTATCAGTCCCGGACAGGGGAAAGGTCCCCAGTAAGGAAGGCGTATTCTTAACTTATGTCCCCTATAACGACCATCAGCATGGGATGATCCTCATCAATGATACTTCAAAGGACCTGTTGTTTTCCGTTTCCGAAATTTTTGGAGAAAATTCAAAAACCCTGGATGCGGGGGTGATTTTGTCAAAATCCTATAAAAAAGTGGAGGAAAAATCAATCCAGAATTTTGAAGAATGGCCATCACTTCACTTTTTAATTGTCCCTGTCAATAAAAGCCTGGATAAGTTTCCCAAACCTTTTGAAAGAAAAGTCAAATTCAAAGCTTCCTCTTTTTTTAAAAGCAAAGGAAAAGCTCCTTTGCTTGAAAAAGAGGGATACCTTTTCCGAATAGATGATCAAGTAAAAGATTTGGATATTACAGGGCTAAACAGGATGCTCAATCCCAAGGACGAAGGCAGTTATCCGGGACAAGCTGTGAAAAGACCCCCTGCCACCATTGATCTACATATTGAAAAACTAACCAAGGACCCTGATTTAATGAGCAACGGAGAAAAATTAAAATTGCAATTGGAGATTTTCGATAAAAACCTAAATGCTGCACTAATTTCCGGTATGGACGAGATTACCTTTATCCATGGGATCGGTAACGGTGTGCTAAGAAAAGAAATCCACCGCGTTTTGAGCCAATTAAAAGGAATTAAATATTTTAAAGACCATCATAAAACCAACTTTGGTTATGGTTCCACGCTTGTGAAAATCCATGAATAGACATGCCGTTCGTATCACCTTTGATCCTGCAAGTCTTTGACCGGCATTATGATGCCGGAAAGGAAGTTTTTGGAGAGCTAACCAAAAAGATTAAATCAAAGAAATCCATTGAATTGGAAGAACATCTTTTTTTATTTGAGATTTTTGTCCTCCTCTTGGCAAAAATTCATTTTAAAAATAAAAATTTGATTCATGACACCTTTTCCGAATTTAAAAGACTGCAAAAAAACCTGAAAAAGGTGCGCCACATCCGCATGATAGAAAATGCCTTCCATGTATATTTTGGGGACCTAAAAGAGAACTTTAAAGAATATGAAAAAAATATTGTCAGCGATAAAAAGAATATATACACGAATGTATATGAAATCATCCTTTCTATTCCATTACAGGTTTGGGAAGACCTTTACAGGGATTTGATGCATCTTAGCAAAGAAATTACTGCGTTGGCCCTCAATACTGCCAGCACTCAAATTATCAACGAGGAGATGGAATATTTTCATTTTGATACCAAAAGCAGATTGGACCCACCCAATATTCATGATATTTTTAGAGGCCTGAAAAAGGTTACTTCTATTGAAAAGATCAGATTAAGTGTTGGTTTAAATGCAGTATTCACTCATAAGGTACATCAACAGATGGACCAATTGATGCAGACCCTGGAAGGGTGGTATAATAACCATATAATTTACCAGCATTTGGCTCATTTTCTCAGAGACAGGGAAAATATTGATAAAAAATACCAATATGTACTTACGGCTATCAAGAATAGCCATAAAGAAAGGACCAAAGAGGTAGAAAATGGATGCGCCCTTTTATTCACTGAGATGTTGTTACATTAACTAACCTGAGATTCAACCTAATTTCAGGGAAAAACTGTCTTCGGTGGGCTTAGAGAGGGTTTTGAGCGGAGAAAGCTGTGGGAATCCCTAGCCAGCCGGGACTGTCACACCCTTTCCCAATCAACAGCCCACCAAAAAGGGTTCGCTTGACGATTTAACCGGTTTTTTAAGACGGTCTTACCCCGATTCAGGTTAGCTAGATCCCAAGGCTTGGGCCAGGTCATTTTTAAGGTCTTCAGCATCCTCAATACCTACGCTTAATCTGATCAAAGAATCCGTAAGACCTACTTTTTCTCTTTCTTCCTTTGGAATACTGGCATGTGTCATGGTAGCAGGGTGTCCACACAAAGATTCTACCCCTCCTAAGGATTCCGCTAAAACAAATACCTTGAATTTTTCCAGTATGCTGACAGCGTTTTCTATGCGATTGTCCTTTAAGGTGAAGGAAACCATTCCTCCATAATCTCTCATTTGCTTTTTAGCAATGAAATGATTGGCGTGGTCCTCAAATCCCGGCCAAAATACATTTTCCACCCGTGGATGGTTTTTCAGATAAGCGGCTATGGTTTTTCCATTTTGGCTATGCCTTTCCATTCTAAGGTGAAGGGTTTTGATGCCCCTAAGTACAAGAAAGCAGTCTTGAGGCCCGGGTACCGCACCACAGGCGTTCTGGATAAACGCCAAATCTTCGGCAAGTTGGTCGTCATTGACAACAATGGCACCCATGATAACATCGGAATGGCCAGCTAGGTATTTTGTCACAGAATGCATGACCAGGTCAGCCCCCCAATCCAGGGGGGTCTGTAAAAATGGGGTGGCAAAGGTATTGTCTACACCTAATAACACCCCATGTTTCTTGGTGATTTGAGCGATGCCTTCAATATCTATGATGTTCATCATCGGATTGGTCGGGGACTCCACCCATACCAACCTGGTTTTATCATTGAAGTAAGACTCGATTTCTGAGGGTTTATCCATATTCACAAAATGAAATTTAATTCCATATTTTGAAAATATTTTGGAAAAGATCCGATAGGTGCCACCGTATAGGTCATTGGTACTGATCACCTCATCTCCAGGGCTTAATAACTTCAGGATCGCATCAATGGCAGCCATGCCGGAGGCAAAACATAAACCGTTTTTGCCATTTTCCAGGGCAGCAAGGTTTTGCTGAAGGGCTGTCCGGGTAGGATTATGGGTTCTGGAATATTCAAAACCCTTATGGTCCCCCGGAGACTTTTGAACATAGGTAGATGTTTGGAAAATGGGCGTCATTATGGCCCCTGTAGAAGGGTCGGGAATAACTCCGGCATGTATGGCTTTGGTTCCGAATTTCATTGTTTATATTTTGTATTTATCCATTGGATGACCTTCCAGAAATCATAGCTCTTTTTGGAGGGTCATTGGATTTAAAGTTGGGATTCTTATTAGATTTGCCCAAAGATGAATAAAAAACATACCATTTTCAAGCAATTTAAAACTATCTATTCCAAAAATCCCTGGGTATGTTGGATCATCTTATGGGTGAGTGTGATGCCTTCTATAGGTTCGCTCCTCACTTTACAGGGAATATACCAACATTGGGAACCCCTGCCAACCTCAGGGTTTTTAACCTTACCCAGGCTCTTTTTTTATTTGGTCACTTGCTCCCTACTGATGGGGTTGGCATTGCTACCCACGACTTTTCTAGCTGTATTAAGTGGGTTTATTTTTGGGTGGGCGACTTTTCCCTTTCTGGTATTGTCCTACACCCTGGCTAGTGTCATGGGCTACCTTCTTGGGAGAAACCTTGATCAAAACAGTTTGGGCCTTATTTTAAAGCCCTATCCCAAAGCTGCCCAACTTATCCATGAGAAAAGGGAAAAGATGGGGTGGTTGGTATTCTATGTCCGGATAAGTCCGGTGGTTCCTTTTGCCTTGTCCAATATATTATTTGCCTTGTTAAGGACCGGTATTCCAAACCTTGTTTGGGCCGGATTAGTCGGGATGTTGCCGAGGACTTTTCTTGCTTTCCTGACGGGTACCTGGGCGGTAGGCATCTATCAGGCAATGCAATCCAATGATGAAAATTGGCAAATTTTGGTATTGGTATTATTGTTTATAATCAGCGCTTGGGGTATCTATCGTTTTTTTAAAGGTAATCCATCCGGCAAATAAAGTAACCTTTTTAGATGCTACCTTGACCTCAAAAATTCTAAGGACAATGGCCTCAAAGGTTATCCAGCCGTTGTAGCGTATAGCCTTTTTGTTTGAGGAGATTTATCAGCCCGGTTTCCCCACCCAAATGACCAGCACCCACCGCAAAGAACATGGAACCATCGCGCATCATGGATTGCATGGGTGCCATCCAGTTTTTATTTCTTTCGTCCAGGAGGATGTCCTGATATTCCCTGTATTCCGGACTTTGGGAAACCATTTCCACCAATAAGGCAATTTCTTCTTTTTTATAGGTGTCAATTAACTTTTTGAATTCTTTTTTCCCTTTATCCAGATTTCCCGCATACTCATAAAAACTCTGGTATTGTTCTTTCAATGGTATCTTATCAAAAAGGGAGAGTTGATCGTCCACGGATTCCAAGCCCAGAACCGATTTGTTTTGTGATTTTGCCACCATCATCAATTCATTTTCGAAGGATTTTATTTCACATTCCAATAGGCTGGGGTAGAGAAAGGACATCAGCATCATGGGACGTAAACTTTTCATCCTATCAATATCCATTCCCGTTCGCTCCTTTAATAATTCCCGTGTTTCCCTGTATTCCTGTTCGCTGAGAAAATCGGTAATCTCTTCCCCTCCTTCATTATGCATTTTGGACATCATAGACATGGCCAGGTTCGGATCATCCATATCCACTTCCAGGATCAGGGCCTCGCTTTTAAGGAGTTTTTCCTTCACTTTTTGTCCTAGTATATAATCCTGCTCGCAAATAAGATGTATGGTTCCAAAAAGGTAAGAGGGGGATTTCAATTCATGTCCTGAAATTTCCCAGAAAACGCCTTCAGTTTGACCGAAGACATCAATGGATGAAAAAACAAATGAAAATATTAAAATGGCTTTTCGAAACATACGGTTGATATTAAGTTTTTCAAGGATTAAAATTTTATCCACTGAAGCTATTGTCGAGGTGTCGGTCTCCGGTTTTTTTATTTTCAAACTCCAAATATTGTTCCCAAAAGGATTCTTCCGGCAAAGCCGCTCTCAAAAACAATTTTTCATTTTTTATAGGATGGGTAAATACCAGATGGAAAGCATGAAGGTGGATGCTGCCGTCCGGATTTGGTTTGGAGAAACCATATTTCACATCACCCCGGATCGGGCATCCCATGGCTGAAAGTTGTACCCTGATCTGATGTGGTCTACCGGTAAGGGGTCTTATTTCCAACAACCAGTGATCATTTAATTTGCCCATCCGTTTATAAGTGAGTTCAGATTTTTTTGATTCAGGAACTTCTTTTTCATAGGCAGTAGAAATATTGGTTTCTTGGTTTTTTACCAACCAATGGTTCAGTTTTCCCATCTCTTCCTTTGGCCTGCTTTTTACAATGGCCCAATATACCTTGTGGATTTCCCTTTTCCTGAATAGGGCGGTCATTCTCTCCAAAGCTTTGGAGGTTCTGGCAAAAACCACCAAGCCGCTGACAGGTCTATCAAGCCGGTGGACAGGGTGCAGAAAGACAGCCCCTGGCTTATTGTACTTTTTGGCAATATAATCCCTACAATAATCGGTTAGGGTCTTATCACCGGTTTTATCCCCCTGGACCAAAATCCCTGCTGATTTATTGACCACAAGCAGGTGGTTGTCTTCATAAATTACATTAAATGGTCTTTTCATTCAATCGGGAATTTTTATGTCTGTATTAATATTCAGATGTAAAATGAAATTCAATGTCTGGAAAATTGTCCTGCACCATCTGGAGCCAGGATTTACTCTCAGCCATAAAGACCAGTTTGCCATCCCTGTCACGGGCAATATGCCTTTGCTTGGAACGTACAAATTCATCCAGTTTCTTTTTATCATTACTGTTGATCCAACAGGCTTTATACAAATTCATGGGGACGAAATCTGCAGTTGCATTGTACTCATTCTTCAAACGGAACTGAATGACCTCAAACTGCAATTGTCCTACTGTGCCGACCACTTTTCTTGCACCAATTTCAAAGGTAAACAATTGTGCCACACCTTCTTCCATCAACTGTTGTAACCCCTTTTCCAGTTGTTTGGTTTTCATGGCATCTTTATTTACCACTTCTCTGAAAATCTCCGGGGAAAAACTTGGGATTCCTTTGAATTGTAAATCTTCTCCATCCGTAAGGGTATCGCCTATTTTTAGGTTGCCGGTATCGTAAAGTCCAACAATATCCCCGGGAAATGCTTCTTCAATGATCTCCTTATCCTGAGCCATGAAAGAGGTTACATTGGAAAAGCGAAGGGCTTTGGTTCCCCTAACATGATTATAAGGCCTGTTGCGCTCAAATTTTCCCGAACAAATCCTGAGGAAGGCAATTCTGTTGCGGTGTTTTGGATCCATATTGGCATGGATTTTAAAAATAAATCCACTGAAATTATCCTCATCCGGTTTTACTTCCCTATTTTCCGTTAACCTGCTTTTGGGGGAGGGGGCAATTTTAATGAAGGTGTCCAACATTTCCTGGATGCCGAAATTATTAACTGCCGAACCAAAAAAAACAGGTGCCACTTTCCCTTCCAGGTAGGCTGTAGGGTCGAAATCCGGATATACCCCTTCTATTAATTCCACATCCTCCCTTAATTGATCTGCAAGACCCGGCCCAATCAATTCATCCAATTGGGGGTCATCCAGATTTTCGATGGTTAATCTGTCATCACTGATTTTTCTTTGGCTGGGGGTAAAAAGGTTCAATTGTTTGTCATAAAGATTATAAACGCCCTTAAAGGATTTCCCCATGGATATAGGCCATGATAATGGCCTCACCTCAATATTAAGTTTGCTTTCTACTTCATCCAAAAGGTCATAAGGATCCTGGCCTTCCCTATCCAATTTATTGATGAAACAAATAACCGGTGTCTTTCTCATTCTACAGACTTCCATCAATTTCTCAGTCTGAATTTCTACCCCTTTTACACAATCTATGACCATAATGACGGAATCGACCGCCGTTAAAGTACGATAGGTGTCTTCCGCAAAATCCTGGTGACCCGGGGTGTCAAGCAGGTTGATTTTCTGTCCTTTGTATTCAAAACCCATTACAGAGGTGGCCACAGAGATACCTCTTTGCTTTTCTATTTCCATCCAGTCTGATTTGGTGGCAGTATCGATTTTATTGGATTTCACCGCACCTGCAGTTTTGATAGCGCCCCCAAATAGCAGCATCTTTTCTGTCAATGTGGTTTTTCCGGCATCTGGGTGGGCGATGATGCCAAAGGTTTTGCGTTTAGAGATCTCTTGTTGTAAATTCATTGTCCATCTGTCAATTCAGCCTGCAAAGGTAAAGAAATTGCTTGAGAATCTAATGGGTCGTCAATAATCGCCAGCAATATCAAGTTAAATGGAAGGTTTTTGTTTATTTGCCGAATATGAATTAATTTTATATTTACCTTCACGCCATAATGAATAAAATCCAGCTTCATTTTCACCATTTCTTTCGGTACGTATGGAATGTGATTTTTGTTTTATCCTATCCTATACTTGCAACATTTGGGATATTGTTTGTCGGAATCACCTATTTTTTTTCGGGGATATCCTCTTTTTTATCCAAATACAGTACCACGCCTTCTGAAGTGATGGATCAGTCGGAATGGAAAAGGCTGTCGTCAGAATCGGATTTAATAGAGGGGAAATTATTTAAACAAATCATGTTTGGCCCCAACTGTTACCATCTTAGAAGAAGTGATGGCGTCCCATCTGTAATCGAGGGCCAGGTTTTTGGACAGCGCATAAAAGTTATGGATGAAGGGTGGTTGCTGGAGAAGTGGAATACGACAGACATCAATCAAATTCCTGACTTTGATATTTGCCTTTACCTTCCGGATGAGGACAAATTGACAAAATTGACCAATATTAAATGCTTTGATTGGCACTTATCCGAAAAGGATGATCATTCGCTTTGTTTAAAATGGTTTGATGGGATCGAAGGGGGAGAGGTAAAAATAGCCATTGTTTAATGGATTTACTCAGGGAGCTGCTGGATGAAAAAGCAGCGTTATATAATCAAATTAGTTTCATCCCGGAAGATCCGATTTCCATACCCCATCTTTTCCGAAAGAAACAGGATATTGAGATTGCAGGGTTTTTTGCGGCCATTTTGGCATGGGGCCAGCGTAAAACCATCATCAATAAATGTGAACAGTTGATGGAAATGATGGATTATAGCCCACATGATTTTATGCTTAACCACCGTGAAAATGACCTAAAGCCATTCCTGAGGTTTCGTCACAGGACATTCAATGACTTGGATACGCTTTATTTCATTGATTTTTTTTCCAGATTTTATAGGAAGCATTTAAGCCTTGAAGAAGCCTTTATCCACGGGTGGTGTGAAGACAAGAATATTATGGAATTGCTGTTGGCCCGTTTTCATGATTTCTTTTTCCAACATCCTAATTCCCCTGCCAGAACCAGGAAACACATTGCTACTCCCCAAAGAAAATCGGCATGTAAAAGGCTCAATATGTTTTTGCGATGGATGGTAAGAAAGGACGAAAAGGGAGTGGATTTTGGTATCTGGCATACCATCAAACCCTATCAACTGATTTGCCCCTGTGATCTCCATGTAGATCGGGTGGCCAGGAGTTTGGGCTTAATCACCAGAAAGCAGACAGATTGGATTACGGCCATGGAATTGACAGAAAACCTCCGGGTTTTCAACTCTACTGATCCCGTAAAATATGATTTTGCCCTTTTTGGAATGGGCATCATGGAAAATTCCGGAAAAAAAATATTACATCGCTGATTTCTATTGTCCCCATTTATCGGGATTATGCCGCCACTTGGAAAGGGTAACCATGTCTGGGTCTGAAATATATTTTTCGGCCAATGCTACCGGCAAAAGAGAGTCATAATCACTTAGGCAAACCAATTTCACGCTTTCCTTTTCAAAATTCTGTGCCGCTATGTCAAACCCATAAGTGAATATGGCCACCATGCCCAACACCTCAAAACCGGAATCTCTTAAATGCTGGACCGCTTTCAGCGAACTGCCTCCGGTAGATACCAGATCCTCCACCACTACGATTTTTTGGGAAGGGGTGATTTTCCCTTCTATCATGTTTTCCATTCCGTGGCCTTTCGGTTTTGACCTTACGTAAAGAAAGGGTAAATTTAAACGGTCTGCTAGCAAGGCCCCTTGTGGAATACCCGCTGTTGCCACACCTGCCACTGCCTCAATGTTCAGGAAGTGGGTTTGAATCAATTTTACCAGTTTTTCCAGGATCAAGTTTCTTACGGAAGGATAGGATAGGGAAAGCCTGTTGTCACAATAAATGGGTGATTTCCATCCGGATGCCCAGGTGAAGGGGCTCTCGGGATTGAGTTTTATGGCATTGATATGTAATAGGTTTTTTGCAACGACTTCAGCTGTACTTTTATCTTTTAATTCCATGTTTTAAAATTAAAGGATAAAAATGAACAGAGGGTTGTGATGACTGAAAAAATTATGCATTTTTGGATAAAATACCTGGGACATGAAAATTTTTATCAATGATAAGCCGCTGGACCTGGTTTCCACCTCGGATTTTCATCCAAAAAAAACCTATGAGTGTGTGTATGATAACCCTTCTGATCTGCCCACAACAGCCGATTTTCATGATGATGTACTCATTAATAACCCATCCAGAGACATCGTGGTGAAACTATTGTATTTACTGAGAACAAGGAAATTAAAACATCTTGACAGCATTACCCTGGTAACGGTGGATTTAAAGCGAATGAAGAAATTTATCAAAAGCAGGTTTCTGATTATCAAGGCAGCAGGAGGGGTGGTGACCAAGGAGGACCGGATTCTATTTATTTTCAGGTTGGGTAAATGGGATTTGCCCAAGGGGAAATTTGAAAAAAAGGAATCTCCCGCCGTCTGTGCCCTCAGGGAAGTAGAAGAAGAATGCAATATTCAGGTAAAATTGGTGGAGCCCATTTGTAAAACATGGCATACCTATACCCAAAACAGAAAAAGTATCCTAAAGAAAACTTACTGGTATACCATGGAATGCTTAAATGATACCAAAATGAAACCTCAGGTAGAAGAGGGAATACAGGACCTCAGGTGGATGAATCATCAGGAGGCTAAAACGGCATTGGTAAATTCCTATCCCTCCATGCGGTATTTATACAAGCGCTTTTTAAACCGATGTCCTGAAAATTTTCAAACTTTGTAGGGTAAAAAATCCTCCACCTTACCACCATATCGGTGGACTTCCCGGATGATGGAAGAACTGATGGCTGCGAATTCCGGAGAGGTGATCAAAAATACGGTTTCTAAATCTTCATTGAGGTAACGGTTCATTTGACTGATGGTATTTTCATATTCAAAATCCGTGGTGTTGCGCAATCCTCGCAATAGGTACCCTGCCTGGTGTTTCTTGGCCAAAGAGGAGGTAAGCTCATTGTATAAAATCACTTTTACTTTCGGCATTTCCTCATAGATTGAATTAATCTTTTCCACCATCATTTCTATGTCAAAGTACCGGCTTTTTTTGGTGGTATTATGACCTACACTGATAATGATTTCGTCGAATAGATTTAAACCCCTCATTACAATATCATGGTGGCCTTTGGTGTAGGGATCAAAAGACCCTGGAAAAAGTGCGGTTTTTTTCATTAAAGATTGTTTGGTGACCAAAATGCTTCTAAAAGCCGGGTGTTTTTGAAATCCTCAGCACCTGGTTGATACTCGATATTCTGCTTTTGTTCTTTCAATTGGATGTTTTTAAAATATCTTTGAAGATTTTCCAATTCACAATGAACGTAATCCAAATTACCAAAAAGGGAAATCTTACAATGTACCCGGTCAAACGCCAATTGTTGAATAACCGTTAAGACATACTTTAGAAAATCAGCTTCTTCATGGATGGCAAACCGGTTGAACAGGACCAATTCACCACCCTTGAAAGCCGCTATATATATACTTCCAGGAGAAATGTTAATGAAAATTTCCTGATTGAGCAAGTCCTGGTTGTTATTAAGAAAAAAATCCAATACCTGTGCCGCTCCATGAGCGATCTCAAGTTCGGGAATTAAACCATCCAGTTTAGTTAAAAACGATTTATCCAATGCACTTACTACTTGTATGGAGTTGTTGTGTACTCCCTCGTAGGAGATTTCCCAGTCTCCCTTTTCCAAATCGGTGGAAAAATTAAGGTAAAGAGAGGTGTGGGAGGGGTTAAATAGTGGTCCGGGAACCAAACCGAATTTTTGGTGGTGTACGGTAAGTTTTCCGGTTGCCCTTGATTGGTTAATCAATTCATCAGCATCTAAGATGACATTAAGATCCTCCTTCGAATTGATGGTATATATATGTACACCGGAGATGGCCCGTACTTTTTCCGGATGGGCTATGATTACCAGAAGCTGATCATATAAGAAAAGCGATAAATTTGAGATCCTGTCAATGTCAAATTTATCGCTGATGAATTTACTTGAAATATATTTTTTTGTGGAAGCCAATCTTATTCCCAATTTCCGGAAGTGGACGTATCTGTCCTGGAACCTACCCTTAAAGCTTTTTCATTGTTGTTTCTCCTTCTGACCGGATTGATCGGTGCAGGATCCCGAATTTCAAAAACCGCAATTTCTCTACCACTTCGCTCGATTTTATCAGCAAAGAACTCAAATTGTTTTCCGCCTGAACCGGGAACGACATTTAAAACATCAAGGTTAAAATCAGGGTATTTCCTTTCATTGAAAAGGGAATCCTGAACATTGACTGCCCCTAATGTATCGATTTCGACAGTAGTGACTTCCTCTCCATATTCAAGCAATTCTGTGGTTTCAGTGCGTTGAACGATGTAGATATTTCCCTCTTGAATGAATTCTTTCAGTTCATTCCAATTATCGGCATATTCCCCATGGGTTGCCTGGTAGGCGATCTGGGCATCTCTAAGCATTTCCAGCTTTTCAATTATTCTGGCTTCGGTTCTTTCCAATCTCTTTTCTTCCTCCACTACCTCATCCACTCCCAAGTAAAGTCTATACCCTAAGCCCAATGCTGCCAGGAGAAATACAATTGATAATATTTTGCTCAATGTCATTTTTGAATATTTTAAAGCCTGATTAAATGTTGTAAAGAATTGATGGTTAGTTTTAGAACGCTATTTTATGCAATTATTTTCAAAATTAAAATTTCCTTTCCATTTTCTTATATCATTTATGGAATTTATTCCCCTAAATATAGCATGTTTATCGGTATCCTTGATGGATTTTATTTCATTTGTCTCCATAAACCTGATTTCATCGATCAATTGTTCATGCGGAACTAATTCCGGATCCAGGCCTTTGATCAGGTTCCCTTTTATATTATGCACCACAAAAAACAGCTCTATGGCGTGTAAAGGGGGTGCCAAATGCTCATGGACAAATAAAAATTCCCGGACCTCAATTTTCAGACCTGTTTCTTCCCTGAACTCTCTTTTTAGATTTTCAATGGCCGATTGGCCATATTCCATACCACCGCCCGGCACGTTCCAGAAAATGCGACCTTCCCCCATAAGGTGCTTTACCATCAATATTTTATTATCAATAGTCAGAATGCCGTTCACGCGGGTTCTGAGTCTGTTTCCGAATTTTTCTACCAATTGGTTTTTAATGTCAGCCATTTCAGATTAGATTCGCTGTTGATGCATAAAGATAAGGAAACAGAAACAATGCCATCCGAAAGGATCAAGGGATTTTTTCCCCATTCTCCTACTTTTGATCAGGAAGCCTTTTTCACAGCCATGAATGGATTCCTGCAACAGGATAGCCTGGAGAAAACCGCCTATGTGCTGAAGGGATTTGCAGGAACAGGAAAAACCACAGCCATCGGAGCCCTGGTAAAAACCCTCCCTTCTTTAGGCTTGAAGGCTATGCTGATGGCCCCAACCGGCAGGGCAGCAAAAGTGATGAGTGCTTATGCGGGCAAAACAGGATTTACCATACATAAAATAATTTATAGGGCCAAATCCTCAGAATCGGATGGATTATATGGGTTTGAATTGCAGAAAAATTATTATAAGGATACCCTTTTCATTGTAGATGAAGCCTCCATGCTTTCAGATGACAATAGCAGGGGGAATTCTCTTTTGAGGGATTTGATTGAATATGTTTTCCAAAATCAGAACAACAAGCTCCTTTTGATCGGAGACATTGCCCAACTACCTCCAGTAGGAAGCAATGACAGTCCTGCCCTGGATAAAAACTACCTTCGCCGTCACTTTCACCTGAATGTTTCGGAAATTCTTTTAAAAGAGGTAACAAGACAACACATCCATTCCGGTATCCTTTTTAATGCCACTGCATTGAGAGACCAGGTTTCGAAAAGTCCTCCCAAAATCATTTTTAAAACAAAGGGTTTTAAGGATTTTTTTAAAATGAAAAGCGACAGGTTAGAAGACGGCTTAAGGTATGCCTATGATAAATTTGATTTGGACAATACCATGATCATAACCCGGTCCAATAAATCGGCGGTCCGGTTTAATCAATATATAAGGAACATGATTTTTTTTTACGAAGAAGAATTGAGTGCCGGAGACAGGCTGATGATTGTCAAAAATAACTACACCTATATGGAGGAATCGGAGAAAGTCAGTTTTCTGGCCAATGGTGATTTTGTGGAAATTCTGAAAATTCGTTCCTTTGAAGAAATTTATGGCCTAAGGTTTGCTACTTTGGAATTAAGGCTGGTGGATTATCCGGAAGAGGTGCCGTTTGAAGCCAAAATCATTTTGGACACCCTTCATACTTCTCAGCCCGCCTTGCCTTTTGAAGAATGGAAAAAGCTGTATCAGGCTGTGGAGCAGGATTATTTGGATTTGGGAAGTAAGACCAAAATCAAGGAAGCTGTAAAAAAAGATCCTTATTTAAATGCCTTACAGGTAAAGTTTGCTTATGCACTTACCTGCCATAAGTCACAGGGTGGACAATGGGATGCGGTATTTGTAGATCAGGGATACTTGAATTTAGAACAATTGGATAAAGAGTACGTAAGATGGCTATATACGGCCATGACCAGGGCAAAAGAAGAGTTGTTTATGGTGAACTTTCATGCGCGGTTTTTTATTAATGAGAATAGGAATACCAATTTGGAAAATCAATAAAATCAAAATGATATGAAAAGAATGCTGATGTTAGTAGTTGCTTGTTTTACCGTTTTTTTTGCTCAGGCACAGGAGAAATCTGAAAATGGACCGGTCATCACTTTTGAGGAATCGTCCAAGGATTTTGGGGACATCCACCAGGGGGATAAGGTGGAGCACGTTTTTAAATTTGAAAATACCGGTAAATCTCCCCTTGTCATATCCAATGTGGCCGCAACCTGTGGATGTACTGTCCCAAATTGGCCCAAGGAACCTGTCGTCCCGGGAGATAAAGGAGAAATTAAGGTTTCTTTCAATTCAACCGGAAAAATGGGTAAACAAAACAGTGTGGTTAGGATATATTCCAATGCCAGTGAACCCATAGAGAAAGTTTCAATGATTTCCAATGTATTACCTAAAGGAAGCTGATAGGACCAGCCAGAATAAAACATTTATAAACCTGCTTTGGCCATATCAATGCAGGTTTTTTGCTTTGTGAAAGGGCTTTAATGTTGAATTTGAGGCAGGATGATTTTGACCAGTTCACTGGCCCAGTTTTCGTAAATCAAAGTACTGGGATGGAGGCCATCAGGAGCGAGGTTTTTTTCTAATCCCCCAAATATCCTGTACATTTTGTTGATTTCCAGATAATGAACCCTAAAATCCTGAGAAATATGATAATTCACCTTATTAAAAGCCTCAATTTCCAAAGAAATTTTCTCAAGATTTCTCCCACTGGAATTCCCAAATCTGGTTACAGCCCAATCAGGAATGGAAATCACCGTCACATGGGTGGGCTTTCCATTTGCAAGGTATAGGGCGGTTTCCAACAAGTATTTAAACTCCTTTTCATACTGGGTCAGGGATTGTCCCCTATATTGGTTATTGACCCCGATAAGCAGCGTAACCCAATCAAAAACAGTATCGCCAAATTTATCTAACTCCAAGGACTGAATTAATTCCCCGGTAGTCCAGCCTGTTTCGGCAATGATTTTAGGAGGAGAAAAAATCAAGTTAAAATGGGCTAATTTATCCACGGTTTGGTTAGGGTAGTTCTTTACCGGATTTACTCCTTCTCCCTTGGTATAACTGTCTCCCAGGGCAAGGTAGTTGAAATTTTTTTTGCCGCTTTGTAATAGGGAATCAGTTGATTTGGTAAGGTTAGTAGGCTGCATATCGTATCAATATTTTGGATTTCAGGTTTCGGAAGCATATCCGGACAAATAAGACAGACCGAATTATATCATTTGAAGAAGCAGGTTATTGGAAAATTTTTTCTTTCAACTCAAGGATTCCTTTTTCAGCATCCATCCCTACTTTGGCACCGAAGGGCAGTATGAATTGTTTGGGAATGTGCCCAATCATAGCTCCCCGATAGGCAGGGATTTTTAAAGGGAGAATATAATCATCAAACAGTTGATCCAGGGTCAGATTACCATATCCCCCACTGGGGTTACAATCGGTACATTGGCCAAAAACAAATCCTTTTATTTTTGTAAAAACGCCCATTAGCATCAGCGTACTCATCATGCGGTCTATCCGGTAAGGCTCTTCTCCAATATCTTCCAAAAACAAAATTTTATCCTTAAAATCAGGTAAATAAGGTGAGCCAGCCAAAGCCGTTAACACTGTAAGGTTACCACCTACCAATTCTCCTTCTGTGCTACCGGGATAAATGACCTGAGTTCTGTTTTCTTTCACGACCAGCTCATCGGTTTCCGGAACTTCATTTTCGAATTTTATTTCCGTGGACTGTTCAAAAAAAATTTTTCTGAACTGGGAAACGTTGAAACTGTTCCAGCTGCCGGTACCATTTGGCCCATGAAAAGTGATCAGGCCGGTCTGCGCATAAATGGCATTGTGTAGGGCAGTGATATCACTGTATCCCAATAGGGGTTTTGGATTTTCCCTTATATTTTCGTAATCAATCATCGGCAATATCCTTGCGGCACCGGAGCCTCCCCGGATGCAAATAATCCCTTTTATCTTTTTATCTGAAAACATGGTATTTAAATCCTGCGCCCTTTCCTGGTCGGTCCCCGCAAGGTGTCCTCTTCGACTGCTCAGGTGTTTGCCTTCTTTTACGGTCAAATCCAATGCCTCCAGGGCCTCTCTGGCAAAAGTAAACTCAATCCTTTCAGCGGTGGCGGAAGAAGGGCTGATCAATCCAACCTGATCACCGGGTTGGAGGGGCTTGGGTAGAATCTTTTGATTTTTCCCCGGTTTTTCTATGGTGTGGGCATATCCCATAAATGGCAGAAAACCCAAGCCAGCCCCAAGGGTTTTAATAAAGTTTCTTTTCTTCATAAAGAAATTTAAAAATTATCACGGATAAATAACAATACTTTTTCCATTTCATTTCTGACAGTAGATGCCTTATAAGGATAATTGTTGTTCATAAAGGAAAAGGCATAAATTTTGTCTTTTCTAGTTTTGATAAAACCAACCAGACAATGGTTGTTGCTGATGGTGCCGGTTTTTGCAAAAATATAAGGTACTGGGGCTTGATAATTGAATTTAAGGGTTCCTGACCTACCCCCTATAGGAAGAAGCCCAAATAATTCGGCATCCGGAAGCAGGCGGTATATTTTATCCAATAAAGAGACCATGGTCCTTGGTGTAATCAGGTTATGTCTGGAGAGCCCGGAGCCGTCCACCCAAATCGGCTCGTCAGGCAAATCAAACA
This sequence comes from Cyclobacteriaceae bacterium, assembly GCA_040905205.1. Lineage (GTDB taxonomy): Bacteria > Bacteroidota > Bacteroidia > Cytophagales > Cyclobacteriaceae > Cyclobacterium. Next base: position 38,443 of record JBBDSB010000291.1, read on the forward strand.
AATAGGTTTCTTTGATGTATTCTATGGCTTTTTCGGCATTGAGTTCACGGAAAACCTCGTCAGAAACCTGAAGGAGCAATTGCTCGGCAATAAAATTATCACTTTCTAAAAGCATTTCCTTGTAAAAAGCCTTAGTGGGAATACCTTTTAAAATAAAATGATCCGGAGGAAGGTTTTCATTGGAAAGCAAAACTTCCTTTTTCCATTCCAGGGCGGCAAGTTGTGCGAAGGTTTCTTTGGAGGTAATAAAGGGGACCTGGCTTTCCCTGCCATTATAGGTGCGGGGGTTGTAATAGAAATTATTCGTATGCCAATCCCTTTCTACATTTCTCATAGGCTTATCGGTGGCGGCCACCGAAAAAATTGACGGAGTCAGGACAGGCCTGTTGTTGATATTCCTGGACTTTAGAAGGTTACCAAAAATCGGAATTGGTGACCTTTCGGCTGAATAGGAATAAAAATAGTCGTCCCACTGCCAACCATATCCAAAGGGGCTGTCTTGCCAATTGCTTTCAGAATAATATATTTTATCATAGCGGGAAAGAAAGTCCTTCATTTTGGGTGATGGCAGGGATGGATATGCCAAAGAGGGGTCTCCAGTTCCCCAAATGGTTACATTCCCTTCATTGGGGACGAACCTCAAAAATGTGGATGTATCTCCCAACACCAACAATGCACCGAAAAAAGTAAACAGCTTGGTGGTGGATGCAGGGATAAAGTAAAGGTGGCTGTTCTTTTCGTATTGAACGGTTTGGCTGTCCAGATCATATAATATAAAACCAGCCATGTGGTTGTCAAAAAAGGACCCTTGGCCCAAAAGATTGTTCAATCCGATCAGCCTTTCCCTGACATCCTGTCCGTAAACCTGGGAATGGGTAATCCAGAATGCTATTACTATTATTAAGACCTTTTTCAAATTCATCTAGCTGATTAATTTGATTTGGAGGCGGCAAGAAATAAAAAAACCCAACCTAGAATAAAACCTAGTCCTCCGATGGGTGTAATCGCTCCCAGCCAAGATACTTGGGTGAGGCAAAGAAGGTAAAGTGAACCCGAAAAAATACAAATGCCGGCAATAAAGGACCATGCACTGTATTTTAACTTCTGGTTTTCTGGAAAAAACTGCATTAATATACCAATTAAAACTAAAGCCAGGCTATGATAAAAATGGTAATCCACAGCGGTATTATAAGTTGCCTCCTTTCCGTGTTGAATAAGAAATGGGGCCAGTGCATGGGCACCAAATGCCCCAAAAATGACGGCCAATGCTCCAAATACCGCCGCAGTTTGTAAGTATTGATGTTTTTTCATTATAAATTATTGTCTCTTTCTCCAAAAATAGCACTTCCTATGCGGACCATGGTGCTTCCTTCCTCCTGGGCGATTTGGTAATCTCCACTCATTCCCATGGATAAATCCTCCATGCTTACCTGATCGGGCAAGGTCTCTTTTTTGAGTTTGTCAAATAAAAACTTTAACCCTCTAAATTCGGCCCTAATGGTTTTCTGATTGGAAGTATTGGTAGCCATCCCCATTAAACCTTTGATTTCTATATAATGCATATCCAGGATTTCATCTCCGAATAGAAAAGCATACAGTTCCTGTTCATCCCATCCATATTTGGTCTCTTCCTTAGCGATATACACCTGAAGTAAACAGGGAATGGTCCGTTTGATTTTTTCCCCCTCTTTATTGATTTGCTTTAAAAGCCGTAATGAGTCTACGCTTTGAATCAGATAAATGAAGGGTACAATAAATTTCACTTTGTTTCTTTGAAGGTGGCCAATCATATGCCAAAGGATATCATCGGGTAAATCCGGTGCCTTTTCGGAGATTTCCTGAACTTTATTTTCACCAAAATCCCTTATTCCAGCATCATAGGCTTCCATAATGGCGGCTTTGGTTTTGGTTTTACTCACGGCCACCAGCCGACAATCCGAATTAAAAAAAGATTTTTTTAGGTCTTTAAGGTTCTCTTTAATACTCATTATTGTATTTTTACCTAGAAAATTAGATTCAATTGGACTTTTTTCAAGAGGACAAAGATATGGCTATATTAGGTACATTGCTAAAAAACGGGATTAGATTAAGAGAATCTTTGGAACAGGATTATAGTTCCCCGGTAGAATTACAAAAGGCCGTACTTCAAAAGTTATTGGTAGCCGCTTCAAGGACAGCAATTAGCCAGAAATATG